>JAVHVH010000052.1:0-6600 GCA_032160665.1 Pseudonocardiales bacterium
GCACTAACCCGCCGGCATGGTCGCGTGGTCGCGACAGCGGCTACTTGTCGCGCTGCGCCGCGACAGCGGCTACTTGTCGCGCTGCGCCGCGACAGCGGCTACTTGTCGCGCTGCGCCGCGACAGCGGCTTCAGCCCGCGCGAGCGGCAATGGCCGACATGCTCGACGGTGCTCCGGAGTTCGTCGACCTCGTCGTTGTGGCCGAGACGTTGCCGTAGGCCTTCAGCCCTTCGGTCAGTTGCCAAGCCGGACACCGGGTCTTTGCGCCGCCGGTCTGACCCTGATTCAGCTGACACTCGCACCTAGCGATCGATCTGCGCAGCAGTCCGCCGCCGGCGAAGTGCTCGATACAACGGGCTCTTCGGTTCTAAGCATGGTTCGGGCGGTGTCGACAGGGCCGGGTTCCGTCGGCGACGAGCAGGATGCGTAGTCGGTAGTTGTCGAAGTTGCGGAATCCGTGGGCGAGGCGTCGGGTCTTTCGATGATCAGGTTGCCGTGCAGCGCGCGCATCGGCATCCACGGCGACGATCTTTACACGTACATCGACAGGACCGCACACATCAGCGGCGATACAGTGCGCTGCGCGACGGGGAGGGAGGCGTCAGATGACCGTGTCTGACTACGAATGGTTGGAATCGGACGAGCGGCCGGGCCCGTGGATGGGCCAGGCCAGCTGCTTCACGTTCGTGCGGGGCATGCGCGTCGCGGAGGTCGTCGACCGGGCCGGATTCCCGAGCGCCGAAGAAGTCGACCTGTCTGGCGTCGCCAATGCAGCGGAGCGCTTCGGCGGGGAAGGGATTGCAGTCTTCGACACTGAGAACGGCTGGACGATCATCTATCAGGACAACGGCTTTCCCGATCAGTACGCGAATTCGCTGTTGGCGATGTCCACGGTAGAGCAGGGCGTCGTTGTCTTCTGGAACGTCAACGCGCTGACCGAGTTCAGCTATTGGGAACGCGGACAGCTCATTACCAGCTTCGACTTTCCCGACCAGCGCCACGGGTCCGACCCAGACAGGTTTCTTGGTGACATCCTCGATCTCGACCTGGTCCTGGATGAGGCCGAAGGCTTGGTCGACCTTCAGTACGCGAAGATGATGGCCCTCGCCGAACGGATCACGGGCGTGCGGCTCGGCCCTGGCTTCCTTCAACGGCGAGTCGTCGCCTCCCGCGTCGAAAACTCGGACGACCCGCGAAAGCGGTCCGCCGTCTACGACCCCATCCGCAACATCAGCATCCGGTGGGACCCGCCACCTGGGTACGACACCTTCGGACCGGGTCAGGACCTCGACTATGGCCCAGAAAGTTGACAAGAGCGGCGCTCCGCCTGGCTGGCCTCATCGCGCACGTCCGAGTAGCCGTCGCGAGCGCGCATGACGGCGGCGTTTCCGTGCTGCTCCGAGAGGAGGACTTGGTTCGCAACCCGGCCTCGCTAATGACCGATTCTGATCGGCCGATCTTGTGAAGGTGGTCGATCAGTCGGCCGAGTCGATGCTCTTGCGAAGCGGTGCCGCGCTGTGCGGGTTGTCAAGCTCTGGGCCGAGATCGAGAACGCCCATGTGCGGTTGTGGTCGAGCCGGGTCGGCGAGCACTCTGCGCGCCTGCACCAGAGGAGCAGGTTGATGCTGTTTGTCGTTTCAGGCTGCGAGTTCGTGTTCGCGGCAACCGTCCCTACGACCCGGGGACGTCCAGGCTCCTGCTTTCGCGGTCATCCGGTGGATCGTCTTCGGGACCGATCTCGCGATCGTCGACGTGATGCTGCCTGGCATTGACGGTTTCGAGATGTGTCGACGCCTTGGTGCGATCGACAGCCTGCCGATCGTGCTGCTGACCGCTCGCAGCGACCCGATCGAGGTGGTCGTCGGTCTGGAATGCGGGGCCGACGACTACGTCGTCAAACCCCTTGAGCCGCGGGTGCTCGATGCCCGGATCAAAGGCGTTCTGCTGCGCGCCGGTCTTCCGGACGCCCCGGCAAGTCCAGCCGTTGTGCCGGCAGGGTGATCGTGGACGAGGCGGCGATGGTGGTGACTCGCGACGACGCCGAGCTGGCGCTCTCGCGCTGCGCCGCGACAGCGGCAAGAGCGGGCTGTTCGGCTACGCGGGCAGGGCTGTGCGGCTTGCCGAAATGAGGTCGAGGACCGCGTCGTCGGGGAAGTCATCGAAACCCGTGCCGCGTCACCGTCCGAGCACGCCATCGAAGTCGCCGTCACGAAGCAGCCGATGGCACACAGCGCAGAGGCCGACGCGTCCTGGCACTGCGACCCGTAGGCCGCGTGGCTGCATGAACACGAAGGCGATCTCGAAGTCGTGAGCATCGCAATAGATGCATCGCTCCACCTGGATCGCCGCGTAAGAGGCCCGCTCCTCATCTTCAGACGGCCCGACAACCGACATGACATCGAACCCGCCGCTCGCGTCCGGCTCCGACCAGTCAAAGGACGACCGATCCGTAGATCCCGAGTGCGTTCCGTCATGTCCCTGGGGGGCGTTCGCAGCGAACGACTTCGATGTCACGGTGCAGAACGGCCGGGCAGCGTTCGTCGGTGATCATGGCGGAGAGGATAGCGCCGGTGCGCCTCCGTCAATGTTGCCCGCTCGTTTGCGAACACTGGAACGCATGCTTCTCGGCACGACCGCGCTGACGGCGGCATGGTCGCACTGGCCACGATGGCGGCGCGTATGGGTCCCCTACGGCAAGGGGCCGCGGCTGGCGATGATGCAGGTACCCGATGGGGTGATGTCATAGCTCACGGCGTACTCGTCAGACGTCGGCCAAGTCGCGGGTCGTCCGGTGGCCGATGGACAGCGAACGGGCTTGCCGTGTAGCACTACCCGGTACTGACGTGGCAACTCGCGGGTTTCCGTCCAGCCAAAGAAGCCGCCAGCGGGTGCTTCGCCGGGCTTCGGCTCCGGACACGCAGGGTTACGGCAACCCTGCAGCTTTACCGCTCCATGGCACGCGGGAGCCGTGCAGCCGTAGATCGTGACATCTGCGCTATTGGAATTCGTGAAGGTCACCTCTATGCCGCTCTTTGTCTTGGGGCTTGACGAGCTGCAAGCGGCCAACCCGAGGAGTCCGATCATGGCGACGATGCCGACGAGCCGGGCCGATCTCTGCATGGTCGCTGATCTAACCAGCTGCGGCGTCGCACGACCGCACATCGGCAGGTCCGGTCGCATGTCTGGACCTTGATCAAGACGGAGTTGTGGTCGGGGGGACGACCAATGCTCCCTATTGATCATCCGGATCACGTGCGCGACCATCGGCTATGAGCGCATCGTTCTGGGGATCGAACTTGCGCCGCCTCTGCCGGGCGCATAGCGACTGAACTGCGCGACTCATCCGAACCAGCGACGTGCTCGATATCGCGACGGATCCCGAGCGCATCGCAGGCTTGGGCCGGTCGCGCTCGGTAACTGGCCATGCCGGCAGGCCGCGCTCTCGCCGCGACGACGGTGACCGTGGCAACTCGTAGCCGCACGCAAGTAGGGAGGGCGTCCGCCACTACGATCGCCTCGCGCTGAGGGTCGCGCGCGGCACTGCCGCGCGGAGGTCCGGAGCGCTTCGATAAGCCTCGAATCTGCTGGCCTCTGCCCGCGCGAACACTCGTATACGCCCACCTTGGTGCCGCCGCACGTTCTCGTTCTCGCCGGAGGGCGATGCGTGGATCGGTTGTCAAGATCGAGACGGTTCCCGCCGTCACCGGCGCCGTCCTTCCCCGCCCTAGCCAGTGCCGATCAGCATGCGCCATCCGTGACAAGCCAGCGGGCGTCGTCACCGACCTGGCACAGCCCATGATGAAGATCAACCGGCGCGAGCGGAGCCGGCCGCCCGCCGATCAGACTCAGCTCCCGAGCTCGGCACCCAACGGACACCTTCGGTGACCGGCGACAGTTCGCCACTCACGCCGCCCCAGCACCCGTGAGCGCGCACTGCGCCGATTCTGGTACAGATTTGGCGGCTGATCGACGCGCGCGGCAGCGCGCGATATGCGCGGGCCGGCTGGGTCATTTTGAGGATCCGCCTAAAGGACGAAGCTGACTCTCGAGGGCGTACGTCGCGAGCCGCTACAACCGTGCCCGCGAGCGGGTCGGTTGTCGGACGGTCGCACCCAGCGCGCCGGCCCCACTGCCGAGTTGATCATTTCGGGACTCTGCTCCGAGGGTCGGGTTGGACGGGTCATAGCCGGCAGTATCCGAGCAGGACACCGACAGCGCTACACACCGTGCGATGCTGGACAAATGGTGTTCAACATGAATGTCGGCGGCGGGCAGTCGATCTTCGCTCAGTCCTCCTCGCGGGTGAACGAACTCGATGCAGAGTTGCGCGACAAGCACACCGGCAAACCGGCCGAGGACATCAAGCCCCTCGCCCTACTCGCGCTGCGGCGAATCGGCGTCAGCCTGTCTGACGCGGAACTGGTCGCGTATGCGGACGCGGTCTCCCGCGGCGAGAAGTTTCAGTTCCACCTCAGCTGACAGACGTTCACGCGTTGAAGCCCGGCTCCTCGGTACGGTCTCGCTACCCAGCGCGTGCGGTGAATGGATGGCGCGGGACGGGCAGAGCGATCCATAACCGGGCACGCGACCTGCTGCCGCCGGTGAGCCAGCGCTATGACGTCCGGGCTTGAACTGTCGGCCTCGATCAGTTGACGCACCCGGTCCCGAGCCTGACGGTAGACCGTGTCGAGGTTGTGCGGGTCTGACAGCACCATCCTGATCAGCGAATCATCGATTCGTTGGGTTTCAGCCGCGCCGGCAACGGGCATGTGATCGAGCGTCTTCAACAGGTCCACGAGCCGCTGGGCCCCCGTCGGACTTCACGTTGAGCGAGACCGTCGTCTTGCCTTGACCGGTAGTCGGAATGCGCTGAATCCACAGCTCATTGATCCGGCCAACCTCGCGGGCTACGAGTAACTTGACTTGGACGCGGCCACCGGGCGACGTCGAGATGATCCACTCTTCACCGTCGAGATCGACCCGGCTCTCGACGTCGTTGTCGAAGACCTTGTGCACGAACCGGGCTGGTTGCCCGTGATCCGACGACATCACCCTGTCGATCGTGAAGCTCTTGGATGCATAGAAGCGGTCTGTGGACCGTTGCGACGCAAAGTAACTCTCGCGGGTGCCCTCGCCATATCCGTCTGGACTAGCGAACGGGTCAATTTCGTCTAGCATGGCGGGCCTTGGTCGGCAGCGGTTAGGTCTAGCCCGTTGACGTTAGACCGCCTTGATCAGCTAGTGCGCCAGCACGCCGCTGAGAGATTGGCCCTCGCACGGCACGAGGCGCCCGGCATGTCGACGGCGTTTCGTTTACGGATCCCGCTGCGGGACAAGGTCACTCCGGTTCATGGCATTCGGGCGCACACTCATTCGGTGCGATCGGCGGTTCTCGGTCGTCGGTACACGCTGACGACCGTGTGGCGCCGGGTCAGTCTGGATGATCCGGCGCCACGTGCATGCAGGTCACGCCTCGATGGCCTCTGCGACCTCGACGCTGACCCCGTTCGCCAGCCCGGGGCATCCTCGGGCCATGCGCACGGCAGTATCGCGATCGTCCGCGGTGATGACGAGGTAGCCGGTCAGGACGTTCGTGTCGGTGACACCGCTGTCGGCGGCGATCGTCGTCACCTCGCCAACTCGGTGCCCGTAGTCGACGATCGCACTACCCAACGAAGCGAACCAGGCACCCCCAAGCGGCGTCCTGGGCTCTTCACAATCGAGGGTGTAGTTGAGATCTGAAGCCGTTGTCGCCCGCCTCGATACGGTGGTCTTGATAGGAGCAGAGAAGGGGCGTGGGCGTGACGACGAAGGTAGAAGGCTTCGACCGCCTGCTCGAACCGTTCCGTTCGGAGTTGCTGGCGTACTGCTACCGGATGCTCGGCTCGTCTCGCGACGCCGAGGACTTGGTCCAGGACACGTACCTGAGGGCGTGGCGGGCGCGGGAGCAGTACGACGAGACTCGCAGTTCACTGCGCACCTGGCTCTACCGGATCGCGTCGAACGCCTGCCTGACCGCCTTGGAGGTCCGCAGCCGCCGACCGCTGCCGTCGGGTCTGGTGGCCGCGTCGGACCCGCTCGGGTCGCTTGTGCGGGGAGAGAACGTCGCCTGGCTCCAGCCCTTGCCGGACTCGTTGCTGGACGCGGGCGATCCGGCTAGAGCCGTGATCGACCGCAGCAGCCTGCGCTTGGCGTTCGTCGCCGCCCTGCAGCACCTGTCGGCGCGTCAGCGTGGTGCGCTGATCCTGCGTGACGTGCTCAGCTTCTCCGCGTCCGAGGCTGCGGAAATCCTCGGCACTACCGTCGTGTCGGTGAACAGCTCCCTGCAGCGGGCGCGTACCCGCGTGAAGGAAGGCGGGGTCCGGCAGGAACGTCTCAGCGAGCCGTCCGCAGCCGAGCAGCGCGCCTGGGTCGATCGCTACATGAAGGCGTTCGAGCACTCCGATGTCGAGGGTCTCAAGCGGCTGCTCACCGAGGACGTGCTCATGGAGATGCCGCCGATGCTCAACTGGTTCGTCGGCCCTGGCAACTACGGCCTGTTCATGGACTGGGTCTTCGAGAAGGCCGGAACGGACTGGTGTCTGAAGGCGGTCGCGGCCAA
>JAVHVH010000058.1:0-29077 GCA_032160665.1 Pseudonocardiales bacterium
TGCCCGGAGGCAACACGCGCACGACGCTGTTCTTTGCGCCGTTCCCCATCACGATGCAGGGCGGAGCCGGCTGCACGCTGACCGACGTGGACGGGCACGACTACATCGACCTGCTCGGTGAGTACACCGCCGGTCTGTACGGCCATAGCAATCCGATCATCCGTGCCGCCATCGACGGCGCGCTCGACGGCGGCTGGAACCTCGGCGCCCAGGGCGTCGCCGAAGCCAAGCTCGCCGGCCTGCTGTGCGACCGATTTGCCTCGCTCGATCTGGTCAGGTTCACCAACTCCGGCACCGAGGCCAATCTGCTGGCGCTGGCGACCGCACGCGCCCACAACGGCCGTTCGAAGGTCCTGGTCTTCGACGGGGCCTACCACGGCTCGATCCTGTCCTTCGGTGGCGGCGGAATCCCGATCAATGCGCCCCACGCGTGGGTCATCGGGACCTACAACGACACCGTGGGAACGGAGGCCCTGATCCGTGAGTACGGATCGGATTTGGCGGCGGTCCTGGTCGAACCGATGCTGGGAAGCGGTGGCTGCGTACCCGGGGATCGGGGCTTTCTCGCCATGCTGCGCAGATGCGCCGATGACGTCGGAGCGATTTTGATCTTCGACGAGGTGATGACGTCGCGGATGTCCGACGGCGGCATGCAGAAGCGGCTGGCTATCACGCCCGACCTGACCACCCTCGGCAAGTACATCGGCGGCGGGATGACCTTCGGCGCCTTCGGGGGTCGGTCCGACCTCATGTTGATGTACGACCCCCGAGCCGCTGCATCCGTGCCACACGCGGGCACCTTCAACAACAACGTGCTGAGCATGGCCGCGGGCTACGCAGGTCTCACCCGCATCTTCACCTCGGAGACGAGCCAGGCGCTGTTCGACCGAGGTGAGCGTCTGCGCGACCGGCTCAACGCGGTGTGCGCGAGCCGTCAGGCCGCCATGCAGTGGACCGGCCTCGGCAGTCTGATGACCGTGCACTTCCAGACCGAAGCCATCGCAGCCGCGAGGGACATCCGTCCCGAGCCTGCGCTCCGAGAACTGTTCCACCTGGACATGCTGGACCGCGGCTTCCATCTCGCGCGGCGCGGAATGATCGCGTTGAGCCTCGAGATCGGCGAGACCGAATGCGACGCCTTCGTCGCCGCGGTCGACAACTTTGTGCAGGGCTGTTGCGCCTACCTCTAGCCCCGAGCAACATCTTTGTTACCTAGCGCACATATCCGGTGAAAACCTGACTGTCGGCCGTCGAGGTCCAGAACTGGGGAGATCCGATGAAGCGAAGCACGTTCGTGATCATTGCAACCGCCGTAACTGCTGCCGCGACGGTGGCCGGGATAGGCGTCGCCGCGACTGCGGCGACGAGTCCCAGCCGTGCTACAGCCCTGACGCACGCGGCGACGCCGAGCAGCAGGATCGAGAACAAGGTCGATGCCCTGCTATCCCGCATGACGACGGAGGAGAAGCTGCAACAGGTGCAGCTGCTCTCGGACGGCCAGATCACTGACGCCGACGCGAAGGCGGGCGTCGGCGGGGTCTTCAGCCTCGTCGACCCGGCGAAGATCAATCATTACCAGCACGTCGCTGTCGAGCAGTCCCGCCTCCACATCCCGATCCTCTTCGCCTACGACACGATCCACGGCTACCGCACGATCTTCCCCGTCCCGCTCGGTGCCGCGAGCTCCTTCGACCCGCGCGTCGCCCGTACCGACGCGTCCATCGGCGCCCGCGAGTCGGCCACCGTGGGCATCAAGCAGGTCTACAGCCCGATGCTCGATGTCTCCCACGAACCGCGGTGGGGACGCATCGTCGAGGGCAACGGCGAGGACCCCTATCTCGGTTCGGTGATGGGTGTTGCTCGGGTCAAGGGCGACCAGGGCAGCAACTACGCCGCGCGCGACAAGGTCGTCTCCAGCCCCAAGCACTACGTCGCCTACGGCCAACCCGAGGGCGGTCGCGACTACAACACGACCGACATGTCCGAGCAGCGGCTGCGCAACCTGTACCTGCCGCCGTTCAAGGCGGCCATCGACGCCGGCGCGGACACCGTCATGTGCTCCTTCAACGCGATCAACGGCGTGCCGGGCTGCGCGAACCACTACACCGAGACCGACATCCTGAAGAAGGAATGGGGCTTCGACGGGTTCATCGAAAGCGACTACACCGCGGTCTCGGAAACCCGGGCCTGCCCGGGTGTGATGCCGGCCGGCGGCCCGTGTGGCCACGGAACCGCCGCCGACGGACCGCAGGCCGGAGCCAACGCGCTGATGGCCGGCACCGACTCGGAGATGGTCAGCACGAACATCCGCGACTACGGCGCACAGCTGCTGAGTCAAGGCCGGATCTCCATGGCCCGCCTCAACGACGCCGTACGCCGCATCCTTCGGGTCAAGTTCCGCGCCGGTCTGTTCCAGCACCCCTACGTCGACCAGGCCAAGGCCACGGATCCGGCGAGCTTCCTGACCGCCTCGGATCGGGCCGCGGCCCGAAAGGCGGCCGGCGAGTCGATGGTGCTGCTCAAGAATTCCGCCGGCACCCTCCCGCTGGATCCCACCAAGTCGACCGCCGTGATCGGTCCCCTCGGCAACGACAAGCACGACATGCTCGGGCCGTGGTGGGGGCAAGGTCACGACGCGGACGCGGTGAGCGTCTACGACGGAATCAAGGCCCAGAACCCGAACACCACGTTCACCCAGGGCTGCACGATCAATGACGTCGACCCGCCGAACAACACCCCGGCCGACGAGTGCGGTTCGAACGCCGGGTTCGACGCGGCGGTCACCGCGGCCAACAACGCCCAGCAGGTCGTCCTGGCGCTGGGTGAATCCCGCGGGATGAGCGGCGAGGCGGCGTCTCGCTCGGTGATCGATCTGCCCGGCAAGCAGCAGGAGCTGATCGATCGGATCAAGGCGACGGGCAAGCCGTTCGTGGTGGTGCTGTTCAACGGCCGGCCGCTGACCCTGAGCGAGGTCGACGCGAGCTCACCGGCGATCCTCGAAGCGTGGTTCCCGGGCGTCGAAGCCGGCAATGCGGTCGCCGACGTCGTGTTCGGCAAGGTCAACCCCGGCGGCAAGTTGCCGGTGTCCTTCCCGCAGCGGCTGGGTCAGGTGCCGATCTATTACAACCACGAGCCCACCGGCCGGCCGTGTGACGTGACGCAGAAGTACGTGTCCCGGTACCGCGATCTGCGCTCCTGCGACCCGCTGTACCCGTTTGGGTACGGGCTCAGCTACACGACGTTCACGGTGTCCAACTTCCAGCTGAACAAAACCAGCATCAGCCGCTCGGGCACTGTCAAGGCCTCGATGACGGTCACCAACACCGGAACCGTCGCAGGCGACGACGTGGCCCAGCTCTATCTCCACGATCCGGTCGCGAGCATCTCGCAGCCGGTGCGCCGCTTGCGCGGCTTCCAGCGGGTGACGCTGGCCCCGGGGGCGTCGACGACCGTGACATTCAAGATCGATCGCTCCGATTTCGGCTTCTACGACAACACCGGGAAGTTCGTCGTCGAGCCGGGTCAGATCGATCTGTACGCCGGCGATTCGTCGACCGCCTCGCTGTCGCGGTCGTTCACGGTGACCGCCTGACGGGTTGGGGTCCGTACGCGGTCAGGAAGCGGTCGCGGAAGGCGTCCATCGGCCACACCGGAGCGTGCGGGCTCGGCAGCATCCCGTCCTGCCAGCCCCACGACGAGATCCGGTCCATGACCTTCGAGTCGTGGGCGATGATCGTGATCGGCACGTCGTGATCCGGACGCGCGCCGCTGACGATCGTGGCGGGCTGGTGGTCGCCGAGGAGGACCAGCACCAGATTCTTGTTGCCGCTGGTCTGCACGAACGAGATGAGGGCACTCAGGGAGTACTGGATCGACTGGCCGTACGCCGCCCGGACGCGATTCGAGTTCCGCCATACGACGTCCGGCGACTGTCCCTGTGCCGGCATGCCGTCGAAGACCGAGCCGTCCCCGACCTTGTTCCAGTCGACCAGGTGCGGCAACGGGGCCCACGGCGTGTGCGAGGACACGAGGTCGATCTCCGCCATCACCGGAGCGCGGGTCGGCTTCGCCAGTTCCATGCGGTGAAGAGCCGACAGGGTGTATTGGTCCGGCATGGAGGCATAGCTGAAGTTCGGACCGGCGTACCCGACATTGCGCGCGTCGTAGAGCTTGTCGTAGTGATAGAACGACGTGCCCTGTGGCCAGTCCCGACTGTTCGACGGCACATCGCTGACCGTGCGCCAGCCCGCTCGTTTGAACGCGTCGCTCAACGTGAAGCGGTTGCTCGCGACGAGCTGGTCGTAACGGAGCTGACTGTCGATCCACAGCCCTGACTGCAAGGTGGCATGAGCGAGCCAACTGATGCCGCCAAAGGTCGATGACGTCAGAAACGCGCTGCGCGAGGAAAACCCGGCGGCGCGCAGTGAGCGGGTACCGGCCCTGAGGGTGGCGTCGACCTCCGGCGAGAACGTCGAGCCTTGTACCGCCACCCGGCCATAGCTCTCGACAAAGGCAACGATGACGTCCTTGCCGCGCAGGCCGGTGAGCAGTTCCCGGCCGGGCAGGTCGCGGAACGGGTCATCGGCCGCCAGCAGTGGCCCGAACCGCGCTTGATCCTGGAGCGCTGCGCGTACCTGGTGGACTTCGTCATACGCGAGCCCGGCTGCGCTCGTGGAGGCGATCGGTGCGCCGGACACGATCTGGAGGCCGAATGCGGCGCACACGATCCAGCCGACTCCCATCGCGGTCACCGCCCGGGCCGAGCCCACCCGATGCCGGACGGTGAGCCGTGTCAGGCGCAGGACCGACAGCGTCACGAAGACGGGTAGCGCGATGAGGAGGAGCCCGGAGCCGATCGCGACGACGACGGCCCAGGTCGGACCGACCGAATCGCGCAGAACGCCGAACGCCGGCCCGAACGTTCCCCGGTCGGTGACCGGGTTGAACGGCCGGTCAAGCTCCGCGAAGAAACCCATGTCGAGGATCTTGACGATGGCCAGCAGGCCGAGCACGACGCCGACGATTATCGCCAGGACCAACCGGGCCCGCGCTGCCAGCACGAGCCCGAGGGCGACGACGACGAGGCCTTCGATCGGGATGCGGAGGAACGCGCTGGGCGACAGACGGCTGAGCTGATTCGGGGCGACGAGCGCGAACCAGACGAGCAGGACTGCGAGGAATGTGACGACCCGGGCCGCGACGGCCCGCACCCGCCGCCGCCCGCCCCACTTATCCGGTGCCCCGTCATCGCTCGCCATCCGCGTTACCCCGCCGCCGCCCGGGACGGCGACCGAGCGGGGACCAGGATTCGACGCCGCTCGACGCTCGCCCGGGTGTCGACCCGGCTGCGACGCCGCAGCCACCACACGTCGCGCCCGAACGACTCGGCGAGCAGCACCAGCGCCACGGTGAGCGCGGCGTCGATTTCCGGGCCGGGCAGTACGTGGGCCGCGGCAACCGTGAGCACGATGCCTTGGATCGCGGCGACGGTCTTGCGCCAGTACCGCGCCGGAACCGCCTCGCGCAACCACGGACGCAGCCAACCGACCGCGACGTACGCATAGCGCGCCGCACCGATGGCGAGCACCCAGGGGCCGACCGAACGGGCGACGTAGGTGCTCAGGACGAGGATCAGGAATGCGTCGACTTCCATGTCGAACCGGGCGCCGAGGGCCGAGACCGTCCTCGTCCGCCGGGCGATCCAGCCGTCGACCGCGTCGAGGGCGAGCGCAACGACGGCGAGCGCCACCAGGGGGGTGACCGGCGCGGGGCGCACGTACATATCCGCAACCAATGCCGCAACGCCGCCGACCAGCGTGGCTCGGGCGAGCGTGATCCGGTTCGCCGGGCCGAGCGCGCACGCGCCGGAGCGGGTGAGTCCGCGGGCCAGAGCGGCGTTGGTGGTCAGACCGCACGCGATGCCGACGAGCCAACCGAGGACACCCAGCCCGACGGTGCCGGCCAGCATGGCGAGCAGCGCCACCTGGGAGATGCGCCCGATCACCATGCCCGTTCGAACCGTCCGCACCCCGGCCTCCGTGTCTATGGCGTACGGCAGTAACACGGGAGATGATGCGGCACGGTTCACTCGGACGTCTGCAGGAAGGGGTGTGGCCGGTGCGGCGTGACGCGCTCGCCTTCTGGTTGTGCGAGCCGGGCGTGGGTGAGATCCGGCCGTTGTCGCTGCCGGAGCCCGGTCCGGACGATGTCGTCGTCCGCACGCTGCGCTCCGCTGTCAGCCGCGGGACCGAGACGCTCGTGTTCCGGGGCGGCGTCCCGGCGAGCCAGTACGCCGCGATGCGCGCACCGTTCCAGGACGGAGACTTCCCGGGGCCGGTCAAGTACGGCTACCTCAGCGTCGGCGTCGTCGAGCACGGGACGGCCGCGCTGCAGGGCCGCACCGTCTTCTGCCTGTACCCGCACCAGACCGCCTACGTCGTTCCGGCCCGGTGCGTCGTCGTGGTGCCGGACGACGTGCCGCCCGCGCGCGCCGTCCTCGCCGGCACCGTGGAGACCGCCGTCAACGCGCTGTGGGACGCCGCGCCGCTCGTCGGCGATCGGGTCACCGTCGTCGGTGCCGGCATGGTCGGCTGCTGTGTCGCGCGTTTGCTCGCCCGCTTTCCGGGGGTCCGGGTGACCCTCGTCGACGTCGACGAGGGGCGGGCGGACGTCGCGTCGGCGCTCGGAGTGGACTTCGCGCTGCCCGCCGATGCCGCCGGCGGTCGCGACCTGGTGGTGCACACCAGCGCGACGTCGGCCGGCTTGCAGCGGTCGCTGGACCTGCTCGCCCCGGAGGGCACGGTCATCGACCTCAGCTGGTACGGCGATGCCGACGTGACGCTGTCGCTCGGAGGCTCGTTCCATTCCCAGCGGCTCGGTATCCGCGCGAGCCAGGTCGGCCTCGTCGCGCCGGCGCGCCGCGCGACCCGGACGACGACCGATCGGCTGGGGCTCGCGCTGGACCTGCTGCGCGATCCTGCGTTCGACGCACTGCTCACCGGAACGTCGCCGTTCGACGAGTTGCCTGAAGTCATGGCCCGACTCGCGGCCGGCAGCCTGCCGGCGCTGTGCCACGGCATTGCCTACGGCGAAGGGTGATCGCAATGTTCAGCGTGACCGTCCGCGATCACATGATGATCGCCCACAGCTTCCGCGGCGAGGTGTTCGGACCCGCGCAGCGCCTGCACGGGGCGACCTACATCGTCGATGTCACGCTCCGGCGCGAGGCTCTCGACGCGGACAACATCGTCGTCGACATCGGGCGGGCGGCCGAGGAGCTGCACGCCGTGGTCGGCGAGTTGAGCTATCGCAACCTCGACGACGAAGAGGTTTTTGCCGACGTGAACACCTCGACCGAGGCGCTGGCTCAGGTGGTCGCCGATCGGATGGCCGACCGGGTCCACGCCGGCGCGCTCGGCGAAGCCGGGCGCGGGCTGGCCGCGATCGCCGTCACGCTGCATGAGTCGCACGTCGCCTGGGCAAGCTACGAGCGGACGCTATGACCACACTGCACGTCGTCATCCCGGACGGCATCGACGACCCGGCCAGGCCGAGCGGCGGCAACGTGTACGACCGCCGGGTCTGCGCCGGGTTGGCCGCGGCGGGTTGGGACGTACACGAGCACGCGGTGCCCGGCTCGTGGCCGGGGCCGGATGCGGCGGCCGAACAGGCGCTGACCCGGGTGATTGCCGGCCTCGCGGACGAGGCTCTGGTCCTGGTCGACGGATTGATCGCGTCCACCGCTCCGGCCGTCCTCGTGCCCGCGGCCCAGCGGTTGCGACTCGTCGTCCTCGTCCACATGCCACTCGGGGACGGGCCGCCCGGACCCGAGGTCGCCGAGGCCCGCGCGCGCGAATCCGCCGTCCTGTCCGCCGCGGACGCCGTCGTCACCACGAGCTCGTGGACGCGCGAGCGGCTGCTCGACCGGTACGTGCTGCGCCCGGACGCGGTCCACGTGGCCGAGCCCGGTGCTGACGCCGCCGACCTCGCGCCCGGCACGGACGACGGGGGTGAGCTGCTCTGCGTCGCGGCCGTCACGCCGCACAAGGGGCACGACGTGTTGCTCGGCGCGCTGGCGACGATCACGGACCAGTCGTGGCGGTGCGTGTGTATCGGCCCGCTCGATCGCGATCCGGAGTTCGTGCAACGTCTGCGTCGCCGGGTCGAGGCGGACGGGATCGGCGACCGGGTCTGTTTCCGCGGGCCGCGCACGGGCGATGAGTTGGGCAGCGCGTATGCCGCCGCGGACCTGCTCGTGCTCGCGTCGCACGCCGAGACCTACGGCATGGTCGTCACCGAGGCGCTGGCGCGGGGGCTGCCGGTCGTCGCGACCGCGGTCGGCGGGCTGCCGGAAGCGCTCGGCCGGACGAGCGACGGGCGCCGGCCCGGCCTCCTGGTTCCGGCTGGTGACCAGCGTGCCCTCGCCTCGGCGATAGACAGCTGGTTGCGCGACGCCGAGTTGCGGCGGCAGCTCCGCGCGGCGGCCCGAGAGCGTCGGCCGACGCTGGCCGGATGGCCGGAGACCACGCACCGGATCGCGCGCGTGCTGACGGGGGCCAGCCGGTGAGCGACGCTTGCGGAGCGAGCGGCCCGAGCGGAGCGAGCGGCCCCGAGGAGGTCCGGTGAGCGACGCTTGCGGAGCGATCAGAAGGCATCGGCGCGCCGAAGGCGGGCTCGGGCCGACGACGGGCCCGAGCGGAGCGAGCGGCCCCGAGGAGGTCCGATGAGCCGAGCGGTGTGGACGTGGGCGCGCCTGGCGGGTGGCGCGGCGATTCTGGCGGTCCTGGTCTGGCGACTGGGCACCGGCCCGATCCTGGACGGACTCCGCACGATCAGCGTCGGGACGTTGGTGTCGGCCGGCGCCATCACGGTGGTGACCACGGTGTGCTCCGCGTGGCGATGGGTTCTGGTCGCGCGCGGTCTCGGCGTCAGCCTGCCGCTCGGTGCCGCGATCGCGGCGTACTACCGCTCGCAGTTCCTCAACACGACCTTGCCCGGCGGCGTGCTCGGTGACGTGCACCGCGCGGTGCGCCACGGCCGGGACGTCGGTGATGTCGGCCGGGGTCTTCGCGCCGTCGTGTGGGAACGCTCCGCCGGGCAGCTCATCCAGGCGTTCCTCGCGCTGATCCTGCTCGCCGCCCTGCCGTCACCGGTGCGGTCGTCCATGCCGGTCGTCGTCGCGGCCGTTGTCGTCGCGGCGCTCGGCGCCGCGCTGGCCCTTCGGGCTCGGCCGCGTCGCGGGTCGTCGCGGTGGGCGCGGGCCCTGCGCGCCGCGGGCGACGACATCCGGGACGGGCTGCTCGCTAGGCGAGCGTGGCCGGGCATCGTGCTCGCTTCGGTCGTGGTCGTCGCCGGCCACACGGTCACGTTCGTCATTGCCGCGCGGACGGCGGGTTCCAACGCATCGCTGGTCCGGATCCTGCCCCTGGCGATGCTCATCCTGTTGGCGATGGCGGTGCCGGCGAACATCGGCGGGTGGGGCCCGCGCGAGGGTGCCGCCGCGTGGCTGTTCGGGGCCGCAGGTCTAGGCGCCGGCCTGGGCGTCGCCACCGCCACCGTGTACGGCGTGATGGTGCTCGCCGCCAGCCTGCCCGGCGCCGCCGTGCTCGTCGCTGCCGGGCTTAGCCGCCGCCGTCGCCCCGACTCGCGCGCCGCCGGCCCGGACACGCAAGACTTGCCGGTCAGCGGTGTGGCCCCGCCTCGCTCCCCGGTGCCGCCCGCGCCGCGGAAGGAAGGCGCTGTCCATGGCTGACCGGCCCTATACGCTGCTGAGCTGCGGCATGTCGATCGACGGCTATCTCGACAGCGCGGTCGTGAAACGGCTGCCGATCTCCAACGAGGCCGACTTCGATCGCGTCGACGCGGTACGGGCCAGCTGCGACGCGATCCTCGTCGGCGCGGCCACCGTCCGTAACGACAACCCGCGGCTTCTGGTCCGGTCGCAGGCGCGCCGCGAGGAGCGGCTCGCCCGTGGGCTGCGGCCGTCCCCGATCAAGGTCACGGTGACCGGTCGCGGACAGCTGGACGCGTGCGCCGACTTCTTCGTCTCCGGCGACGCCGAGAAGGTCGTCTATTGCGCGAGCACAGCGGTGGACGAGGCCCGCGAGCGGCTCGGAACGGTGGCGACCGTGGTCGACGGCGGCCGGCCGGTCGACATGCAACGGATCAGCGAGGACCTCTACACCCGCGGTGTCCGGCGGCTGATGGTCGAAGGCGGCGGAACGGTGCACACCCAATTCCTCACCGCCGACCTGGCCGACGAACTGCACCTCGTTGTCGCGCCGTTCTTCGTGGGCGACTCACGGGCCCGGCGGTTCGTGGGCGACGGCCGCTTCCCGTGGAACGCGCGCCGACGGGCGGATCTCGCCGAGGTCCGCCAGATCGGTGACGTGGTGCTGCTGCGGTACGCGCTCTCGCCGCGATTCGGCGCGGACTGAACCAGCCGGCGGGCCGGCCCGATCGATCACTCGATCGCCTTCTCCAGGATCCCTCGATGACTGAGCAGCCAGTCGTGCGCCCGCGCGTACATGTCCGCCTGCTCGGCCCAGAGGCGGCCGAAGGCCGGATGGCCGCGTCGGCTGGCCTCCTCAATGATGTCGGCGTTCCACTGGTTGGCGTCCAGGCAGGCCTCGACGACCTCGCGGCGCAGGGCCTTGTCAGCGCCGTACCCGTCAAGGAGCAGCCGGAACCGCTCGGGTACCCGCCCGCGCCGTGAGTCACCGATGTCGGCGTCGGAGTGCAGGGGAGCCCAGAAGCAGGCGGCGACGGCGAGCTCCCACGCCGCGCAGCCGGGTGCGGCCAGGTCGAAGTCGATCAGTCCGATCGCGCGTCCGTCGCGAAAGATGATGTTGGCCGGGTGGGTGTCGTTGTGCGTTAAGAGGTTGCCCGACCACGGGTGGGGAACTGGTCGTTGCCACGACCAGCCGTGCTGCTCGAAGGATGCCGTACTGCGGTGGAAATCGCGCAGCAATGCACCCACGCTGGTGATGGCCTTGGCGGTGAGCGCCCAGTCCGGTATCGGATCGACCGCGGCCTCGCCCTCGAGGTAGGTGAGGACCTCAGTGTCCGAATCGAGCGCGACAACGGCCGGGGCCCGGCGGAATCCGTCGCGGGCCAAGTGGTCCAGCAGCGCGTGCACGGCGACGCTATGGGCGCCTGCCGGGCGGCGGACGAGGTCGCCCACTCTGATGACGCGTCCCCGGTTCGCGGTCCCGCCGACGAGGGGACCGTCATTGGCGCGAGACGGCGTCATCACTATCCGGCTAGTTTCGCCCTATCGCGCGGAGTCCGCCAATAGCGTCCGGGCCAGGCTGGTGTGGGTGACCAAGCCGGTGATCCACCCGCCCAGCATGACCGAACGGATGGCCTGCGCCTTCTCATCGCCGTACGCGACCGCGACGACGCTCTTGATGGCGGCGAGTTGCTCGCTGGACGGGCCGATGATCCGCTTTGCGAGCGGTGTCGACACGGCGTGTCCCGCGGCGTCGACGAAAACTCCCGAGACCTCGGCTTTGACGCCGGCCCGTGTCGCCTTGTCCCGCGCGACGTCCTCGAGGTTGTCGTAGATCGAGGACAGGCCTGGGCGCCACGCTCCGATACCGACGGCGGCCACCGTGACGGTCGGGATCAAGGCCATGGCCCGGGCAACGTCTGACTGACGGCTGAGGGTCCGCGCGGTCGTCGCGTCGCTCGCGATGAACGGTGCATAAAAGACGTAGGGAGTGCCGCCGCCGGCTCGCGCGAACGCGCGCACCGCTTCGAGGACGTCGCTGCCGTCCGGTGAGGTCAGCGCACCCGTGAGTTGCACGATCGGGGCGGCTGCGAATTTGGTGATGCCGTGCGTGACGCCCACCAGCGAGCGGGCCCAGGCGATGCCGAGAACGTCGTCGGCCGTGACCAGGTCCTTGAGCACCTCGATCGCGGTCTCGCCGAGGTAGCGGCGCAGCGATTGGACGTCGTCGTCGGGAACGTCGAGGACGACCGCATGCGCGAGTCCGTACGCGCGCTGGAGGCGTTCGGAGAGTTCGGTGTCGATCGTGTCGGGCGAGTGGATGCGGATCTCGACCATGCCGGTGCGCCGCGCCACGTCGAGGAGCCGGGCGACCCGAAATCGACTGATGCCCAGGTCGTCGGCGATCTCGCTCTTGGACCGATCCTCCACGTAGTACTGACGAGCCACGCTCGCGGTCAGGACTATCTCGGTGGGGCGCTTGGGCATGCTCGGCCCTTTCTCTATGTGCTCATTTGAGCGGGCAGCGCCTCAGTTTGACATACAACCTTGACATCGTGCTAGCCCGAGCAGCATCGTTCATTCGCGTCAGTATGAGCATCTGTCCACTCAAACGAGTGTCATATCGAGCGGGCTCAGGTGCCGCGTTCCGCCCGTCGGACTGGAATGAGGAGACCTCGTGAACCACAGGATCCTGAAGCGGGTCATCGCCGCGAGCCTGTCGCTACCGCTGCTGGGAATGTCCGTGTCGGCCTGCGCTGGCGCCGGCGGGGGCGGCGGGGGCAAGCACACGATCAACGTCCTGATGGTCAACAACCAACCGATGCTCGACCTGCAGAAACTCGCGCCGGAGTTCACGAAGGAGACCGGCATCAAGGTCAACTTCACGGTGCTACCGGAGAACGACCTGCGGGACAAGGCGAGCCAGGAATTCTCCAGTCAGGCCGGTCAGTACGACGTGGCGACACTGTCGAACTTCGAGATCCCGTTCTACGCGAAGAACGGCTGGGTCGCGCCGCTGGACTCCTACGTCAAGGCCGACAGCGGCTTCAACCAGGCCGACATCCTCAAGCCGATGACCGAATCGTTGACCGGCGCCGACGGCAAGCTCTACGGCGAGCCGTTCTACGGCGAATCGTCGTTCCTCATGTACCGCAAGGACGTCTTCCAGGCCAAGGGTCTGACGATGCCGGCGAAGCCCACCTGGCAACAGGTAGCTGACCTCGCCGCCAAGCTCGACAACGCGAAGCCCGGCATGAAGGGGATCTGCCTACGTGGTCAGCCCGGTTGGGGCGAGGTTCTGGCCCCGCTGACGACCGTCGTCAACACCTTTGGCGGCACCTGGTTCACCAAGGACTGGTCCGCCCAGGTCAATGCGCCCGCCTTCACCGAGGCGACGAACTTCTACGTCAACCTGATCAAGCAGCACGGTGAGGCGGGTGCCGCGCAATCCGGCTTCACCGAGTGCCTGACCGACCTGGAGCAGGGCAAGGTGGCGATGTGGTACGACTCCACCGCCGCCGCCGGATCACTCGAGGCCGCTGGGTCCCCGGTCAAGGGCAAGATCGCCTACGCGCCGGCGCCCGTCGTCAAGACGCAGAACTCCGGGTGGCTGTACACCTGGGCCTGGGCGGTCGAAAAGGCCAGCACCAAGCAGGCTGATGCCTGGAAGTTCATCTCCTGGGCCTCCGGCACGAAGTACGAAGCGCTCGTCGGACAGAAGGAAGGGTGGACGAATGTCCCGGCCGGAACCCGGACGTCGCTCTACTCCAACCCGAACTACCTGAAGTCGGCGGCGGCGTTCGCCAAGCAAACGCTCGATTCGATCAGCAGCGCGCAGCCGACGAATCCGGGCGTGCAGCCGCGGCCCACACCGGGGATCCAGTTCGTGGACATCCCTGAGTTCACCGACTTCGGAACCCAGGCCTCGCAGCTGATCAGCTCCGCGATCGCCGGACACACCAGCGTGTCCAGCGCGCTGAACCAATCGCAGCAGCTCGCCCAGACCGCCGGCAACAAATACAAGGGCAAGTAGCCCGCGCAGGAGGCATCGTCATGACGATGGGAAGCGTGACTACGGCGCCCCGGCCCGCCCCAGAGGTGCGCATCGACCGGCCGGCGTCGCGCACCAAGCGCGGTAACTGGGCTCGCCGGGCGCCGCTGCTGCCGGCGCTGATCTTCTTGATCATCGTCACGCAGCTGCCGTTCGTTGCGACTCTGGTCATCTCGTTCATGCGCTGGAACGCGCTCGAGCCGGGCAACAAGGGTTTCGCGGGATTCGCGAACTACCGCCAGGTCTTCACCGACCGCACACTGCGCGAGTCGGTGATCACCACGATCGTGCTCACCGTGTCGGTCGTGCTCGTCAGCCTCGTGATCGGGTTGGGCGTCGCGCTGCTGCTCAACCGCGCCTTCTTCGGACGCGGCCTCGTCCGCACCCTGATGATCGCGCCGTTCCTGATCGTCCCGGTCGCGGCCGCTCTGCTGTTCAAGCACGGGATCTACAACCCGAACTACGGCCTGCTCAACGGGGCGATCAGCGACATCTGGAACTGGTTCGGCAGCAGCAATCCACCGCAGCCGGACTGGCTGGACAACCATCCGAAGCTGATGGTCGAGATCGAACTGATCTGGCAGTGGGCGCCCTTCATGATGCTGATCCTGCTGGCGGGCCTGCAGTCGCGGGACGGCGAGGTCATGGAGGCGGCCCGCGTCGACGGCGCCTCGCCGTGGCAGATGTTCGTCTACATCACGCTGCCGCACATGCGCCAGTACCTCGAGCTGGCGACCCTTCTGGGCAGCATCTTCATCATCCAGAACTTCGACGCGGTCTTCACGATCACGTCCGGCGGCCTCGGCACAGCCAACCTGCCGTACACGATCTATCAGACGTTCTTCAGTGCGCACGACTACGGACTGGCGTCCGCACAAGGAGTGATCGTTGTGGCCGGATCGATCGTCATTGCGACACTCGCGCTGAGGACTGTGTCCTCCCTCTTCCGTGAGGAGGTCGGTCGATGACCGCCGTCGCGACTCACCGCCCGCCGCTCGCTAAGCGACCGCGGGGGAACGTCCTCGCTCGCTCCGGACTGTGGGCCGGCCTGGCCGGCTGGGCCATCGGCATCCTGTTCTTCCTGCCGGTCGCATGGATGGTGCTGACGTCGTTCCACAGCGAGGTGAACGCCGGAACCAATCCGCCCAGATTCACCGCACCGCTAACCCTGGAGGGGTACCGGGACTTCTTCGGCACCAACGGCGGCGCGAGCCCCTGGCCGGCTCTGACGAACTCGGCGACCGCGAGCATCTTCTCGACCGTACTGGTGCTACTGCTGGCGATTCCGGCGGCGTACGCGCTGTCAATCAAGCCCGTGCGCAAGTGGACCGACGTGCTGTTCTTCTTCCTCTCGACGAAGATGATGCCGGCCGTCGCCGGCCTGCTGCCGATCTACCTGTTCGCGAAGAATGCTGGCTTGCTCGACAACATCTGGCTCCTCGTCATCCTGTACACGTCGATGAACCTGCCCATCGCCGTCTGGATGATGCGCTCCTTCCTGTCCGAGGTCCCGCCCGCGATCCTGGAGGCCGCAGCCCTGGACGGAGCCACGCTGCCCACCGTTATGCGCCGCATCATCGTCCCCATCACCATGCCCGGCATCGCCGCGACCGCGCTGATCTGCTTCATCTTCAGCTGGAACGAGATGCTCTTTGCCCGGGTCCTGACCGGGGTGGTTTCCGAGACCGGGCCGGTCTTCCTCACCAGCTTCGTCACCAGCCAGGGACTGTTCCTCGCGAAGGTCTGCGCGGCGGCCACGGCCGTCTCGCTGCCGGTGCTCATCGCTGGCTTCGCCGCTCAGGACAAGCTGGTCCAGGGCCTGTCGCTGGGAGCGGTCAAGTGAGAGCCGCGGTCATCAAGTCCGTCGGCGAGATCGCCATCGAGAATGTGGACGACCCAACCCCGCAGCCCGGGGAGGTGGTAGTTCGGGTCGCTGCGTGCGGGCTGTGTGGCACTGACCTACACATCCTCCAAGGCGAGTTCGCGCCGTCGCTCCCCATCATTCCGGGTCATGAATTCGCCGGCGTGGTCGTGGCCAGCGGGCCGGGCGTTCTGGACGTCAGCGAAGGCGACCGCGTTGCGGTCGACCCGTCCCTGTACTGCAACGAATGCCACTACTGCCGGCTCGGCCGCAACAACCTCTGCCTGCGCTGGGGAGCCATCGGGGTCACGGTTGCCGGTGGGGCCGCCGAGTACGTGGCCGTCCCGGCCGCGAACTGTGTCCGGCTGCCCGAGCATGTCGACACCGTGAACGCCGCCTTGATCGAACCGTTGGCGTGCGCGGTTCGCGGCTACGACGTCCTGCGCAGCCAGCTCGGGTCACACGTGCTCATCTACGGGGCCGGGACGATGGGCTTGATGATGCTCAAACTCGCCCAGCATGTGGGCGCAACCAGCGTCGACGTGGTGGACGTGAACCCGGCCCGGCTCGCCGTCGCCCGCGGGCTCGGACTGTCGAACGCGGCAGCATCAGCGGACGAGATCGAGCCACCGTTCGGCTGGGACCTCGTGATCGACGCCACCGGCAACACCGCCGCGATCCAGGACGGAATCGGCCGCGTCGGTCCAGGCGGCACGTTCCTGCAGTTCGGCGTCGCCGACTATGCCGCCCGCGCAACGATCGAGCCGTACCGGATCTACAACAAAGAAATCACCATCACCGGGTCGATGGCCGTGCTGCACAGCTACGAGCGGGCCGCCGACCTGTTCGCGGCCGGCGTACTCGACCCCGCGGACTTCATCACCGACCGGCTGCCGCTGGATCGCTACGCCGATGCGATCGAGGCGTTCCGATCCGGCGCCGGCCTCAAGACCCAGGTCCTGCCCTGATCGAGGATGCCGTGACCCTGGTGGCGGGCGTGGACTCGTCGACGCAGGCCTGCAAGGTGGTCATCTGCGACGCCGACACGGGCGCCGTCGTGCGCTCCGGTGCCGCTCCCCATCCGGGTGGGACGGAAATCGCACCGGACGAATGGCGGCGCGCGTTGCACGCGGCATTCGAGGCGGCCGGCGGCCTCGCGGACGTCGCCGCCGTATCGATCGCCGCACAGCAGCACGGGATGGTGGGCCTGGACGACGGCGGCGCGGTCGTGCGGGACGCGCTGCTGTGGAACGACCTCCGGTCAGCCGAGGCCGCAGAGCACCTGGTCGCGGAGCTGCCGGGGGGGCGGGCCGGGTGGGCCGAGGCGGTGGGGTCGGTACCGCTGGCCTCGTTCACCGTGGCGAAGCTGCGGTGGTTGGCCGAGCACGAACCGCGCAACCTGGCCCGGACCGCGGCCGTGTGCCTCCCGCACGACTGGTTGACCTGGACGCTGGCGGGGTCCGGTGAGGTCGCAGCCCTCACGACGGATCGCAGTGACGCCAGCGGAACCGGGTACTGGTCACCTCGCTCCGAGGCGTATCGCACGGACCTGATCGAGTTGGCGTGTGGAACCGCGCCCGAAGTGCCGCGGGTCCTCGCGCCGTGGGAGCTGGCCGGGACCATCCGCGGATCGGATGCCGTGCTGGGCTGCGGAGCTGGAGACAACGCGGCCGCCGCGCTGGCCGTCGGTCTCGGTCCGGGCGACGTCCTGGTGTCGTTGGGTACGTCCGGGGTGGCGTGCGCGGTCCACGCCGCTCCGACCGCAGATGCATCCGGTGCGGTGGCTGGCTTCGCGGACGCGACCGGACGGTATCTACCCCTCGTGTGCACCCTCAACGCGACGCGCGTGTTCGATGCCGTCGCGGCGATGCTCGGGGTGGACCGTGCGGAAATGTCCCGGCTGGCGCTGTCGGCCGAGCCCGGCGCGAGCGGGGTCACCATCGTGCCGTACTGGGAGGGCGAGCGGACCCCGAATCGACCCTTCGCCACCGGCGCCGTCCACGGCCTGACCCTGGCCAACTCGACGTCGGCGAATCTTGCCCGCGCGGCGATCGAGGGCGTGCTGTGCGGACTCGCGGACGGGATCGATGCCCTGCGCGCGCAGGGCGTCGCGCTGTCCCGGGTGGTACTGGTCGGCGGCGGATCGCGGTCTGAGGCCGTGCGCCGAATCGGTCCCACCGTCCTCGGCGTCCGGGTATGCGTTCCGGCGCTCGATGAGCCGGTGGCCTGCGGTGCGGCCCGACAGGCGGCATGGGCCCGGTCGGGTGCAAGTGCGCCGCCGGAGTGGCCGGTCGCGAATCAGGCGGTCCACGAGGCGACGCCGGCCCCGTTCGTGCGCGAGAGGTATGCGCGCGTGCGAGAGTTCACCGCGACGACTGCGTAGCGCGCGCGGAGAGCGGCGCACCGTCGCGTGCACCTGACCGGCCGGCGAGGCCCGCCGTACGGTTGACTGGGCGCGTGGTCAAGACGGTCGATTTCCATACCGGGGGCGAGCCGTTCCGTATCGTTCCCGATCCGCCGGTCGACATCGCGGGGGACACCGTAGCGGCCCGTCGCGTCTTCGCGATGGCCGATGCCGCGGTGGACGGGCTGCGTCGACTGCTGTGCTTCGAGCCCCGCGGGCACGCCGACATGTACGGAGGGTTCATCACTCCGGCCGATGACGACGGTGCCGATTTCGGCGTGCTGTTCTGGCACAAGGACGGGTTCTCGACCGCCTGCGGACACGGCACGATCGCGCTCGGCGTGTGGGCGGTGCAGTCCGGCCGGGTGGACGCCGTGCCGACCGGGACGACTGACGTGGTGATCGACGTGCCGTCCGGGCGGGTCGTGGCCCGCGTGACCACCGAGGACACGAAGGTCGTTTCGGTCGACTTCGTGAACGTCGCGAGTTGGCTCATCGCGCCGTCCCTGGCCGTGCCGACATCTCGGGGCGCGCTCGATGTGGCGCTGAGCTTCGGTGGTGCCATCTACGCCCAATTCGACATCGCGCAGCTGGGGCTCTCGGTGACTCCAGACCAGTTGCCGGAGCTCATCGCGATCGGGCGTGAGGTGAAATGGGCCCTCAACGATCACGAACTCGCGCAGCATCCGTCGGACGACCGGCTGTCCGGCGTGTACGGGACCATCCTCTACGAGGACCTGGGCCCGTCGCATCAGCGCAACGTGACGATCTTCGCCGACGGGGAGGTAGACCGCTCGCCCTGTGGTTCGGGGACGTGCGCGCGGTTGGCGACCCTCTACGCGACGGGCACTCTGTTGGCCGGTGCCGAGCTCATCCACGACTCGATCGTCGGCTCGCGCTTCGTCGGACGAGTTCTGGAGACCGTCGAGGTCGAGGGCCGCTCCGCCGTCCTGCCGCAGGTCACCGGCACCGCGTACCGCACCGGCGAGCACCAATTCGAGGTGGACCCCGACGACCCGTTGGTTCCGGGATTCGTGTTCCGCTGATCGCGCGGCGCAAACGCGGCCGGTCAGATGTCGACCTGAGTGCCGACCCCACGGGCGCGGGCCGCATCGAGGATCAACGCCGCCGCCGCCGCGTCCTGGACGGCCACCCCGACGGACTTGTACAGCGTGAGCTGGTCGTCCTCGCTTCGGCCGCGTCCACGGTCGACGCTCACCTCACCGATCTCCACGAGTTCGTGCGCCGCGAGGGCTCCCGCTTCGAGCGCGCGCTGGATCTCGACGGCACCTGCCGGTGGTGGCGCCAAGACCGCTTCGCGCGATTCCACCGCGACGAGGGCGTCGCGAATCGTGGCGATGTCGACCTCGCCCGAGCCGCTCGCGTTGTACCCGACCGAGTTCACGTGGGTGCCGGCCCGAAGCCATTGCCGAAGCACGACCGGCTTGTGCGGGTGGGTGGCCGCGCACACGACATCGGCCGACCTGACCGCGTCCTCGATCGACCCGGCTACCTCGGTGACGAGGCCCTCGTCATTGAGTTCCTGCGACATTGCGATTGCCCGGGCCTGGTCCCGTCCGGCGACCCGGATCGCCGTGATGTTGGGCAACCGCGCCAAGGCGCGAGCATGGGTGCGACCCTGGACGCCGGTCCCGATCACCGCAACCACGCTCGCGGTCGGCCGGGCCAGCAGCCTGGTCGCCAGGGCGGACCCGGCGGCGGTACGGACGGCGGTGACGTACGTGCCGTCCATCAGCGCCGACGGCGTGCCGGTATCGGGGTCGAAGGAGCAGATCACCGCCTGATGCGTCGGACGGTCGCGGTTGTCCGGGAAGAGGCTGACCAGCTTGGTGACGAGCGCGTCCGCCGACGGCAAGAAGGCCGACATCGTTGCCAGCATGGCGTGCCGGTCAGCCACCTGCGCGGCGACGCGGGAGGGCATGGAGACCCGGCCGGCGCTCAGGTCGACCATTGCCGCCTCGACGGCATCGACGAGCCGGTCGAGGTCCAGCAACTCGTGAACGTCGCGGGCCGAGAGAACGAGCACGGCTGGCCGTCGACCTAGTTCGCGTCGTCCAACCGGAAGCCGACCTTCAGCCCCACCTGAAAGTGCGCAACGGCGCCGTCCGCAATCTGGCCGCGGATCTCGGTGACCTCGAACCACTCCAGGTTGCGCACGGTCTGCCCGGCGCGAGAGACGCCGTTGCGGATGGCTTGCTGAATGCTCTCGGGCGAGCTTCCGACGATTTCGGTGACGCGGTACGTGTGATCGGGCATGCCAGACCTCCGGTCGGTTGAGCGCTTCGATCGATCACACTCGACTGCGGGGCAGGGCGCAACCGACGACCGCGTTTGGTCACACCGGCGGGAAGCCGCTCGGCGCGCAGAACGACTCCTCGGCCAGCAGCGCGCGGAAGTTGTCCGGTCCCATGATCGTGATCATCGGACCGACCTGACTCTCTTGGCGCAGCATTGCGCGATACTTCAGGTCGAGCAGCTCACCGTCCAGGACGACATGGATCGAACAGGCTTCCGCCGGCACGGTAATCGGCTCACGGTCGGCCATCATGACCACTGACGGATCGACGAACTCCGACACCTGCGCCTGCCACTCGGGCGTGGTCGTCGAGTAGTGCAGCTGGGCACCCGTGCCGTCGACCGCCGCCGTCGTCCAACGCGACACCGCGATGTGGTCCGGGTGGTAGGTGCCGCCGTCCGGGCCGAACGCGAACACCGTGTCGGGCCGAACCTCCTGGACGATGGCGCGAAGCCGGGCGACCGCCAGGTCGTCGTCGATCTGGTCGCAGCCCCCGTCGGGATAGTCGAGCCAGACGTGCTCTGTGACACCGAGCTCGCCAAGACTCGCGGCGAGCTCCTTGGTGCGCACCTCGGCGAGCTGGGGACCCGGCGGCCAGAGGTCGGCGTCGGTCGAGCCCAGTTCCCCCCGCGTCGCCGTGACGCAGACGACCCGGCGGCCGGCACGGACGGCGTCGGCCATGAGCCCGGCGCAGCAATACGTCTCGTCGTCGGGATGGGCCCAGACCGACAGGATCGTGCCCAGGTCGGGCAGCGGGGTACTTGTCACGCCCGCCAGTCTGCCTCCTCCGGCTGACGACGGCCCGCTTGGTCGATCGCAACCTGCTCGGCGGCCCAGTCGACCCGGTCGGCGACCATCCGGGAGAAGCTGGTCAGGAATGCACCCGCGAGCGTGTTCGGATCGGCCGCGTGGCTGATCACCGCACACCGCGACTGATCGTGACAAGCCCCGCCTGCGAGCCGTCCGACGGGCTACGCTCACCCGATCAATCTCGTCGGCGCGGACTGCTCGGCGGGACGGCGAACTCTCGGGAGTCGGCCATGAAGCTCGTCACGAGCGAGGCGGCATTGCGGGTCGCCAACGAGGGCGAAGTCTCCGGTGTGGTCGACACCGCCACCGCGACACCGGAAGAACGGCGCGCGTTGATGACCCGGGCCACGGCCGAGGGCAACGGTGAGTTGTGTGGGGCCCTGTTCGCCGAACACGAGGACATTTATGGAGACCCGGTCGACGACTTGGCGCCGGCCGCCGTGGGCCAGAACGCTGAGGCCGAGGTCGCCCGGGATGCGTCGTCCTGGGAGCAGGCCGGCCTGGTCAATGTCAAGACCGTCTATCCCGACGACAGCCCTTACCACGGCCTGCCCGGGCTCGAGGCTCCTCCGAATACCTGGTTGGCCACGATGAGCGAGGACCTCGCATCGATGGGGATCAACCCGGTGGCCGCGGTCAGCCAGGTCCGGCTATGGCGTCCAAGGGCCCCGGCCACCCACTACGAGGTCGGCGCGGTGATCGACGGCGTCTACGCGAAGTTCCACCTGACCGGCTCGGGGTACTCAATGATCTACAACGCGCGACCGCCGAGCAGCGACGATCCATACTTCGGCACACCCACCGACTTCGCGACGTCCAGCGTCACCGCGAGCGACCTGTACGGAACGTTCCTGCAGATGGCCAGCGAGAAGATCTACGACATCGAGAGCAACGACTGCGAGGATTTTGCCGGCGACTTGTGCTCCCGGCTGAGCGGGCAGTGGGTGGGGTCATAGCGGACCCGGCAATCGGCGCACCGGGCTCGGTCTTGGTCCTGGCGTGCGACGCAGTGCTCTTCGATTGCGACGGCGTGCTCGTGGACTCCGACGAGTCCGTGCTCGCGGCCTGGAACCGCTGGGCCGCAGAGGGTCGGCTCGACCCGCACGCCGTGACGTCATCGGCCCACGGGCGGCGCGCGGCCGACACCGTGGCCGCCTTCCTGCCGCCCGACGAGGTGGCCGAGGGCATCGCTCGCATCAACCGCTACGAGCTCGAGGACGCTGTGCGGGTTCGCGCGATCCCCGGCGCCCGCGACTTGCTGATGTCCATGCCCGAAGGGACCTGGGCGGTCGTCACCTCCGGCACCCGCGCACTTGCCGAGGCCCGCTTGCGCGCGGCCGGGCTCCCGCCGCCGGACGTCCTGGTGACCGCCGACGATGTCGTACACGGCAAGCCCGATCCGGAGGGGTACTCGACCGCCGCGCGGCGACTCGGCATTGATCCGGCGCGGACGACCGTGGTCGAGGACGCCGTGACCGGCATGGTGGCGGCCCGCGCGGCCGGTGTCCGCCACGTGATCGGGGTCGGCGAGCGGGGCATCGACGGCGATCCCGATGTGCACGTCGACGACCTGCGGGCGCTGGCCTGGAGCGACGCAGGCCTGCGCGTGCGCCGCTGACCACGGATACTTCGACGGTGACCAGCTCCAGGCCGCTCGTGGTTCTGTCCGCGGCTCCCCGCAGCATCGACGAGATCTTTCGTCCCGCCCGATCGGCAGCACTGCGCGACGAGTTCGAGGTCATCGTGCGCGACGACATCAACGAGCTGGACGATCTGCTGCCGCGGGCCTTCGCGATCGTCGGGCAGCCCGATCTGCCGGCTGAACGCCTGCGCCACGCGAGCGAGCTGCGTGCCTTACTGAACGTCGAGGGCAACTTCTTCCCGAACGTCGACTACGCCACGTGCTTCGATCGGGGCATCCACGTCCTAGGCTGCGGCCCGGCGTATGCGCAAGCCGTCGCCGAGTACTCGCTCGGCCTCGCGCTCGACCTGTGCCGGGGCATCAGCCGCGAGGATCGCGCCTTCCGGGCCGGGGTCGAGGGCTACGTCTCGGACAGCACGGCGGACTCGATCCTGCTGAGTGGGGCGGACGTCGGGCTGATCGGTTTCGGCAACCTCGGTCGAGCGCTGCACCGGCTGCTCGTCCCGTTCCATCCGACGATCCGGGTCTACGACCCCTGGCTGCCGGACAGCGCGCTGCGCGAGCACCAGGTCGTGCCGGCGACCCTCGCCGAAACCCTCGGCGCCAGCCAGGTGCTCTTCGTCCTCGCCACCGTGACCAGTGAGAGTGAGCGCCTGCTCGGGCCGGCCGAGCTGGACGCGATACCGGACGGTGCCCGAGTGGTGCTCGTCAGCCGGGCGGCGGTGGTCGACCACGCCGCGCTGCTCGACCGGGTCGCGGCCGGGGGGTTCCTGGCCGCGATCGACGTGTGGCCGGAGGAGCCGGTCGCGCCGGACCACCCGGCCCGACGGCTCGAGGGCCTGGTGCTCTCAGCGCACCGGGCGGGCGGGATCCCCAGCGCGTTTTACGAGATCGGCGAGATGGTCCTCGACGATCTGCGACTGATCAAAGCCGGCTTGCCGCCGGTGCGCATGCAGGTGGCCGCGCGCGAGCTTGTCGGTCGATATCGCAACCGCCCGGTCGGCTGACCTCCGTCCGGAGTGACTACAGCCGCGACCACGCTTCGGTCAGCACCGAGCGCAGGATCTGCTCGATCTCGTCGAATTCCGGCTGGCCGATGATCAGCGGCGGCGCCAGTTGTACGACCGGGTCACCGCGGTCGTCGGCGCGGCAGTACAGCCCGGCGTCGAACAGCGCCTTGGACAGGAACCCGCGCAGCAGTCGCTCGGACTCGTCGTCGTCGAACGTCTCCTTGGTGGCCTTGTCCTTGACGAGTTCGATCCCGTAGAAGTAGCCGTCCCCGCGGACGTCGCCGACGATCGGCAGGTCGGTGAGCTTCTCCAGCGTCGACCGGAACGCGCCCTCGTTCTGCAGGACGTGCTGGTTGAGACCCTCGCGCTCGAAGATGTCGAGGTTCGCCATCGCTACCGCGGCCGACACCGGATGCCCGCCGAAGGTGTAGCCGTGCGGGAAGGACTCGGTTCCGGTCCAGAACGGTGCGGCGATCCGGTCGCTGACAATGCACGCGCCGATGGGGGAGTAACCGCTCGTCAGGCCCTTGGCGCAGGTGATCATGTCGGGGACGTAGCCGAACTTGTCGCTCCCGAACATGGTGCCGAGCCGGCCGAAGGAGCAGATGACCTCGTCGGACACGAGCAGCACGTCGTGCTTGTCGCAGATCTCGCGCACCCGCTGGAAGTACCCGGGCGGTGGCGGGAAGCAGCCGCCGGAGTTTTGCACCGGCTCGAGGAAGACGCACGCGACGGTGTCCGGGCCCTCCATCTCGATGGCGTGATCGATCTGGTCGGCGGCCCACCGGCCGAAGGCCTCGAGGTCGTCGCCGTGCTCGGGGGCGCGATAGAAGTTCGTGTTGGGCACCTTGTGCGCGCCCGGCACGAGCGGCTCGAACCACTTCTTCGCGTCCGGGATCCCGGTGATCGACAGGGCGCCCTGAGGTGTGCCGTGGTAGGCCACGTGTCGGCTGATCACCTTGTGCTTCATCGGTTTGCCGACGAGCTTGAAGTACTGCTTGGCGAGCTTCCAGGCGGTCTCGACCGCCTCGCCGCCGCCAGTAGTGAAGAAGACCTTGTTGAGATCGCCGGGTGCGAGGTCGGCGAGCCGATCGGCGAGCTCGATCGCGGGCGGATGCGCGTACGACCACAGCGGGAAGAACGCGAGTTTCGAAGCCTGGTCGTATGCGGCCTGGGCGAGCTCCTTGCGACCGTGCCCCGCCTGCACGACGAACAGCCCGGCCAGCCCGTCGAGGTAGCTGCGGCCTTCGGCGTCGAAGATCCGCGCGCCCTCGCCGCGGACGATCGTCGGCACCTTCGCATCGGCGTAGGAGGACATCCGGGTGAAGTGCATCCAGAGGTGCTCCCGGGCGGCGGCCGAGAGCCGCTCGGTGTCGTAGGTGCCGGCTTCGGCGCTGGTGTTGATCGGGGTCGTGGTCATCGGTGTTCCGCCTTCGGGCGCGCCCTCATCGGGCGCCCCAGTTGTAGGTCTGTTTGACGAGCTTGAGGTACAAGAAGGACTCCGTACGGGTTACTCCCGGGATTGATCGAATGCGGCCGTTGACGAGGCGCAGCAGGTGCGTGTCGTCCTCGACGACCACTTCGGCGAACAGATCGAAGGAGCCCGCGGTGACGACGATGTAGTCGACCTCGTCGATCGCGGCGAGAGCCTCGGCGACGGCCTCGACGTCCCCCGTGGCCGAGATCCCGATCATCGCCTGCCGGGCGAAACCGATCTGCATCGGATCGGTCACCGCGACAATCTGCATGACGCCCGAGTCGACCAGTTTCTGGACCCGCTGGCGGACCGCGGCCTCGGACAGCCCGACTGCCTTGCCGATGCTGGCATACGCGCGGCGACCGTCGTGCTGCAGTTGCTCGATAATGGCCCGGGACGTGTCGTCGACAAGTTCGCGTGGCCCGCTGCGGGTCATGGTGTACAGATTTACCCGCCTGAAACACAGTTAGCAAGCGAATCCGTCGCGAATCGCCGTCGAAACAACGGAATCCCTTGTTCCGGGGTCGACTTTCGTGTCAGGATCGGTCAGGATCTCTGATCCGGGTCGGAGGAGATATATGGATGTGGTCAAGGCGCCCCGACCGGACGCTGCGTCACCGGTCGCACGGTCGGAGGCGGCGATCCCGATACCGGCGATCGAGCTGGTCGGCATTGCGAAGCAGTTCCAGTCCCGGCGCGGAACCGTCCATGCCGTGGAGCGGGTCGATCTCGTCATCGGTGAGGGCGAGTTCTTCTCGCTGCTCGGCCCGTCCGGCTGCGGCAAGACCACGACGCTGCGCATGATCGGCGGCTTCGAGGAGCCGACCGAGGGTCACATCCTGCTGTACGGCCAGGACGTTGTCGGCGTGCCGCCGAACCACCGCGACGTGAACATGGTCTTCCAGTCCTACGCCTTGTTCCCACACATGACGGTGTTCGAGAACGTCGCCTTCGGCCTGCGCCGCAAGTCGGTGGCGAAGCCCGAGATCGCGAATCGTGTGGGGGAGATGCTCGAGCTGGTCCAGCTCGAGGGCAAGTCCGATCGGCATCCGCGTGAGCTGTCGGGCGGCCAGCAGCAGCGGGTTGCGCTAGCCCGCGCGCTGGTGAACCGGCCGCGTGCGTTGCTGCTCGACGAACCGCTCGCCGCGCTGGATCTCAAGCTGCGCCAGGCGATGCAGCTCGAACTCAAGCGCATCCAGCGCGAGGTCGGCATCAGCTTCGTCTTCGTCACGCACGATCAGAACGAGGCACTGACGATGTCGGACCGGCTCGTCGTCATGAACGCCGGGCGCATCGAACAGCTCGGCACACCACGCGACGTGTACGAACGGCCGCGCACCCGCTTCGTGGCCGGCTTCATCGGCACGTCGAATCTCATCGAGGGCACCGTCGCGCGGCTGGACGGCAGCACGGCGATCCTGGAGCGCGGGGGCGACGCGTCGATCATCGTGCCCGATGCGGTTTCCGCGGGCGCGGCCGTCGGGCAGCCGCTGGATCTCACGGTTCGTCCCGAGAAGATCGTCCTGTCCCACGAGCGACCTGACGCCGGTCGCTGCGCGCTGCGGGGGCGCGTGACCGAGGTCGTCTATCTCGGGTCGTCCACGCAATACGCAGTGTCGACACGCGACGGCGCCGACCTGTCCGTCTACGTGCAGAATTCATCGGATGCCGGTGACATCGCCGAACGCGACGAGGACGTGTGGCTGTCCTGGCGCCCGGAACATTCCCTAGCCCTGGTCACGAGCCCGTTGGCCCCGCCGCAGCCCTGATCGTCGCGTCCCCACGGAGGTAAACGTGCCCGAAGCTCCTCGCCCGGATGAACTGCCCGCCGACCTCATCCGCGGGCTGTTGAGCCCGCGGATCAGCCGCCGAGCGGCGCTGCAGGCGGGCGGCCTCTCCGCCCTCACCATGGCTCTAGCCGCCTGTGGCGTGTCCGGGGCGAAGAAGAATCTGCCGACCGGCACTGCGGCGGTGGACGCGACGAAGGCCTTCTGGGCCAAGCAGAAGAAGACCGGTTCGTTCAACTTCGCCAACTGGCCCCTGTACATCGACGTCAGCGACGCGAACAAGAACGATCACCCCTCCATCGATCTGTTCACCAAACGCACCGGCATCCGGGTGACCAAGTACAGCGAAGTCATCCAGGACTCGGGGTCGTATTTCAGCAAGATCCAGCCGGTGCTGGCCGCCGGTCAGGGCACGGGCTACGACCTGATGGTGATCACGAACGGCGTGTACCTCGACAAGCTCATCGAGTTCGACTACCTGATTCCGCTGGACCAGTCCCGGATGACGAACTTCAACGCGAACGCCAGCAGCCTGGTCAAGGATCCCAGCTACGACCGGGGCAACCGGTACACGATGGCCTGGCAGTCCGGCATCACCGGCATCGGCTACGACCCCAAACGCCTCGGCAAGGACATCACCAGCTGGGCCGACCTCACCGACAAGTCGCTCAAGGGCAAGGTCGGGATGTTCGGCGACACCCAGGATCTGCCGAACGCCGCATTGTGCGCCGTCAACGTCGAGCCGGAGAAATCGACCGAGGACGATTGGCGCAAGGCCGCGCAATGGCTCACGGACCAGCGGCCGCTGGTGCGCAAGTACTACGAGCAGGACTACATCGACCCGCTGTCCAAGGGCGACATCTGGGCGTCGATGGCCTGGTCGGGTGACATCTTCCAGGCCAATGCCGGCGGCGCGAATCTCAAGTTCGTCGTCCCGACCGAGGGTGCGCCGATCTGGACGGACAACATGTGCATTCCGCAGCACGCGCAGCACCCGCTCGACGCGATGATCTACATGGACTTCGTCTATCAGCCCGAGATCGCCGCGATGCTGGCCGAGTACATCAACTACATCACGCCGGTTCCCTCGTCCGTCGACGTGATCAAGAAGGACGCGGCCGCGGCGAAGGGCGAGGACAAGTCGTACCTGGAGGGCCTGGTCACCAGCCCGCTGATCTTCCCGGCGCAGAGCGACTACTCGAAACTGCGCCGGTACCGGGTCCTCACGCCCGATGAGGAGAAGGTCTGGAACTCCATCTTCGAGCCCGTCTACCAGTCGTGAGCCGTTCTCGTGTGGGGGCTCGGCTCGCCCCGTACCTTCTGACGCTGCCCGGATGGCTGTGGCTGATCCTGTTCTTCGTGGTGCCGGCCTTCGTCATGCTGTCCGTCTCGACCCAGACCGGCGACATCTCCTCGGGCTTCCAGCAGACCTTCCACTGGCGTACCTATGTGGACGGCTGGCAGCAGTTCCACACCCAGTTCATCCGGTCGATCATCTACGGCCTGGTGACGACGATCCTGTGCCTGCTCATCGGCTATCCGGTGGCGTACTGGATCGCGTTCCGCGGCGGCGTCCACAAGTCGAGCCTGCTGTTCCTGCTGCTCCTGCCGTTCTTCGTCTCCTTCGTGATCCGCACGCAGTCCTGGAACTTCATCCTCTCCGACGACGGCATCGTCCTCTCGCCGCTGAAGAGCTGGGGTGTCGTCCCGCAGGACTTCCACATCCTGGCGACGGCACCGGCCGTGATCGGCGGCCTCACGTACAACTTCCTGCCGTTCATGGTGCTCCCGATCTACGTCGGGCTGGAGCGGCTGGACCCGGCCCTGCTCGAGGCCGCGGCCGACCTCTACGGCTCCAAGACGGCCACCTTCCGCAAGGTGGTGCTACCGCTGTCGATGCCGGGCGTCTTCGCCGGCGTCCTGTTGACGTTCGTCCCCGCCGCCTCCGACTACGTCAACGCCGCCATCCTGGGCGGCGCCGGCACGAC
>JAVHVH010000288.1:0-9324 GCA_032160665.1 Pseudonocardiales bacterium
AGGTTGCCGCCGCCACCGTGGTCACCCACGGCGCCGGGTGGTCGAGGGTGCTCGCGCCCGGGCCGCTGTTGCCGGCCGAGTTCGCGACGAAGACGCCCGCGTTCGCGGCGCCCCGGAAGGCCATCGACACCGGGTCGAGCACGCTGGACTCGCTCGACCCACCGATGGAGTAGTTGAGGACGTCGACGCCGTCGAGCACCGCGTCATTGATCGCCGCGACGCTGTCGGAGCTGAAACAGCCGTCGGCGACCGGCGGCTTGCCGTTCCAGCACACCTTGTACATGGCGAGCTTGGCGCCCGGCGCCATGCCGGACCCGATGCCGATGAGGTTGCCGTCGATCGTCATCCGGACGCCGTAGTTGCCGGCGGCGGTCGACGACGTGTGCGAGCCGTGGCCCGCGCCGTCTCGCGGCGAGAGGTAGTCGTTCTTGTTGATGTTGTGCTTGCCGAAGCCGCTGACGTAGTAGCGGGCGCCGATGAGCTTGTCGTTGCACTCGGTGACCGGGAAGTTCTGGCCCGCCACGCACTTGCCCTGCCATGTCGCGGGAACCGGGATGCCGGTGTTGCCGGCGAAGGAGGGGTTCTCGGGCCAGATGCCGGTGTCGATGACACCGACGACGATGCCCGCGCCGGCCTTGGCGTTGTTGCTGTTCAGCTGCGACCAGATCCCGCCGGGCGCGTTGAGGCCGAGGAACGTCGGCGACTCCGTCGTGTCGGGGTGCGCGGCGGCGTCCTTGCTCACCGCGATGACGCCGGGCTGCTTGGCGAGCTCCGTCGCCTGCCGGGCGGACAGGTTGGCGGCCACCCCGTTGTTGGTGACGGTGTAGTCATAGATCTTGCTCGCGCCGACGCGGGCGAGGGCCGCGTCGTGCACCGAGGTGAGGTGGCTGCGCCAGGCCGTCACGGCCGACGAGTTCGGGTTGATCTTCTTGCCCCGGGCCGGGTGCGTGGCCGGGTAGCCGCGGACGTAACCGGTGTAGCTCGCTACCGCGTCGTCGGCGAACGTCACCACGTATCGGCCGGCCGAGTAGACGTGACTGGAGGCGGAAGCCGGAGCGGCGTGGGCCGCCTGACTGCTGATCGCCGAGGCGGCTGTGGTGACGACTGCGGCTACCAGCGCCGCCTGCATTCCACGCCGAAGGGTCCCTTGCTTCACGGATTACCTTTCCTTTGACGCACGGACCGAGTCGGGTTCGCCGGTTCACGCTGTGCGTCTCTCATGTACTGGGGTTGCCACACTCTCTGTGCCTGAGGATTCGCTGTCAAGCGGACGGCACCGACAGCCGGTGCTGTTTGACAGTTTTCGTACATGGGACGTAGCGGATTTTTGTGGCGTATCACCCATCACGGCAGGTCGATGTGCGCGGTGCCTGTATCGGGGACGACGTCGCCGGTGTCCTTGATGACGGTGTTGCCCGACTCGACCATCATCGGCAGGGGTGACGTGGCGGGGCCGAGTTCGGTCCGTGGGATCACCATGCGGACGCCGTCGGACAGCGGCGAGACCGCCGTCGCCGTGGTGGCGTCCGTGGACTTACCGCATTCCGGGTACAGCAGCGCGAACGTCGTCTTCTGGTAGACGTGATAGCTGATCGACAGGTCACTGCCGCCGCAGCCCGTCGCCTCATTCCGGTCAGTATCAAAGACCAGTTGGAAATAGTCGCTCGTCGCGCCGGACAGGCGTTTTGCGAAGTGGGTGTCGACCGTGACCGCAGATGAGGTGGCCGACCAATGCACGGACGTGACATCGGGCTTGCCGTCCCCGGTCGGGTCGGTCGCGAAAAGCAATCCGGTCGTTGACGCGGTGCTGGCACCCGGCGTCGATGCCGGCGCGGACTCGGACGGGCCGGACGTCGGCGTGGTCACGGATGAGCCGCGGTCGGCAGCAGGTTTGTCAGACCCGGAACTGCTCGCCACGACCACGGCGACAATGCCGCCCGCGACCAGCGCCGCGACGATGCCCGCCCCGACGCCGATGCGCCGTCGCGACGAGCGGGCCTGCGCCGCATCAGTCACGACCGTCGGCGTCGGGTGGAACGAGTGCTGCGGCCGGACCACGGTGGCGTTCGGATCGGTCGGCACAGGCGCGGGGCGGCCCAGCTCGGCGAGCCGGTCCCGGACCGCCGCCATCGCCGGGCGTCGGGCCGGTTCGCGCTCGAGCATGCGCACGATCAGGTCACCGACGGGACCCTGCGCCGTCGGCTTCGGCACCGGCTGCGTCACCAACCGGGCGAGCACCGCGACATGACTCGGACCGTCGAAGACCGGGCGGCCCTCGACCGCCCGAAACAGCGTCGCGCCCAAGGACCAGACGTCGGAGGCCGGTTGCGCCCGCTCGCCCGAGGCGATCTCCGGGGCCATGTAGGACAGCGTGCCGACGAACATGCCGGTCCCGGTGAGGCCGGGATTCGCCTCGACCCGCGCGATGCCGAAGTCGGCCAGCTTCGCGGTCCCTTTCCTGTCGATGAGGACGTTGGCGGGTTTGACGTCTCGGTGGATGATCCCGAGCGCGTGGGCCGCGGCGAGGGCAGCTGCGACCTGGCTGCCGAGGTTCGCGGCGTCGACTGGACCGAGCGGCCCGTCGACCAGCAGGTCGTCGAGCGTCCGGCCGTCGACGTACTCCATGATCACGTGCGGCATACCGCCGAGGACGACGAGGTCGTAGACCGCGACGGCGTTCGGGTGCAGCAGGCTTCCGGCCGCGCGGGCTTCGCGAAGCGCCCGCTCGATCGCTCCCGGGTCCGGGGTGGTCGTCAGCAACTGCTTGACCGCGACGGCGCGGTGGATCAGGAGGTCGTAACCGAGCCACACCCGGCCCATCGCGCCCTCGCCGAGGACGCGGTCGAGTCGATACCGGCCGGCCAGAATCTCCGGTTCGGGCAAGCCCTCACCCCTCGCACGACGCGCCGGTCTCCCCGGCTGCGCGGAGCTTACCCAGCAGCTGCGTTCTCGCACGGTGCGCGAGAACGTGCCGGCCGAGGTGCCCACCTGGGCGCGCTGCCGCCGTTTACCGACGGCGCGGCCCCGGGTAGGGGACTTGCCAGCGCGCCGCTGAACCGCAGCGGCCTCGGTCGCACGAGGGATGACGACATGAGCGACGAGCTGGAGCCTGTCTCCGCAGCCGAACTGGCCGCCGAGGACGGAACGGCACTTCCGGACAAGGAAGTGATGTCCCTGCTGGACCTCAATGCGAACCTCGATCTGGCCCTCGACGTCGCATCGCCCATCGACCTAGCCATCGGCGCGAACGCGAACATCGCCGCGCCGATCGACGCCTCCGTGGGCGCCAACGTGCTGTCGGTGGGTTCCACGGCTGGGGCGGAGTCGCTGCAGGCGGCCGAGATCCACCAAGGTGTCACCGGCGATGCCACCGCGACGGCCGATCAGAACAGCGCGATGAACCAGACCGCTGCACCCACAGGTGATACGACGACACCCATCGCTGATACGACGACGACGCCGGGCGATACCTCAAGCGTGGGCAGCACACTCGATGGCAACCTGTTGAACGTCAACGTCGACCTGACCGGCGATCTGAACCTTGCCGCGCCGATCGATGGCGCCGTGGCGGCAAATGCCAATGTCGCGGCCCCGATCGATGCCGCCGTGTCGGCGAACGTCGGCTCGGTCGATTCCGATGCCACCGCGATCTCGCACCAGAGCGCGCTCATCACCCAGGACATCAACGGCGACGCCACCGCGACCGCGGACCAGACCTCCACCATCGACCAGTAACCCCCTGCCGCGATGGACGAGCGGCCGGAGTCTGCGGGCGAGGGCGCGGTCCTCGCCCGCACGACCGACGATGTCGTGCCCAGTCGGGCTGCCGACGTACAGCTCCTGGGCGAGATGAAGGGTTCTGGTTATCGCCGCGCGCCCGCGCTCGTGCGTCGCAGCGATGGCCAGACCTTGCAGCTCACCCCGTTGCTGTATCTCGTGCTCGAGGCGATCGACGGGACCCGGAACTACGACGAGGTCGCGGCGCACGCGAGCCAGCGCTTCGGCAAGTCACTCAGCTGCGCCGACGCCCGCACGATGGTCGACACGAAGCTGCGTCCGCTGGGCGTCGTCCGCCTGGCCGACGGTTCCGAGCCCGAGGTCAAGAAGGCCAACCCGCTGCTCGCGCTGCGCCTTCGCTTCGTCGTCACCGACCCGGTGGTCACGCGTCGGATCACGGCCCCGTTCGCCTGGCTCTTCCGGCCCGTCATCGTGATCGCGGTCCTGGTCGCCTTCGTCGTGGTCTGCAAGTGGCTGCTGTTCAGTCACGGGCTGGCCTTCGCCGCGCATGAGGCGTTCGCCCAGCCCGGCCTACTGTTGACGGTCTTCGCGATCACGCTCGTCTCCGCGGGATTTCACGAGTTCGGCCATGCCGCCGCGGCCCGCTACGGCGGCGCGACACCCGGCGCGATGGGGGCCGGGCTCTACCTCGTCTGGCCGGCGTTCTACACCGATGTCACCGACAGCTACCGCCTCGGACGAGGTGGACGGCTGCGCACCGACCTCGGCGGCCTGTACTTCAACGCGCTGCTGTCCGTCGTCGTATTCGGCGCGTGGTGGTTGACGCGGTGGGACGCGCTGCTGCTCATCATTGCCACGCAGCTGATCCAGATGGTCCGCCAGCTTCCGCCGATGATCCGCTTCGACGGGTATCACATCCTCGCCGACCTCGCCGGTGTCCCGGACCTGTTCCACCGCATCAAGCCGACCCTGTTGGGCTTGCTGCCCACGCACTGGGGCCGTCCCGAGTCCAAGCTGCTCAAGCCGTGGGCGAGAGCGGTCGTCACCTTGTGGGTGGTGCTGATCGTCCCGCTGATGCTCTTGACGGTGCTCGTCACCGTTGTCACGTTGCCGAGGATCCTCGCGACGTCAGCCGCCAGCATCTCCGACCACTGGAGCCTGATGGCGCAGTATTTCTCGGACGGGGACGTGGTCGCCGGGCTGGCCAAACTACTGGCCGTCATCGCCGTGGCCGTGCCCATGCTCGGGATCGGCTTTATGCTCACCCGCTCGGTGCACCGTCTGGTCGCCAAGGTCTGGAGCGGCACCGAGGGTAAGCCGGGGCGCCGGGCCTTGGCCGGGGCGACCGCGGCCACGATGCTGGCCGTGCTGGTCTACGCGTGGTGGCCGCACGGCAATTACCGCGCCATCCAGCCCTACGAGCGAGGGACCCTTCAGGAGGTCCTGCCCTCGGCGTTCCTGCCGTCGGCCGTCCAGACCGAGGTCGCCGGCCTGCAAGAGGGTCGCCAGTTCTCCGCGCAGACCGCCTGGCCTGAGGACGCTGGACCCCTGCCGACTGCCGACAAGCCGGCGCTGTCGCTCGTCCTCGTTCCTCGATCCAAGACGACGCCGGACGGCGAAGTCGCACCCGCTTGGGTGTTCCCGTTCAACCGCCCGCTGCCGCCCGGCGTCGGCGACAACCAGACGCTGGCTGTCAATACCAAGGACGGCACGGTCGTCTACGACGTCGCGTTCGCCATGGTGTGGGCGGACAGTGATTCGGTACTGAACAAGAACGAGGCGTACGCGTTCGCCAGCTGCACGCGGTGCACGGCGGTCGCGATCAGCTTCCAAGTCGTCCTGATAGTCGGCCAGGCGAACATCATCGTGCCGCAGAACATTTCCGCGGCCGTCAACTACAACTGCATCCAGTGCGTGACCGCCGCGCTCGCCGTCCAGCTGGTGGTGACGCTGCCCAACGTTCCAAGCGCGGCCGAGGCCAAGGCGATGAGCGCTCTCTGGGCCGAGATCCAGGCCTTCAGCAAGCACCTGGCCGGGCTGTCCTTCGCGGACATCCACAACCGGCTCGTCGCGTACGAGCAACGCATCCTCGACATCATCCAGAAGTACGCTCCGGCGCCGACGTCCACCACGACGCAGTCGCCCGGCACCGGAGCGTCCGCACCGCCGACAGACGTGGTGCAGTCGGATACGGGCGGAGCCTCGGAGGTAGGCGGGGCCTCGGACGCCGGCGGAGCCTCGGACGCGCCGGTCCCCGGTGACTCCGGCGCGATGGTGGGGACGACCGCGGCTGACACCGCCCCATCGAGCTCCACGGACGCGCCCACGCCCACCCAGGCCACGAGCGCGCAAACCTCAGTGGCACCGACGTCCTGAGCGATTGATCTGGCCGCGACGGCTCGACGCGTTCCCACCGCGATACTCGACTGCCCGTCGATCAACTGGCACTCTGACGCGCACGCGAAATCTTGGCGGCAGCACATTTCGAGGAGACGCCCATGCGCACCGTCCTGTCGCGCTGGGTCCTGGGCCTGGTCGCATTGCTCGTGCTGGGCGCCTGCTCGTCCGCGACCACCGGGACGGGTTCGAGCCCCACCCTGGCCGGCACGTATCACCTCGTCGGCGACGTCGGCGGCACGCAGGTCAAGTCCGGCGCCACGGTCACCATGACCCTGCGCAAGGACGGCACCCTGACCGTCGTCGCCGTCCAGCCGGGCCAGCGGTTCACCGACTCGGGGACGTGGAAGGTGACCGGCGATTCGATCGCGATCGAGTTCAAGGACCAGCAGATCAAAGGCACCGGCAAGTACGAATTCGACGGGAAGACCCTGCGCCTTCCGGTGCTGATCTTCGGCGAGGGCAAGGGCATCTCGGAGTGGCAGCTGGCCGGAGCGTCGACGTCAGGCGCGCCCACGTCGAGCGCACCGCCGGTCGCGTTGCCCGACCACTCCGACCTGTGGGATCTCGACCACGACGCGGCAGCGGCCGGCACCAAGGTGTACTCCGACGCCGTCGCGAAGGGCACGAGTCGGACCGCGGCCATTCAGGAGGCACTGACCAAGGTCCAGGGCATGCCCGACGTCACCGACGCGGGCCTGTCGTCCAACGGCCTCAACATCGGGATCACCTACAGCGACGGCTTGACGGAGAACATCGTCACCGAGCGGCTGCAGCCGCCGACGCCCGGCGGGAACTGGCACGCGAGCTCCACCGCGCTCGGTTCGGCCGCCGGCACCTGCGAGACGTTGCCGGGCCAGTCGGCCGATCCGCGCGAGCCGGGCCGCGAGGGGGTCAATCCCGGCGGCGGATACGGGGTAGCGCTGTACGACCAGAACATCCAGCCCAAGCCGGTGAGCTCGGCCGATTCGCCCCCGAGCAAGCGGGCGCTGCTGATCGCCCCGCAGTACGACGTCAAACACCCGCTGCACAAGGTGCCGACGTCGATCCGGGACGTATCCGGCGACACGATCGAGTGCCTGCAGGCCAGCCTGAAGAAGGTCAACTACACGGTCGACACCATTCTGGGCACCGTCAGCGGCGGCAAGCCGATCAACGCTGGCGACCAGGCGATCCAGCAGTTGATCACGAAGCTGACCACGCAGAAGTACGGCGTCATCTACTTCCTCGGCCACGGCTACCTCGAGCGCACCGGGAACGCGTTCGCCGGCATCTGGATGGGCGCGGTCGACCTCGACCGTCCGGAGATCAAGGCGGTCCTCAACGGCAAGAAGATCGATCGCTCGCTCGTCGCGGCGGTCAACGAGGCCTACACCAAGCTGTTCGGGTTCACCTGGGATCCGGCCAACCCGGTCTTCGACTTCGCGCCGGACGACGACCTCACCCCGTCGATCATCGTCAAGCCGGCGTTCTTCGCGCAGCTGAGGGCGAAGGGCACCGACTTCAGCAAGACGCTGATCATGATCGACGCCTGCTCGTCGGCCAGCACGCTGAACATGGTGGCCGCGGCCGGGCCGAAGGCCTACATCGGCTGGAAGCGAGAGATGTCCGGGGAGTTCATCAGCAACGCGGGCGAGGCGATCTTCGACATGCTCACCGACAAGGCCCGCACGGTGCGGGCCGCCGCGCAGCTGTGGCAGATCCACGAGAAGTGGAAGGCGACCGGGCCCGCGCTCGAGCCGGGTGAGGACTGGATCAACCTCGTCGCCGTCGGCGCGAACGGCAAGGAATACGACAAGATCGACGCGCAGACCTACATCCTGATCTTCCGGCTGCGGCACGGACCGAGTTCGGCGACGTCCAACATCACCCAGTCCACGAAGGTCATCCGGGCCTGCTACGACCAGATCTGGAAGTCGCACAAGGGCGCACTCGCCTCCCCTGCGTGCCATGCCCTCGACTACGGAGCGACGCAGCCGACCGAAGGCCAGGTGGTCGAGGCGTTGTTCGAGGTGGGCGTCCAGACGATCAACGGAGGCGGCGGACGGTGGACGCTCGCCGACTGAGGGCAGTTCGACACAGGTTCGCTTCGACGCAGGTTCTCCGAGCGTCGCTGAGCTGAGCGCGGGCGCATTCCCGACGTATCAGGGCGGCTGATCACTGCTCCTGGGTGTCACGGGCGGATCACACCGGTTCGACCGCCCGACCATCCGTCATCGGCACGCCCGTGCCACAGCCTCGAAGGATCACACTGTCATGAAGGTAACCAAACAGTTCGCGCGCGTCCTCGGTCTCGCGACGATGTCCGCTCTCGCCGTTGGGCTCGCAGCGCCGGCGCAGGCCAGCCCGGTCCCGCCGAAGCCGAGCAGCGCCTTGCTCGGTACGTGGGTGAACACCAACTCGAGCAGCAACAGCGTGAAGCAGGTCATCGTCACCCCGAACCGGGCCGGCAGCGTATCGGTCGACGCGTTCGGTGCCTGCACCCCAACCCTGTGCGAGTGGGGCAGCGTGCCGGCGATCGTCTACGGAACCAGCGTTTCCTCGACGACCGGTGCGACGTTCCAGAGCAACCAGCGGTTCCTGTCCGGCAGCACGGAGTGGTCGCGGACGACCTTGTTCGGCAGTGTCGCCAAGACCTCGGTCGGCCTGCGCCTGACGCTTCGCGAGCTGACCGTGTTCGAGGACGGCTCGGGCCGCAAGAACTACAAGGTGACCGAGACGTTCAAGCTCGGCGAGCCCTCCAAGCCGAGCATCGCCGGCCACCCGGTCGCCAGCTACCGCCGCGGCGCCCCGCCGGCGCTGGTCGCCGCTGCTCTGGGCACCTGGAGCAACGTCGCGCCCAGCGGTTCGCTGGTGAAGGTCAAGATCACCGGCACCACCGTCAATCCGGTTGTACAGGCGTTCGGCCAGTGCTCACCCACCGCGTGCAACTGGGGCCAGGTCAAGGGCATCACCTACGGCGCGTCGATCAGCTCGACCCGCGGCACCACGGTGCTCGCCCCGTACCGGTTCGGGTTCAAGAACTCGCAGCTCGTGATCACCTACTCGGTCACGTCGACCAAGGTCGAGAAGCTCACGATCTTCGAGTACAGCGAGTTCACCGACGGCAGCGGACGGTCGAACTACACGAAGACGGAAACCTTCGTCCGGGCGTAAGCGTCTGACGAGATACCGCCGGTGGTGGTGGCG
>JAVHVH010000009.1:0-6478 GCA_032160665.1 Pseudonocardiales bacterium
GGCCACAGGATGATCGAAGTAGAGAACCTCAGCAAGCGATACGGCGAGAAACTGGCCGTGGACGGGTTGAATTTCGTGGTTCAACCGGGAATGGTCACCGGGTTCCTCGGTCCGAACGGCGCCGGAAAGTCCACGACAATGCGGATGATTGCGGGGCTCGACGAGCCGACCGCGGGGCGGGTCGTGGTCAATGGCGGCCGCTACCGGTCCTCCAGTGCGCCGATGGCCGAACTCGGAGTTCTGCTCGAAGCGAAAGCGGTGCACACCGGGCGATCAGCGCGCAATCACCTGCTCGCGCTGGCGCAGACCAACGGCATCAGGGGCCGGCGCGTCGATGAGGTGATCGACCTCGTCGGCCTACGGAATGTGGCCGGAACCCGGGTCGGCGGATTCTCCCTAGGAATGGGCCAGCGGCTGGGAGTCGCATCGGCGTTGCTGGGCAACCCCAAGACCGTGGTCCTGGATGAGCCGGCCAATGGCCTGGATCCGGAGGGTGTGCTGTGGATGCGCACCATGCTCAAGACTCTGGCCGCCGACGGCCACACGGTGTTCGTGTCGTCTCACCTGATGAGCGAAATGGCGCAGACCGCGACGCGGTTGGTCGTGATCGGCCGGGGCAGGCTCATCGCTGACACCACGGTCGAGGAATTCGTCGCCCGCGCCTCAACCAATACCGTCATTGTCCGCACGCCGGAGGCGGCTCGCCTCGGTGCCCTGCTGATCGCCCCGGACGTCGCCGTCACACATGAGCTGCTCGGCGTCCTGCAGGTCGACGGATTGACGGCCGAACAGATCGGCACCGTCGCGTGGCAAGCCCATGTGCCGATCTACGGGCTGGCTGTTCAACCGGCGTCACTGGAACAGGCATTCATGGAACTGACCAGGGACTCCGTTGAATACCGTGCCCCTGACACTTCGGACACCGGCGCGGTGGCCGCATGACCGCCACGCTCACGACCGGCCCCCTGCCGGTGACGATCAGCCGTCACGATCAGCCGCGGGTGACGCAATCGCGGGTCGTACTCTCTGAGTGGACCAAGTTCCGCTCGCTCCGGTCCACGGTCTACACGTTGGTGGTCGGCTCCGTGCTCATGATCGGGCTCGGAGCGCTGCTCGCGGGCATCGCCGCCGGCCAGTCCAAAGGCCTCGATGCCGGTGCCACCGCGATTTCCACCAGTCTGACCGGCACCGTCTTCGCGCAGCTGTCCATCGGTGTCCTCGGGGTTCTGCTGGTCACCGGTGAGTACAGCACCGGAATGATCCGCGCCTCGCTGGCCGTCGTGCCCGCGCGGCTGCCGATGTTGTGGGCCAAACTCGCGGTGTGCGCCGGCGCGGTGTTCCTCACCATGCTCGTCAGCAGCTTCACCGCGTTCACGATCGGCCAGGCCCTGCTCAGCCGGAAACACCTGAACGCCTCTCTTTCCGACCCGGGCGCGCTGCGCTCGATTGTCGGCGCCGCGTTGTACCTGACCGTGGCGGCGATCACGGCTCTGGCGTTGGGTGCGCTGCTGCGCAACACGGCCGCCGCGATCTCGACCTTCGTCGCGATCTTCTTCGTGATTCCGCCGCTCGCCCCGCTGTTGCCCGCATCGTGGTCGGGCCATTTCGTGCAGTACCTGCCCTCCAATGCCGGCGCAATGTTGCTCGACGGCACCTACGGCCTGGCCCATCCCCTGGCACCGTGGACCGGATTCGCGGTGATGTGCGCCTTCGCGTTGGTCCTGATCGGATTCGCCGCGTGGCGGCTGCCCCGCGTCGACGCCTGACCCGATTCCTTCCGCGGCTAGTGGTGATAGGCGTGGACGACGGCGTGGCCCTTGCCGCGGGCGATGAGGGCCCGGTTCACCGGCACGGTGACAACGAACGCCACCACGAGAGAAGCCGCGAGGCTGGCCCAGAAGAGATAGGCAGTCAGCCCGGCGTCCATCGCGCCCGGAACGGCGAGCACGACGGCGTTGTCCATGATTTCCATCGTCACGATGGACAGCGTGTCCGCCGCCAGCGTGACCTTGAGCGCGGTGCGTAGGCGCAGGCCGGAGCGTAGGACTGGTGCGACCGTGAGCGAGTAGCCGAAGAGGAACGCCAACGTCACCGCAAGCGCGATGGATGGCCCGGTGGACCAGCCCCACCACGTCGCCAGTACCAGGCCGAGCACCTCCCCGATCGCACAGCCGGTCAGACAGTGGATGGTCGCCGAGACAGCCATCCGGGTCAGATTTCGGCCAGTCGCGTTATGAGGGGATTTGGCCACGGTGCCAAGGCCGGCGCGCGAGTGCAGTGTCATGACGGGGCTCCTTCAGTTCGGAGGTCGATACCCCCATGGGGTATATAGCTACTCCGGTCAGAGCCAGCCGTCAAGTACCCCTAGGGGGTATACATCAAGCTGGGACGCTGGTCGGCCACGGCTCGCGTACCCGCTCCCTCCGCCGGCTGACCTCTACGCTTGCGGGAACCAACCCCAGCTGAGGGAACGTGGTCATGGCAGGCCCACTGCTCGAGACCAAGCTCCACCTCCCCAGGCGGCGAGGTGGTCTGGTGGCGCGTCCGAGACTGAGCAAGCGCCTGAGCCGCGGGGCCGAGTCGGCGCTGACGCTCGTGTCAGCTCCGGCCGGGTTCGGTAAGACGACCCTGCTGGCGGAGTGGCTGGCCGCCGCTCCTGCCGATGGACGGTCCGTGGCGTGGCTCTCGCTCGATCAACGTGACAACGATCCCGCGGTGTTCTGGACCTACCTTGTCGCCGCGCTGCAGAAGGCGGCGCACGGGGTTGGTGCCGAAGCGCTCGCGCTCCTGCAGTCGCCTCAGTCGCCCAAGGAAGCAGTCCTCGGAACCCTGCTCAACGATTTGGACGCCGTCTCGAACGATGTGGTGCTGGTGCTCGACGATTACCACGTCATCGAGGAGCGCGACGTGCAGGACGGGATGGCCTTCCTCCTGGAGCACCTACCCCCACAGCTACACCTGGTGATCGCCAGCCGCGCCGACCCGGCGTTTCCGCTGGCGCGGCTGCGCGGGCGCGGCGAACTCGTCGAGATCCGAGCTGCCGATCTGCGCTTCACGCCCGACGAGGCCGCCGCGTACCTCAATGGGGTGATGGGACTGGTGCTGACGGCCCGCGATGTCGAAGCGCTGGAGGGGCGCACCGAAGGGTGGATCGCCGCGCTCCAGCTAGCGGCGCTCTCGATGCAGGGCCGGGACGACATCGCCGGCTTCATCGCGAGCTTCGCCGGGGACGACCGCTACATCGTCGACTACCTGGTCGAAGAGGTCTTGCAGCGTCAGCCCGCGCGGGTCCGGAGCTTCCTGCTGCAAACCTCCATACTCAGCCGGCTGAACGGCTCACTATGCGATGCCGTTACCGGTCAGGACGGCGGCAAGGTGATGCTCGAGGCGCTCGATCGGGCCAACCTGTTCCTGGTCCCGCTCGACGACCGCCGCCAGTGGTATCGCTACCACCATCTCTTCGCCGACGTGCTGCGAGCGCGCCTGCTGGACGAGCAGCCCGACCGCGTCCATGAGCTAAACGCGCGGGCGAGCGACTGGTACGAGCAGAACGGCGAAGCGTCCGAGGCCATCCGCCACGCGATGGCCGGCGAGGACTTCGGCCGAGCGGCGGACCTGGTGGAGCTTGGGCTCCCAGCACTGCGCCAGGGTCGACAGGACGCGACGCTGCGTCTCTGGCTCGAGGCGCTTCCCGACGAGCTGATCCAGGTCAGGCCCGTGCTGAGTGTTGGGTACGCGGGGGCACTCATGGGCCGGGGCGAGGTCGAGGGCGTTGAGGCGCGCCTGCGGGACGCCGAGCGGTGGCTGGACACGACGACAGGTAGCCGCGAGGGTCCCCCAGTCCCGTCGGCGGAGATGGTCGTTGTGGACCAGAAGGAATTTCGCGGTCTACCGACTGCGATCGCCATGTACCGCGCCGGTCAGGCGCTGATCCGCGGCGATGTGGCCGGCACCATGACACACGCCCGGCGGGCGCTCGACCTCGTCGGTGACGACGATCACGTCGGACGCGGAGGGCCGGCCGCCCTCCTGGGACTCGCGTACTGGACGAGCGGCGATCTCGATGCGGGCCACCGTTGGTATGCCGAGGGCATGGCCAGTCTGGAGAAGGCCGGGTTCCTCCCCGACGTTCTCGGGTGCGCCGTCGCCCTCGCTGATATCCGGCTGGCGCAAGGTCGTCTCGGCGAGGCGATGCGCACCTACGAGCAGGCATTGCAACGTGCGTCGGCGCAGGGCGGCCCGGCGCTGCGGGGAACGGCAGACATGCACGTAGGGATCAGCGAGCTCCACCGCGAGCGCGACGACTTGCCTGCCGCCACACAACAATTGCTGCGGAGCCAGGAGTTGGGCGAACACCTCGGGATGCCGCAGAACCGGTACCGCTGGCGGGTCGCGATGGCTCGGATACGCGAGGCTGAAGGAGATCTGGACGGCGCACTCAACCTGCTCGACGAGGCGGAACGCCTCTATGTGAGTGATTTCTTCCCCAACGTGCGGCCCATCCCGGCGATGAAGGCACGGGTGCAGGTCGCGCAAGGGGCGTTCGGTGATGCGCTGGGCTGGGCGCGTGAGCGAGGTCTCTCCGTTGCGGACGACCTCAGCTACCTGCGCGAGTTCGAGCACATCACCCTGGCCAGGGTGCTCTTGGCCCAGTACGCGACAGAGCGTGTCGAGCGCTCCATTCACGAGGCGACCCGACTCTTGGAGCGCCTCCTGCGAACGGCGCAAGAGGGCCGAAGGACACGCAGCGTCATCGAGATCCTGGTACTCCAGGCGCGTGCCCACCAGATGCGAGGGGACATCACTCCTGCGCTTGCCGCAGTACAACGGGCGGTGACGCTGGCTGAGCCGGAAGGCTACGTTCGAATCTTCGCGGATGAGGGTCCACCTATGACCTCCCTGCTCGAAGCGATCGCGAAAAGCGGGACCGCCCCGAAATATGTCCGGCGGCTACTGACCGCCGTTGGCAACACCGGGGAAAGAACGCCGCCCAGACAGGCCTTGATCGACCCACTGAGCGAACGCGAGCTCGACGTGCTCCGACTGCTCAGCACTGACCTAGGCGGTCCGGAAATTGCCCGCGAGCTCGTGGTGTCCTTGAACACCGTGCGAAGCCACACGAAGAAGATCTACGCCAAGCTCGGCGTGAAGAACCGTCGGGAAGCGGTCCGCCGGGCCGAGGAACTGGCCCTGTTGCCGCGAACGCGGAACCGCCCGCCCCCACCCGCCGCCGTCCATGGACCGTAGTCCTGGCGCCGCGACTATCGGACACCCTTCACTGGCAGGATCGCGACGGCTCCGATGATGGCGCAGACTCCGGCGACCGCGTACAGCACGCCGTAGCTGCCGCTGCCTATCGCCAGGATCGCCGGCGCGATCGCCGGCGCCACGGAAAACGGGAGAGCGCCGGCGATGTTGAACACGCCGAGATCCTTGGCGGCATTGTCATTGTCGGGCAGAACGTCGGCCACGAGGGCGAGATCGACCGCCACGTACATGCCGAAGCCGAGCCCGCTGATGGCCATGCCGACGAGGAAACCGTTGAAGTTGCTGGCGGCGGCGACCACGAATATCGCCATGCCGTACACGATCGCCGCAACGAGGACGAAGATCTTCCGTCGGCCGGTGCGGTCAGAGAGCCGACCACCGATGAGGGACGCGGCGACGACGAACCCGGACTGGGCGAGCGTCCCGAGAAATACCTGGTGCGGCACATCGGCCTCGGCGCTGCCGATCCTGTCGAGCAGATAGTAGGTCTGGTAGGTAACGAGGAAGGCGTAGGCCAGAACGAACAGGAAGCGGCTGGCGAAAGCCCAGGCGAAGTCTGGACTCTTGCGCGGGTTGACGTAGAACGTGCTGGCAAATTCCCGCAGCGACCACGCCGGCTTGTCCGCCTTCGCGAGCCGGCGATCTTTCAGCGTGACAGCAAACAGCAGGATGAAGAACCCTCCGACCCCGCACGGGACCAAGAACATGGCGAGCTGGTTGCCGGCGAACAGTTGGACCAGGAACGTGCCACTCACCGACGCGATCGGCACACAGACACCCAGGACACCGGAGACCATGCCCCGTTGAGCGACCGGGACCTGGTCTGGAAGCACCGCCACCAAGGCGGCGAGCAATGCGTTGAAAGACAGCTGCGCTGTGCACCATCCGACGAGCACGACCGCAATGGTGGGTGCCACCGCGACAAGGAGGGTGCCGAGGGAACCGCCCGCCAGGCCGATGACCATCCATGGTCGCCGCATTCCCCACTGCGACGAGGTGCGGTCGCTCATCTTGCCGAAGAACGGATTGCCGACCATCGCCAGCAGGGCGCCGAGCCCGGTGACAAGGGCCAACCGGCTCGGCGCCTCTTCGATCCCCACCAGCGAGTCGATCTTCAACGCCAAGGTGACGAGCAGGGGCGCGAGGAACACCAGGCTGGTGCTCATGAACGCCACCGTGTACAGCGAGATGAAACCCCATCCGACCCGGC
>JAVHVH010000031.1:0-3607 GCA_032160665.1 Pseudonocardiales bacterium
CGGTGTCCACCGCCCGGCTCGCGGGGGCGATCTGGGACGTGATCCGGGACTACGACTGGGTGCTCACGGCGGGAACCGCCTCGGAGTGGGCGCACCGCCTGTGGGACTTCGACCGGCCGTACCGTCACCCGGGCCGCCAGCTCGGCACCGCCACGCAGATCGGCATCTCGCTCGGCGTCGCCCTCGCCCACAAGGGAAGCGGGCGGCTGGTCGTCGACATCCAGCCCGACGGCGACCTGCTGTTCGACACCGGCGCGCTCTGGGTAGCGAGCCGCTACGAGCTGCCGATGCTCGTCGTCATGTTCAACAACCGCGCGTACCAGAACGATTGGGAACACCAGGAGACCATCGCCGCGCAGCGGGGGACGCCTCACGAGCGCGCCCGCATCGGCATGGCGCTCGACGAGCCGGCGCCCGACTTCGCGGCCATCGCGAAAGGCTTTGGCTGGTACGCGGCCGGCCCGGTGACCGATCCCGCGTCGGTGACCGCTGAGGTGCGCACGGCGGCTGAGTACGTGATGCGCACCGGCCTACCTGCTCTGGTCGACGTCGTCTGCCAGCCGAAGTAGGGCCCTACGACTTCCGACCAGGACCGAATCCCCGCACACACCCCGCCCCCGGATAGGCAGGACTTTGATGGAATCACTACTGAAGGCCGGCACCGCTGTCGTCGCCGACGTGTTCGACAGCCTCGGCATCGCGCCGCCCGTGCTGGCCAGCAGCATCACTCCGCTGACTCCAGGTGCGCGCTTCGTCGGGCCTGCCTACCCGATCGTCGGCCAGTCGATCACGTCCGGTGACACGAGCGACCGGGTCAAGCTCGCCGCGATCGACGACATGCCCGCCGGCGTCGTCGCTGTCTGGGCCGGCTCGGACATCCGGGGAGTGTGCTGCTTCGGCGACCTGCTGGCCGAAGCCATGTCGGTGCGCGGGTGCGCCGGCGTCGTGGTCGACGGCGGTGTGCGCGACGTCGGGTATCTCAGCAGCATCTCGATGCCGATCTTCGCCCGGTACCGCACTCCGGTGCAGTCGATCGGCCGGTGGAAGGTGACTGCCTACAAGGAGCCGGTGTCGGTCCCGGGCCGGCTCGACGACATGGTGCAGGTCGAATACGGCGACGCGGTGGTCGCCGACGAGGACGGCGTGATCATCGTGCCGCATGCGCTGCTGGACGACGTCACCGCGAAGGTCCTCGAGTGGTCAGGTACCGAGGAGGCCTCACGCGCGGCGATCCGCGGCGGCACGCCGCTGCTGACCGCTCTCGAAATGTTCGGTCACCTCTAACGTGCGTCCTTGACAGAGCTGACGCGCGCGTGACCTCCGCCCCGGTCCACTCCGTCCGCCTGCCCAACGCGATGGTGAGCACGGTGGACATGCTCGCCACGCAGGCCGGCGTGCGTGCGCTGCAACTCGGGGGCAGTGCGGTGGACGCCGCGATCGCGGCGAACGCCGTGCTCGGGGTGACCCTGCCCAACCAGTGTGGGCTGGGCGGTGACCTGTTCGCGATCGTCCAGCAGGCCGGCAAGCAACCGCAAGTGCTGACCGCTGCCGGCCGGGCCGGATCCGGTGCCGACGCCGGGCAGTTGCGCGACGAGGGCCATCGGGTCATGCCCGGCGAGCGCGACGTACGCAGCGTGACGGTGCCCGGTTGTCTGGACGGGTGGCTGGCGCTGCACGCTCGGCTGGGTCGCCTGGATTTCCCGGTGCTACTCGAGGACGCCACGCGCTATGCCGTCGGGGGCTTTCCGGTCTCTGCGTATCTCGCCGGGCCACTGGGGCGGCGCGCCGGCGCGGAGCGCAGCGTCCAAGCCGATGGTCCATTGACCGCCGTGCAGGCGGGTGACCCGATCCGGCGCCCGGGGCTGGCTCAGGTGCTGGCGGCGATCGCGGACGGCGGCAGGTCCGGGTTCTACCTCGGCGAGTTCGGCGAGACGCTGGTGCAGCTCGGCGGTGGGCAATTCGTCGAGGACGACCTCCGGATCGACCAGGCGCAGTGGACGGCGCCGCTGAGCCTCGACGTGTGGGGACGGCGGTTGTGGACGCCGGCACCGCCAAGCCAGGGTTATCTCACGCTGTCCGCAGCGTGGCTCGCGCAGGAGGCCGGGCTCGACAGCGAGCCGGACGACCCCGCATGGGCACATCTGCTGATCGAGGCGATGCGCCAAGCGGCGGTCGACCGGCCGGCCGTGCTCTTCGACGGAGCCGACGGCCACGCGCTGCTCGATCCGGCGCGCCTGCAGCCGCGAGCTGGACGGATCCGCCGCGACTCGGTTGCCGACCTGAGCGACTCGTACCGCGACGGCGGCACGACCTTCCTGTCCGCAGTGGATGAGGAGGGCACCGCGGTCGCACTGATCCAGTCCAACTGCATGAGCTTCGGATCGGGAATCGTGGCCGGCGACACCGGCATCTGGCTGCACAACCGCGGCATCGGATTCAACCTCGAGCCGGGGCATCCGGCCGAATACGCCGCCGGCCGCCGGCCGCCGCACACGCTGGCGCCGGTCCTGCTCACGGACGATCGCGGCGAATTCGACGCGGCCTTGGGTACGCGTGGCGGCGACTCACAGCCTCAGATCATGCTGCAGCTGCTGGCGCGGCTGCTCGTGGCGGGGGCGCACCCGGCCGCGGCACTCGCGGCGGGCCGCTGGGTGCTTCGCGGTCACGCTGACGAGACATCGTTCGACACCTGGGGGTCTCGGGGCCGGGTCCGCGTCGCACTGGAGGGACACGTGCCGTCGTCCTGGGCGGGCGCGCTGGTCGAGCTCGGGCACGAGGTCCGCGTCGAGGCACCGTTCGCGCACCCGTTCGGCCACGCGCAGATCATCAGACGCGCCCCGGCGGGACTGATCGGGGCGGCGGACCCCCGTGCGGGTACCGGCGCGGTCGGTGGGTACTGATCCGCTGACCGAACATCACTACTCGGTGATGGCGACCGTCACCTCGATCTCGACGGGCGCGTTGCGGGGCAGGGACGCGACCCCCACAGCGCTGCGCGCGTGCCGACCGCGCTCGCCGAGATACTGCAGGAAAACCTCGCTCGCCGCGTCGATCACCCGGGGCTGAGCGTCGAAACCCGCCTCGCAGGCGACGTAGCCGGTCACCCGCAGCACCTGCCCGACGTGCGCGAGCCCGCCGAGTTCGGCGTCCAGCACACCAAGCGCGTTGAGCGCGCAGATTCGGGCGGCTTCCTCGGCCTGCTCGACCGAGACGTCACGACCTACGGTTCCGGTGACCGGCAGCGCGCCGTCGACGTAGGGCAGCTGGCCGCTGATGTACTTGATCCCGTCGTGGACGACGTTGCGCAGGTAGGTGGAGACGGAGGTCCGAGGAACCGGCAACGGCGGAAGCTGCGGGGCGAGGTTCTCGGTGTCGGCTTCTGGCATCGTCGGACTATATCGCGCGTCGTTGTGCCAGATGACATAGTCATTGCGTAAGATGCAATGACAACTTTGTAGGGAGGGACACGCTATGCCCGCTCAGCCACGGGCCACCGGGCCCCGCAAGGTCGCGCCACGGAACACCGCGTCCGGTCGTACCGGCGAAGGCCGGGTGGCCAAGAAGGCACAGCCGGCGCCGGCCGAGCCGGGCGGCGTGCGCGCGGTCA
>JAVHVH010000033.1:0-10808 GCA_032160665.1 Pseudonocardiales bacterium
GCGGCGGCGGATGACGGTGGGCGAGCTCGCCATTTGGCGGTCGCTGGTCGACACGACGGCCGAGCTGCGGAGAATCCTGGGCGCGCAGTTGCTGCAGGACTCGAGCCTCTCGCCGGCCGACTACCAAGTGCTGCTCGCGTTGCGTGAAGCGGACGGCCGGCGGATGCGTTCATCAGAGCTCGCGGCGACGATCGACTGGGAACGGAGCCGCCTGTCGCATCATCTCGGGCGGATGGAGCGACGTGGGCTGCTCCGCCGCGATGACTGCGCCACCGACAGCCGCGGGGCCGAGGTCTCGCTCACCGCCGCAGGGGCGGAGGCCTTCCACCGCGCAACCGCGCCGCATATGAGAGCCATCAAGCAGCACTTCGCGGACGCCCTGACGCCCGAACAGTTCGACGCGCTCGCCGACATCCTGCAGGCGCTGCACGACCATCTGCACCCAGAACCGTTGGGTGCGCGCCGCGGGAACGGTCGACGATGACCGCGCCAGCACCGCGGATCGCCGTACTCGGCGCGGGACACGTCGGCCCGGTGATCGCACGGGTCGCGATCGACGCCGGCTACCAGGTAGCGATTGCGGCGTCCGGTGACCCCGCCAAGATCGCACTCATCACGCAGGTGCTGATACCAGGGGCCGAACCGCAGTGGGCCGCCGATGCGGTCGAGGACGCCGACATCGTCGTGCTGTCGATCCCGCTCCACAAGTTCGCGTCGTTCGATGCGAGCCTGGTGGCCGGCAAGCTCGTCGTCGACACGATGAACTACTGGCCACCTATCGACGGCGTCCGAGAGATGTTCGAAGACATCCGGTACGGCAGCAGCGAGATCGTTGCCGGCCGCCTCCCCCGCTCGACGGTCGTCAAGACCCTCAACCACATCGGCTACCACGAGCTCGACGACGAACGCCGGCCGCCGGGATCACCCGAACGACGTGCGCTCGGCGTCGCCGGCGACGACCCGGGCGCGGTGGACGCCGTGGCCGACGTCATCGAGCGCATCGGCTACGACCCGGTCCGGCTCGACAGCCTGAACGCCGGCCGCTTGCTCCAACCGGGTGGCCCGGTCTTCGGAGTGTCGCTGTCCCGAACCGAGTTCGAACAGGCCGTACGCGCCCAAGCCGCCTAGCGCGGCAGCCAACCCGTCCCACGAGACAGAGAGATCCGACGTGACCACAGCACCTTCAGACCCCGCAACCTCTGCCGCAGGCGAACCCGCGCAGTTCCCACTCGCGTTCGGCATCGACACCTTTGGCGACCGCACTAGCGATGATGACGGCCGCCTGCAGACACATGCCCAGACGATCCGCAACATCGTCGAACAGGGCGTGCTCGCCGAGCAGGTCGGCGTCGACTTCATCGGGATCGGGGAACACCACACCGATGACTTCCCGCTGTCGGCCGCAGACGTGGTGCTCGCCGCGATCGCCGCGCGCACGACCCGAATCCACGTCGGCTCCGCAGTCACCGTGTTGAGCTCGGACGATCCCGTGCGGGTGTTTCAGCGCTACTCCACGCTCAATGCCGTGTCCGGCGGTCGGGCCGAAGTCATCCTCGGACGTGGATCCAGCATCGACTCGTTCCCGCTCTTCGGTTACGACCTCGCCGACTACGAAGACCTCTTCGAGGAGAAGACCAACCTCTTCGCCGAGTTGCTCAAGGGTGGAACGGTCACCTGGCAGGGCAAGACCCGCGCGTCGTTGCATGATCAGGACGTCGTGCCGCACACCGAATCCGGAGCGTTCCCGGCCTGGATCGGCGTCGGCGGCAGCCCGCAGTCCGTCATCCGCGCCGCGCACTACGGGTTCTCGCTGATGCTCGCGATCATCGGCGGATCCCCGGCACGGTTCGCACCGTTCTCGCAGCTCTTCCAGCAAGCCCTGGAGCGATTCGGACGAGGGCCGCTACCGGTCGGTGTGCACTCGCCCGGCCACGTCGCCGGCACCGACGAGCAGGCCCGCGACGAGTTCTGGCCGCACTACCTGGAGACCATCCGCCGCTACAGCAAGATTCGCGGATTCGCCGTCCCGACCAGGGAGTCCTTCCTGCACGAGGTCGGCCCACACGGAGCGCTCTACGTCGGTTCGCCAGAGACCGTCGCCCAGAAGATCGCGACCAACATGACCGCTCTCGGCGCGAACCGTTTCGACTTGAAGTACGGCATGCCCGGTCTTGCGCAACAGGCCCTGATGACCAACATCGAGCTCTATGGCACCGAGGTCATCCCGCGGGTCCGCGAGCTCGTAGCTTAACGTCACCCCGACAACGGGCAAATCGGGCCGTCTTCCCAACTCGGACGGGCCCAAAGGCCGTACTCCGTCGACGCGGGAGCGCGTGTAGTAGTCGGCGTGATCCTCAGCGCGCAGGTCGTCGTTCCGATCTCGCTCGCCCTTGCCCGAATGCGCCTCATGGCCTACCTCAGCGATGACAGTGACAACGGTGCGTCCAGTCAGGCGACAGAGGATCAGCACGCCACGCAGGTCCGCGCCGGCGTCGCCTTCCTCTCCGGGCAGGTGGTCGTAGAGACCCTGGACCCGGTCATGACGGGAGAGCGCACCGTCGTCGCCGTCCGTTGGACCGCGGGCGGCAGCACCGGACCGCTCTTTCCCACCCTCGACGCGAACCTCGACCTGCGGCCGGGCGACCCGGGCGAGACCACGATCATGCTCATCGGCAGCTTCCTACCCGTGAGAGTTCTCGGCGCGGCGGTCGACCGGCTGGTCCTGCACGAGCTGGCAACCAGCACCGTCCGTGATTTCCTGACCCGCATCGCTGCGCGCGTGACTCATCCGGACTCGGTCTCGATGTCGTTTCCCGACCGCATTCGCGGCCCCAGACGGCTTCTGACCCGGCCGACCATCCAAGGACCCGGTCACTCAGGGTCATTGTTCCCTATAGCTGCACTAACGCTCGCTTCACACTCGGAACATGGCCCTCCACCCCGATAACGCATCCGCTCGGATCGGCGTCCTGATCGTCGACGACCATCAGATGTTCGCCGAGAGCCTCGCGCGGCTGCTCGCCGACGAGCCGGACATCGACGTGCTCGGCATGGTGTCGGATGCCGCTGATGCGCTGCCCAGTTCGATACGACTCCGGCCGCGCGTTGTCCTCGTCGACTACAAGATGCCCGGCCAAGACGGCGTGGACATCGCTCGCGCGATCAAGACCGCCGATCCCGACGTCATGGTCGTGATGCTCACCGGCTGTGCCGATGACCGGGTGCTACTGGCGGCGATCGAGGCCGGTTGCTCGGGATTCCTGACCAAGGACCGGGCCGCGGCGGAAGTCGCCGGCGCCGTTCGCGCGGCTTCGGCCGGCGAGGCGCTCATCACCGGTGACCTTCTTGCCCGGCTGCTCCCCCGGCTCGGCCGCAATCATCACGAGCTCGGTTCGGACCTGACCGGTCGCGAAATCGAGGTCTTCGAGTTCATGGCTCGCGGTCTGCCGAACGCCGTCATCGCGTCCCACATGTTCCTGAGCGTGAACACGGTTCGCAATTACGTCCAGTCGATCCTGACCAAGCTCGGTGCGCATTCGAAGCTCGAAGCCGTGTCGACGGGCGTGCGCGAGCGGATTATCGCGTTTCCGGTGAGCGCCTGACCGCGTCCCGCTCTGGGCAAATACGGGACTCGATCCCGGGCGCAGGCGGACCTACGCCCCATGCCTCGATGGCGCAGGTGCCGAAGCATCGGTGGTGCAAAGAGACCGAGGGAACACAAGCCCTCGGCGCCCTCCCACCGAGGAGTCCCATCATGAAACGTCGTTCACTCGACATCCTGGTCAGCATCACCGGCCTCGCCCTGGCCGCCCTGCTCGTCGTCGCCGGCGGCCTGCTCACCTGGGCCCACAACTTCGTCGGCGACCAGGTCCACTCCCAGTTGTCCCAGCAGCAGATCTTTTTCCCGGCGAAGGGCAGCCCGGCAACCGCCGGCCCGGAATTCGCGCAGATGCGCCAGTACGCCGGCCAACAGTTGACCACCGGCGCTCAGGCCGAGGTGTACGCCGACCACTTCATCAAGGTTCACCTCGATGAGGTCGCCGGTGGCCAGACCTACGCGCAGCTGAGCGCCAAGGCTCAGGACAACCCGACCGACCTGAAACTCCAGGGCCAGGTCGCCACGATGTTCAAGGGTGAGACGTTGCGTGGCCTGCTGCTCAACGCCTACGCGTTCGGCACCATGGGCACCATCGCTGGTATCGCCGCACTGGCCGCCTTCATCGGTGCCGCAGCGATGCTGATCCTCGGCGCCCTGGGGTTATGGCACTCCCGCAAGGTGGCGCCGTCGGCCGAGGTCTTCACGCACACCGGCCCGACGCAGGAGGCGATCAGAGTCTGACCAGACCCTGACGCAGCAACGTCCGCCCGCCCCGCTATCCGCGGAGGTGGGCGGACTGCTGCCTGGACCAGACTCGCGACCTGTCGAAGGGCCTACTCGCGGCGGACCTCGGCGCCAAAGACCGCCGCTTGCGTACGCCGCTCCATGCCTAGCTTGCCGAGCAGGCTGGAGACGTAGTTCTTCACCGTCTTCTCGGCCAAGAACATGCTCTCGCCGATCTGCCGGTTGGTCATGCCATCTGCGATGAGGTCTAGCACCTCTCGCTCGCGTTGAGTCAGGGCGGCGAGGCGGGTGTCGGTCGGCGTGCCCTGGCGCACGCGGTCCATGACCTGTGCGATCACGGCGGGGTCGATGAGCGAGCGTCCCAGCGCGACCTGCCGGATCGCATCGATGAGCCCAGCCGTGCGGACCTCCTTGAGCACGTAGCCCGACGCGCCGGCAAGTACCGAGGACAGCACCGCGTCCTGGTCGTCGTAGGACGTGAGGATCAAGCAGTAGGTGGACGGCAGCGCGGACCTGATGTCGCGGCAGACGTCGATTCCGCTCCCGTCGGGCAGCCGGGCGTCGAGGACCGCAACGTCCGGCTTCGAGGCGATCACACGCGCCAACGCCTGCTCCGCAGTGCCGGCCTCGCCGACGATCTCGAAGTCGGGGACCGTGGACAGCAGTTCCGCGATGCCCCGGCGCACTACCTCGTGGTCGTCGAGCAGGAAGATGCGGATAGGGGTCTGTGACTCGGTCATGTGATGGGCGCCTTCCACGTCACGGTGGTCCCGCCGGCATGTCCCGGAGTGACTTCGCAGGTCCCACCGTACTTCTCGGCCCGGGCTTTGAGGTTGGCCACGCCGCTGGAACGGGTTGGTTGGCCGATCCCGATCCCGTTGTCGCTGACCGTCAGTGACACTTCCCGGGCAGCGACGCCGAGATCGACCGTCGTGCTGGTGGCGTGCGCATGCTTGGCCACGTTGGTCAACGCCTCCCTGATCACTGCCGCGGCATCGTCGGCCATCTCCGCCGACACGCCGAGGTCGACCAGCCCGGCGAAGGAAATGTGGGGCGGAAAGCCCAGCGCCGGGGTGAGGTCACCGGCGATCTCCAGGATCCGCTGCCGAAGACCGTCAGCGGCCAGGTTGAGCGGGCCACGGAGCGCGAAGATGCTGGTCCGGATCCGGCGGATCGTGCGATCGATGTCCTCGACGCGCTGCTGGATGCGCTGGGCGACCTCGACGTTCGGCCCGAGCAGCGCCGCGACGCTCTCCAGGCTCAGGCCGATCGCGAAGAGCTCCTGGATGACGTGGTCGTGCAGGTCCCGAGCGATGCGCTCCCGGTCCTCGAGCAGGACGACCTTCTGCTCGGCCGATCGGGAGTCGGCCAGCTCCAGGGCGACACTGGCGTGGTTCGCAAAGCCGGCCGCCATGGCCAAGTCGTGGGCGCTGAACGGGCGACGCCCGCGCAAGCGGATCAGGTTGAGCACGCCGCGTACGTCTTGCGTGCCCTGCAGTGGCAGCACCATCGTCGGCCCGGCGTCGATGACGCTGGCGAGGTGTGACGGACGGTCAGGATTGTCTCCGGCGCTCATCAGCAAGGGCTGCCGCTCTTCGACCGCACGTCCGGCCAGGGTCGCGGCCAGATCGAACCGCTGACCGACCAGACCCTCGGAAGCCATACCGTAGGCGACTTCGACGACGAGAGACGCTCCGTCGGGCGTCAGCAGGCCGAGGCTCACCAAATCCGCGTCGGCGATGTCGATCGCCCGCCGCGCGATCATCTGCAGCGGATCCTCGCCGGACGCCGCCAGCAACTGCGACCCGATCTCGACGGACGCGCTCAACCAGCGCTGCTGCAGTCGCGACTCCTGGTACAGCCGGGCGTTGCTGACGGCCGTTCCGGCGGCAAGGGCCAGCGCGCTGACCAGCTCCTCGTCCTCAGCGCTGAACTGGCCCTTGGAACTGTCGGCCAGGTAGAGGTTTCCGTACACCTCGCCGCGCACCCTGATCGGCATACCGAGGAAGGAGTCCATCGGTGGGTGGTGAGGCGGAAAGCCCGTCGATCGATCGTCGTCAGACATGTGCCGGAGCCGGATGGCCCGCGGATCGGAGATCAACGCGCCCAGCAGCCCCTTGCCCTGGGGCAGGGCGCCGATGCGCACCGCGGTCTCGTCGTCGATACCCACATGGATGAACTGCTCGAGCCCGCCGTCGTGCCCGAGGACGCCTATCGCGCCGTACCGTGCCCCGGCGAGCTCACAGGCGGCCTCGACGGCGTTGCGCAAGACCACCTCAAGCGCGAGGTCGCCCGTCACCGTCTCGATGGCGCGCAGCAGCGCTCGCAACCGGCCCTGAGCGCGCTTGACGCCCTGGGCCCGATCGACGAGTTGATCGAGCAACTCGTCGAGCTCGAGCTTCGGGATGTCCGGGAAGCTCAAGCCCCGATGCGGATCGGGTTCCATGACCGCAGACTAGGCCGATTCCGGCCATACTGCTCAGTCTTCGATCAAGACGTCGACGAGACGCCGGCGCCGCGAGCCGGGGGTGAGCGGGGCGCGGCCGATGCGGAGCAGCACATGCGGATAGCCGATGAGGCCGAGTTCCTGCCGCAGGTGGACTCGTGAGGACGGCACCTCCGTCACCTGGGTGAGCGGGCTGGCGACGTAACCGTGGCGGGTGATCTCGAGCAGCACACGCTCGAGCGCCTCGCCGGCCCGCAGCCAGTCCATCGGCCCGTCGCCGTTCGTGCACAGCAGGATGAGGCACTGGTTGCGCGACGAGTGCGTCCGGACCGGGAGGCCGCCGGTCCCGCGCGCGTCGAAGTCCCGAATCGGGACCTCGTCCTCGGCGCCGGCGTCGACATGCGGGACGGCGATGCCGGGCACCCCGTCCATGCGGGCGGAGTCGTCGGTGGTCCAAGCGCGCAACTCCGCACGGTAGGCCGGGCTCACGTTTTCGATGGCGTCCGCTTGCTGGCTCAGCGTCGCGACGGTCAGGCGTTGGTCGTCGGTGCGGATCACGAACAGCGTGCTGCCTTCCCGCGCGGCGGCGTCCTCGAGCGTCTCGATGAGTGCCTCAGGGACGTCGTTGTCCACGAATTCCCGGCGGTTCGTCTGACGCAGTTCGAGCACCGGGTCAAGAGCGGCCAACCTGTCGGTGTTGTCCTCGCCGATCTCCGAGGAGACCAAGCGCGCGAACAGGTCGGGCTCGCCGGGATCCGGGAAGCGCTGCACCTCGACGCCGGCGCCGCTCGCCGCCAGAGACACCCGCGCGTTCATCAGCGCGCACCCGCAGCTGATGGTCAAAGACCGTGCCGTCGGGTCGAGCACCGTGAGCTGCCGGCTGCGGTCGGCGTAGATACTCAGCTCGCCCGGGCTGAGGTGAAACCGCCAGGGCTGGGTGTTGTGGACGGACGGGGCCCCTCGCGCGCGGACGGCGGCTCGGCGAAGGTCCGATTTCTGCTGGGTGGACACGCGAGCATTCATGGGTGTTGGTCCGATCTGCGGTGCGGCACGGTGGTTCGCCTTCAAGGATGCGATGGGTCGCGCAGCGGTCGTAGGGGCGAACGGCCCACCGCGCGCGGGAAACACTGGCCGGGCCGTGGGATCGGCGCAGGGCGCAGCGAGTAGAACGGGGCAATGCACAGCTGGGTGGTGGCCGAGCCGGGACCGATCGACTCCGGCCCGTTGCGGCGGATCGAGCGGGCCGCGCCGGAGCCGGGCTCCGGCCAGGTACGCGTCTCGGTGGTCTGCTGCGGGGTATGCCGCACTGACCTGCACCTCGCCGAGGGCGACCTCGCGCCGCACCGCGAACGCACCACGCCAGGACACGAGGTCGTCGGGATCGTGGATTCCGTCGGCCCCGGATCGGAGCGGTTCACCGTCGGGCGCCGGGTGGGCGTGCCCTGGCTGGCCGGCACGGACGGGAGCTGCGCGTACTGCCGAAGTGGGCGCGAGAACCTGTGCTTGAACCCGCGATTCACCGGTTGGGATCTGGACGGGGGGTACGCCGACCTTTGCGTGGTGGACGAGTCCTTTGCGTATGACCTGCCGGATGCGGTGGACGACGAGCAGGCGGCGCCGCTGCTGTGCGCGGGCATCATCGGCTACCGGGCGCTGCTGCGGGCCGACGTCCCCGCCGGCGGCGCCCTGGGCATCTACGGCTTCGGCGGCAGCGCGCACCTGACGGCGCAAGTGGCACTGCACCTCGGGCTGCGGGTGCACGTCATGACCCGCGGCGCGGCCAACCGCGAGCTCGCACAGGCTCTGGGCGTCGACTCCGTCGGGCTCGCCGACGGCACGCCCCCGGAGCCGTTGGACGGGGCGATCCTGTTCGCGCCGGCCGGAGATCTGGTACCGCCCGCGATGCGCGCGCTGGCCCCGGGCGGCACGCTCGCGGTCGCCGGTATCTGGCTCTCGGACATCCCGGCGATCACCTACGACACTGAGCTGTTCCACGAGAAGCAGTTGCGCAGCGTCACCGCGAACACCCGCGCGGACGGCGAGGCGTTCCTCAGGCTCGCCGCGCGGTTCGGGGTGCGCGCGACTACGCACGCCTATCCGATGGCCGACGCCAACCGGGCGCTCGCGGACCTTGCGCACGGCCGGTTCAGCGGCGCCGCAGTCCTGCACAACTGAGCCCGCGGGCCGCCGAGACGCCGCTATCACGCGTATTACGCGCCCGGAGGCTCGGCAGCGGCAAAGTCCCGGTCCGAGCGCGACATCCGGCCCTGCTGTCGGTGCGCCGGCAGGGCTGGAATCAGCACGTGGGCAACGGTCAGTGACGACCGTGTCCAACGGACTCGCGGCGCGACAATCCTGACCCGCCCTCAGGCCGCGCCGCGGGGCATGGTGCGGGCCGGCGCCCTTGGGCGTCGTCCTGCACCCTCTGCTGGCCGCTTGCACGGCAAGACGGGTCGGACGGCCCTACACGCGCTGGCGTCGCAGTACGACGCTGATCGCCTACGCGCTGTGAAGGGATGACCACGATGGCCAGCCAGCAATACGTTCTCGTCGGGCTCGGGGAGGCAGAGGACGGCATTCCCGCACTTACCTGGGCCGCCCGCGAGGCCCAGGCTCGTCACCAGGACCTCCACATCGTGCGGGCATATCACTGGGCCAACAGCCTGGTGCCATGGGAGACGTCGACCGAGCGGGGGATCTCGGCCGACCTGCGCCAGGACGCTGAGACCCGACTGCAGCATGCCGCTACCTACGTCGCGACGGACTGGCCCGACGTCGCGGTACGCCGCACGGCGATCGACGGAGTTGCGTGGGACGTCCTCGTCGAACTGGGCGCGCACGCCGCTGTCACCGTGCTGGGCTCGCGGCACCTGGGCACCTTGGGCGGGGCGGTCCTCGGCTCCGTCAGCACCGTCGTCGCCGCTCGTTCCGATGGTCCGGTGGTCGTCGTCGAGGGCGCGGCCGGGGACCCGGCCGAGCACAGCTCGGTCGTCGTCGGCGTGGACGGCTCGCCAGCCACCAACGACGTCCTCGCCTTCGCCTTCGATCATGCAAGCCGGCACCACCGACCGCTGCGGGCGGTCTTCTGCTGGCGCCCGGACCTGATCGCCTCGATGCAATGGCGCCCCGAGCAGCCCCCGCCGGAGCGGGCCGATCGCTGGCTCGCCGAGGCGGTCGCGGGTTGGCAGGAGAAGTTCCCGGACGTCGTGGTGCATCGGGCCGTCGTGCGTGATCACCCGGTCTCCGGCCTGGTCGCCGAGTCGACCGCCCAGGACCTGCTCGTCGTCGGCAGCCACTCCCGCCATGCCCGGGTCGGTGGATTGCTCGGATCCATCAGCCAGGGGCTACTGCATCACGCGACGTGCCCCGTGGCGGTCGTCCATCCCCGCATCGACGCCTAGATGGCAATGGACACTCAGACGCTGACCACCGAGCGGCTGGTGTTGGAGCCGCTGCGTGTCGAGCATGCGGAGGAGATGGCGCCGGTGCTCGACGATCCTGGTCTGCACGACCACATCGGCGGCAAGCCGCCGACTCTCGAGCAGTTGCGTCGCCGCTACCGGCTGCAGGTCGTCGGCCGGTCTCCGGACGGATCGCAGCGCTGGCTGAACTGGATACTTCGTAGCCAGGAATCCGGTCGGGTGGTCGGCTTCGTCCAGGCGACGGTGACAAGGGACGACGATCGCCGGGTCGCCGAGATCGCCTGGGTCGTGGCTACCGCTGCGCAGGGCCGCGGGTACGCCAAGGAGGCGACTCACGCGATGGTGAGCTGGCCTCAGTCGGCGCCCGCCTCGTCGCCTTCTCGCGCGGAAGCCCGACGATCGGCGAGCGAGTTGTTGCGGTCGCGCTCCGCGTCGGTGCGTTCGAGCGCCCCCGCCCCTCGATCGGCCCGCGCGCGCCGCCGATCGGCGGCGGCGTCCCGGCGATTGGTCGCCGATCGGGTGAGCGACGCCTCGTTGACCCGTGATCCGAGCGGCTGCTCCGACTCTTCGGTGGCCTCGTCGCGCAGGCGGGCCGCGT
>JAVHVH010000038.1:0-12333 GCA_032160665.1 Pseudonocardiales bacterium
GCCGCAGCCGGCCGTGCTGTAGTTCGCGACGTGGCTCTGCCAACCCTTCACGGTGAATCGAGTGCTGCAACCGCCGCCGGTGCCACCCAAGCTCCCGCTAATGGCGCCGCGGGCGTTGTCGACACCGTTCTCGTTCCACACGGTCTCGGAGGCGCGGGTTCCGGTGCTGGTCAGTTTCAGCAATGTGCCGCCGACGGCCACGACGTTCGGGCTGCTCGAGGGGAACTGCGGCTCATCCGCAGTGCCGGAGCCGTCGTTGGTGAAGTCCCAGTCGTACCAACCGTCGTCCCCGGTCGACGCCGTGATCACGATGCCGGCGTGACTGAACGCGGCGAGCAGGGTGGACGTCGCCTGGCTCTCCGGCGTCCCGAAGGAGTTGCTGATCTCGTCCGCGCCGAGCCGGGCCGCGGTGTTCTCGGCGACGGCGATGTCGGCGGCGGTGGGGTGGTTGGCTTCGACGAGCAGGATGCGGCACCGGTGGCAGACCGCCCGCACGGCTTGGATGTCGAGGGCGATCTCGGTCGAGCTCTCCTTGCTCGAGATCGGCAGCGGCGAGGCCTTTCCGTTCTGGTTGACCTTGCCGAACGATGTCGTCGTCTCGGCGGGCAGCCCGTACGCGCGATCGAACACGGTGAGGTCCGCGAGAGCCTTGGGGTCGTTGTACCAATCCACGATGGCGACGGTCTGGGAGACCGCGGCGCCCGCGTTGTAGCCGTAGGCCTTCGCGAGGTCGTTCGGGGAGTACCCGCCGATGTGGCCGTGCCCAAACGCGGCGCTCGGCCGGTACGCATACGCGCCGCGGGTGCCTGGCTTGACGTCGACGCGAGCCATCGCGAAGCAGCGGAACTCGTTCGGCCGGGCCGGCTCGGCGCACACCGAACGGTTCACCGCATAGTGGACGGCCGCCGCCGGCGCGCCCGCCGCAGCGGTGCTCGGCACGGCGGTGGCGGTGCCGGCGACAAACAGCGCAGCGAGGGCGAGGGCCATATGGGTCCGGCGCAACAACACGGTGGTGGTCCCTTCTGGATCGCGGCGTCTTGATCGAATGGCCGCCGGGCAAGTGTGCACGATTTGCGGCCTCGTTCGGCGGTTGTCCACAGGCCGGGAAGGAACAGGAAATGGCGAAGGCCCGGACGCAGCCGTCCGGGCCTTCGTCGTGCGAGCGTGCGGTTACGCCTCCAGGCGCAGCCGCAGTGCTTCCAGCTCGTCGCGCATCGTCGACGGGAGCGCCGGGCCGATCTTTTCGAACCACTCCTCGATGAGCGGGATCTCCTTCGTCCACTCCTCGACGTTCACGCTCAGGGCGCCGCGCAGATCGTCGTCGGACATGTCCAGACCTTCGACGTCGAGCGCCTCCGGGGTGGGAACGCGGCCGATCGGCGTGTCGATCGCGGCGGCGCTGCCGTCCATCCGCTCGAGGGCCCACTTGATCACGCGGATGTTCTCACCGAAGCCCGGCCACACGAAGTTGCCGTCCTCGTCACGACGGAACCAGTTGACGTAGAAGATCTTCGGCAGCTTGGCAGCGTCGGCGTTCTTGCCGGTCGCGATCCAATGGGCGAAGTAGTCGCCGGCGTTGTAGCCGATGAACGGCAGCATCGCCATCGGGTCACGCCGCACGACACCGACGGCACCGGTGGCGGCCGCGGTCGTCTCGGACGACAGCGTGGCGCCCATGAATACGCCGTGCTGCCAGTCGCGGGCCTCGGTGACGAGTGGGACGGTGTCGCGGCGACGGCCGCCGAAGAAGATCGCGTCGAGCGGCACGCCGTTCGGGTCATCCCACTCCGGCGCCCGGGTGTCGCATTGCGAGATCGGGGTGCAGTAGCGCGAGTTCGGGTGCGAGGACGGCTCGGCGGAGTCCGGCGTCCAGTCCTGCTTCTTCCAGCTCGTGAGGTGGGCCGGGGGTTCGCCCATGCCCTCCCACCAGATGTCGCCGTCATCCGTCCGGGCGACGTTGGTGAAGATCGACGAGCCCTTCGCGATGGTGCGCATGGCGTTCGGGTTGGTGTGGTAGTCGGTGCCGGGGGCGACGCCGAAGAAACCGTTCTCGGGGTTGACGGCGTAGAACCGACCGTCGTCACCGATGCGGATCCACGCGATGTCGTCGCCGATCGTCTCGACCTTCCAGCCCGGCAGGGTCGGTTCGAGCATGGCCAAGTTGGTCTTGCCACACGCCGACGGGAACGCAGCCGCGATGTAGCGCGCAACTCCGGCGGGGTTGGTCACCTTGGCGATGAGCATGTGCTCGGCCAGCCAGCCCTCGTCACGCGCCTTCACCGACGCGATGCGTAGCGAGTAGCACTTCTTACCGAGCAGCGCGTTGCCGCCGTAGCCCGAACCGAAGGACCAGATCAGCCGCTCTTCCGGGAAGTGCACGATGTACTTGGTGTCGTTACACGGCCACGCACTGTCCCTGGCGCCGGCTTCGAGGGGCGCGCCGATCGAGTGCACACCCGGGACGAACGGCTGGTCCACGCCGTCCTTGGTGAACAGCTCCAACGCCTTGGTGCCGAGGCGCGTCATGATGTGCATGGAGGCCACGACGTAGGCGGAGTCGGTGATCTCGGCGCCGAGCATCGGCTCGTCCGCGGCCAGCGGACCCATGCAGTACGGCAGGACGTACATTGTGCGGCCCCGCATCGAGCCGCGGAAGCGTTCGGTGAGGATGGCCTTCATGTCCCCGGGATCCATCCAGTTGTTGGTGGCCCCGGCGTCCTTCGGATCGCGGCTGCAGATGAACGTGCGGTCCTCGACGCGCGCGACGTCTGTGGGGTCGGAAGCACACCAGAACGAGTTGGGCTTCTTCTCGTCGTTGAGGCGGACGAAGGTGCCGTTCTCGACCAGCAGATCGGTGATGCGCGTCCACTCCTCGGGTGACCCGTCCACCCACTCGACACGGTCCGGCTGCGTCAGCTCCGCTGTCTCGCGGACCCAGGCCAGCAGGCTGGCGTGCGTGGTGGGGGCGGTATCGAGACCCGGGACTGTGCTTACCGTCATGTGCGCTTCTCCTCGGGGGTGAAACGAAGGACTGCGCGCGGGGCGGATAGACCCGCGCGTGCCAGAAATAGATTGTTCGGAGAGTAACTCCCGGGAGCGCTTACAGACCTCATCGGCGAGCTGCGTGAATGCTCACACCCACCGCCCGTTCAACCGCTGCAAGCCCCGGATTCTGGGGGACGCAACCGGCCGGCTCACGGATGCCGCGGCCGCCCCTTAGTGATCTTTGTCCGCATCCCGACTGCACCGTCGTGACACCGCTCGCATGACGGTCGCCGCCGGGCACGGGCCGGGGTCCGGTCCGCCAGGTACATCTAGAGTTGCCGGGTGCCCGAACTGCTGTCCGACCACACCACGATCCGCTTGGGCGGGCCGGCCGAGCGCTTCGAGATCGCCGGGACGACCGAGGAGTTGCTCGACCTCGTGAAGTCCGCCGACGCGGCCAGTGAGCCGGTGCTGGTGATGGGCGGCGGCTCCAACCTGGTCATCGGGGACGTCGGGTTCAGCGGTCTCACCGTGAAGGTCGCGTCCTCTGGACTGCGCATCGACGGCACCCGGGTGACGGTCGACGCCGGGGTCGAGTGGGACGAGGTCGTGCAGGCGACGCTAGCGGCCGGGTTGGCCGGCCTCGAGTCCCTGTCCGGCATCCCGGGCTCGACCGGCGGCACGCCGATCCAGAACGTCGGCGCGTACGGCACGCTGACCTCCGACGTCCTGGTCGAACTCACGCTCTACGACCGGCACACCGGACAACTCGAGACATGGGGCGCGCAGCGATGCGCGTTCGGCCCGCACCGGCAATCGATCTTCAAGCGCTCGGAGCGCTACCTGGTGCTCGACGTGACCTTCGAGCTTGCTGCGTCGGAGATCTCGCGACCGATTCGCTACGCCGACCTCGCCGCGCAGCTCGGCGTCGAGAAGGGCAGCGCCGCACCCGTACGCGAAGTCCGCGACGCCGTGCTCGGCCTGCGCGCCGGTCGCGGCATGCTGCTGGACGGCGACGATCACGACACCTGGGGCGTCGGCTCGTTCTTCCTCAACCCTGTCGTCAAGACAGTGCCGCCGGCCGCGGCTGCCTGCCCGCAGTTTCCCGACGTGAACGGGACGAAGCTGTCGGCCGGTTGGCTCGTCGATCACGCAGGCTTCCCACGAGGCTACGGCGCGGACCTGGGCCGCGGCACCGTAGCGCTTTCCACCAAGCACGCGCTCGCGATCACCAACCGGGGCGGCGCGACGACCGCCGAGGTGATGAAGTTCGCCGCTCACATCCGCGAGGGCGTCGAGGCCGCGTTCGGCATCCGCCTCGAGCCCGAGTGCGACCTCGTGAACTGCGCATTCTGACCGGAACAGACGGTGGGTCACTCGCCGACGTCGGGGAGTGAGAGCTGCTCGTCGACGTCGGCAACCGACGGGAGACGCTCTGTCGGGACCGCACCACATCCGCATCACGCGGTGATCAGTACGCCTTGCTCACCGTCGACATGTTGAAGTCCGGAACCCGAATCGCCGGCATCGCAGTCCGCCGGAAGTAGTCGCTCCACTCGCGCGACATCGTGGGTTCGGTGCGCCCGACCTCGCTGAGCCGCCCGAGCAGGTCGATCGGCGACTCGTTGAAGCGGAAGTTGTTCACCGCGCCCTGCACTGTCCCGTTCTCGACGAGATAGACGCCGTCACGGGTCAGCCCGGTGAGGAGCAGGTTCTGCGGGTCGACCTCGCGGATGTACCAGAGACAGGTGAGCAGCAGACCCCGCTCGGTGGAGGCGATCATCTCGTCGAGGCCGGCGGCGGGATCGCCGCCATCGAGGATCAGGTTGCCGACGAACGGCCGCGGGTTCGCGCCTGACTGGCGCGCCCACGCCCGGGTCCGCACCAGATCGGCGAGGGCGCCGCTTTCGATCCAGGACGTCGGTCCGACCGGCTGACCGTTGTCGAAGACGGACTGGAGCCCGGCGTATGACTCGGGGACGAGGTCGAACGGCGCACATTGCAGGCCCGGCTCGTACGGGTCCGAGCGCAGCGCCAACGGAACCGTGGACAGCTGCTCACCGATCCGGGTGCCGCCCTTTCCGGACGCGTAGACGTTGCGGCCCTCGTCGGCATCGCGCGCCGAGGCGGTCCAATACGCATAGACCATCAGGTCGGCAACTGCGGTGGGCGGCAGGATCGTCTCGTAGTGTCCGGCCGGCAGGTCGATGTGTTTCGCCGACCACGCGAGTCTTTGCTCTAACGCCTCGGTCACTGCGTCGACGTCGACGTCGGTGAAGTCGCGGGTGTGCAGGCCCGACCACGCCGTCCGGGTGAGATCGGGTGACTTGCCGTTGACCTCCAGCCGGCCGTCCGGCTGGTCGAAGCGACGTCGCAGCCCGGTGGAGGTCGCCAGGAAGGACGACGTCATCTGGTGCTCGGCGTAGCCGAACATCAGGCGGTCCGTCGAACGCCAGCGCTCCAATGCCGGGGCCAGTGCCGCCGCGAACTGCGCGAACACCTCGACGCTGGTCTCCGCGGCGTCCGCGCCCCAGTCGTCGTCGTGGTCGTAGGGCTCGATGAGCGGTGAGGCGTCGTCGGCGGGGGCAGAGTCGCGCCCGGCTTGCTCCGATGCGCGGACGAGGTCCGCGACCTCTTCGAGTGTGGTCACTGCGCGCGTGACCACGCCGTCGCTCGTGCCGCCCGGGCGGTCGAAGGTGGAGATCACCGTGAGCGAGCGAGACCGCATCTGGCCGTTCGTCGTGAGCGAGTTGGCGGCCCAGCGCAAGTTCGTCTCGGTGTGCTCGGATGCGATGACCACACAGCCATCGGCGCTCGACGCGCTGAGCGCGGCATCGACCAGTTCCTGGGCTTGGCTCATCGGACCTCCTCGGGGCCGCTCGCTGCGCTCGGGCCCGTCGTCGGCCCGAGCCCGCCTGCGGCGCGCCGACACCTCCTGATCGCTCCGCAAGCGTCGCTCACCGGCCGCCCTCCGCCCGGGTGTTGAGTATGTTGACGCCGCGGAACAGGGCGACCGGGCAGCCGTGCGACACCGCGGCAACCTGCCCCGGCTGCCCCTTGCCACAGTTGAATGCGCCACCGAGGACGTAGGTCTGTGGGCCGCCGACGGCCTCCATCGAGCCCCAGAAGTCCGTCGTCGTCGCCTGGTAGGCAACATCGCGCACCTGGCCCACCAGCTGACCATTCTCGATGCGGTGGAACTGCTGGCCGGTGAACTGGAAGTTGAAGCGCTGCATGTCGATCGACCAGGACCGGTCGCCCTTGATGTAGATGCCGCGCTCGACCCCGCCGATCAACTCCTCGAGCGACGGACCGTCCGGCGCCGGCTGCAAGGACACGTTGGCCATGCGCTGCAACGGAATGTGGCCCGCCGAGTCGGCGAGCGCGCAGCCGTTCGAGCGACCGCCCGCGGGACCGAGTGCGTCCGCATTCGCCCGCGCCATCTGCCGGTTGAGTTGGTAACCCACCAGTACACCGTCGCGGACGATGTCGAACTGCTGGCCCGCGACGCCCTCGTCGTCATAGCCGATCGTGGCCAGCCCGTGCTCGACCGTCCGGTCGCCGGTGACGTTCATGACCGCGCTGCCGTACTGCAGACTGCCGAGCTTGTCGAGAGTGGCGAAGCTCGTCCCGGCGTAGGCCGCCTCGTAACCGAGCGCGCGGTCGAGTTCGGTGGCGTGCCCGACCGATTCGTGGATGGTCAGCCACAGGTTGGACGGGTCGATGACGAGGTCGTAGACGCCCGCCTCGACGCTCGGCGCCTTCGCGTGCTCCATCAGCAGACCGGGAAGTTCGGCAATCTCGGCGTCGAAGTCCCAGCCCGTGCCGGTGAGGTACTCCCAACCGCGGCCGACGGGCGGGGCCAGTGTGCGCATCGTGCTGAAGTTCCCCGCGCCGCGGTCGACGTTGACGGCGGTGAATTCGGGGTGCAATCGCACCCGCTGCTGGGTGGTCATCGAGCCGGCCGTGTCGGCGTAGAACTTGTTTTCCAACACCTGCATCAACGACGCGTCGACATGGTCGACCCCGTCCGAAGCGAGCAGCCGTTCGGAGAGTTCGACGAGCCGCCCCATCCGTTCGCCCTCAGGCACCGCGAATGGGTCGACGTCATAGGACGACACCCACGTGACGTCGCCATAGATCTGTTCGGGAGCCAGCTCGACGGGTTCGCTGCTCAGTACCCGGCTGACCTTCGCGGTGGCGACGGCCTGCTCGGCGAGCGCCGCGGCCGCTTCCGCGGTACGCGCATATCCGCTGGCGAAGCCCCAGGTGCCGTCGTGCACGACGCGCACGGCGAGTCCGACGTCCTCGCTGTCGGTGGACGAGTCGACGTGGCCGTCGCGCACGCGCAGCATGCCGACGCGGCTTCGTTCCAAGCGGAAGTCGGCGTGCTCCGCGCCGAGCGCCTGTGCTCGCTCGAGTGCTGCGCCCGCGAGACCCCGGGCGGGCATGGCCAGGAATGACGAATCGAGGTCCGGCATCTCTAGAACGTACTCAACCGCGTTGCTGGTTATGCCGGCCGGTCCGTTCCACGCCGGACCTGCCTGTCAAGACATCAGACTCCTGGACCGTGAGGGAATCAGCGGGAGTTGATCTTGAAAGGACAACGGTCGACAACGACAACGGTCGACAACAGAGAGCCGACAGAACCAAGCCAAGAACCAGTTCCTCGTCGGCGCCGCTTTTCAACCCACACCAGACACCCTGACAGACTGGCGACGTGCCGAGCCACCCCGTCCGGATCTGCTTCGTCTGCTCCGGCAACATTTGCCGGTCGCCGACCGCAGAGATCGTCCTGAGACACCTCGCGGAGAGCCGGGGCCTCGCCGACGAGGTCCAGATCGACAGCGCCGGCACCGGCTCCTGGCATGCCGGCGACGACATGGATGCACGCTCCCGGGCCACCCTCGAAGACGCCAGTTACACCCCGGCACGACACGTCGCGAAACAGTTCGTCCCGGACGACTTTGCGCGCCGCGACGTCGTGGTCGCGCTCGACGCCGGGCACCACAACGTCCTGTGGTGGCTTGCGGCCGAGACCCGCGACCCCGCGGCCGCCCGGGCCAAGATCGTCATGCTGCGTTCGTTCGACCCGACGGTCGAGCCGGGCAGTGACCTGGACGTGCCCGATCCCTACTACGGGCGATCAGGCGGGTTCACCGAGGTGCTGGCGCAGGTGGAGCGGGCCTGCGCGGGCCTGCTCGACGCGATCTCGTCCGGCGCGCTCGGTCAGCACGCCGACAGCCCGCCCTTGTAGCCCTTTACGAAGGCCTGGATCCGGTCGAGGCCGGTCGTTCCCTGCGAGCCGTACGCGCGATCCGAATCCACGAGGTTGAGCATCGCCGACACCGCCTCGTCCAGGTCGGCCGGTGACAGCAGCAGGAACCTCGATTTGGTCGGGTCCGTGTCGAGGTTCGTGTCCTTGCCGTAGGAGCCGGTGTAGCAGATCGCCGACAGCAGGCCCGAGCTGTCCACCATCGCTCGACCGAACAGCTGGTGACCCACTGCGAGACCCCACCCGATCGCGAACAGGGTGCCAAGCGCGAAGTCGGCCGGCTGGTTGTCGAGCAGCGTGACGTTGCCGGTCGTCGGGTCAACGTTCACGCCGGGCAGGCTGTTGTAGGCGTCCTTCGCGAACGCCTCGCTGAAGTAGACGGTGTTGTCGTCCGGGCAATACCCGAACTCGCTGGTCGCCGTCGACCCGCACTTGGGGTGCGCGGCCTGGGCGATCTTCACGGGCTGGAAAGTCTTGTTGATCGACTGCGCGGCCTTCGTCCAGAACCGGTTGAGGTCCTTCACGAGCAAACCGTCCGGCGCAATCGTGTCGGCGAGCGGCTGGTTGCCCCCGGCGTTGTAGTCGGCTTCGCTGGTGTAGATCCGCTCGGTGAAGGTGCGGTCGAAGTAGTTCGGCGAGTAGCAGTACGTCGGGCCGTTGTCGATGCCATCGGCCAGCGCGGACAGCCGGTCGAAGCCGTTGCCGTGTGAGATCTCGTCGATGGTGCCCGGCACCGAGTCGCGTCCGTCCAGGAACCCCTCGAGGGCGTCGTCGAGCTTCTGCGGGGTCACCTCCCGGAAGTGCGCGGCCGCACCCTTGAGCGCCGACGCTGCCCACGCCCCGGCCGCGCAGTCGGCTTGGGATTCGGTGTCGATGGTCTTCAGGCCAGGCTGGTCGAACACGCCGAGCCGGTAGCTGATCGCGTGCCCGAACTCGTGGGCGAAGACCAACGCGACCATCAGTGGTCCGTACTTCTGAGCCAGCTGGGCGAACAGATGCGTCGGGGCCCGGTCCCAGGCGATCGAGTCGTCGAGCAGGCAGAACGCACCGTTGTCGATGATGAAGGTCGGATTTCGGGCGATACAGGCCTCGTCGGCGGCGTTCGTAGGGGCTCGATGGGTCTCGGCCACCTGCAGCCCGTCGACCGAATACAGGCCGCCCTTCAACTCAGGTAACGGCTTGCCGCCCGAGATCTTCGGGTAGTTGATCTTCCAGAAGTCGACGACGTCGCTGAGGGCGTTCTTGACGATCGTGTCGAACTGACCACCGCTGTCGCCCTTGACCGTGATGTTGGCGTTGGGTGCATCCCCGACGCTGGGCCGGCCGTCCACGACCGACGCGCAGCCGGACATGACCGCGCACGCCGTCGCCGTCACTGCAATGACCCGTACCCAACGACGCATCCGCACCTGCACGCCGACTCCTCACCAGGTCCCGCCGGTATCGCGGCAGTGTAGACGGGTGCGGCGCGCTGACGCCGCCCTTCGCCGCGATTTTGGAACACTGGTCAGGTGGGACGGCACTCGGCTCCGATCGAAGACGACGAAGAGGACATCGTCGCTGTCGTCGTCGAGCCCACAGTGGCTGCGGGGCGGCACGCACGGCCGGCCGTCAACGAGCCCGAAGCCGAGTCCGACGCTCAATTGGACGACGAGCCGACCCACCAGATCCCCTTGATCGAGGCGGCCCTGGTCGCGGAAGCCGATCAGGCGGCGACGCATCCCACCGATCCGCTTCCGCCAGTTCCTGAGGCCCCGGCGGCCGCCGCGGTCGCCCCGGCCGAAGCGCGGGTCAAGAAGAAGCGGGTCGGCAAGGGCAACCACTCCACCTCGGCCGACCTCGCCCTGCTCCGCGAGCACTCCGAGGTGCGGGCCCGGTGCATCGCAGCGGTCGTGGTGCCCTTCGTCCTCTACACTGCGCTCCTGCTGGCGATCGGCTCGATGGACGTCTATCTGATCTGGATCTGGATCCCGACGGTGTCCGCGGGAATTCTGGCCGGCGGGTTCCTGGATGCAGCCCACCGCCGCTACGACACCCCGGCCGATCCGCCGCTACCGGATCGTCAGACCGGCTGACCTGACCGACGTTGGCGCGCACCGCGCTCGTCCAGCTCCGTCGGTTACCTGATCGTCAGTCCGGCCCTTTGCGCGCCGTACGCGTCGAGATACCTGACGATCTCCGCGTGCGCCCGCTCGTCCGCCGTCCGTTGCGTCGCGCTCAGGGTGGACGAGTCCAGGGCCCATGGCAGGTCGATGAGGCGCAATTTCGGCTCGTCCTCCATCCACGTCGGGATCGCCTCCGCTGCGGTGACGGTGAAGTGGTGCGGCGACACCTCGGTGAACGTGACTCGAGGCATGACGCCCTCGCGTCCCTCGGCGATCGGATCGGCGTGTCGTGAGATCTGATTGCCCATGCAGTAGAAGACCCACTTGCCGTGAATCCGCTCGGCCGGCTGCACCACGTGTGCGTGGTCGCCCAGGATGAGGTCGATGTCGGGTGACCGCAACAGCCGCCGCGCTTCGTCCCGCTGGTCCTGGGTGGCTACGTGGTCGTACTCGGTGCCCCAGTGCATGGACAGCACGACGATGTCGGCACCGGCCTGCTTCTCCGCGCGGGCCGCAGCGCGGATCCGCGCGATGTCGGTCAAGTTCGCGAGCCACGGCTTGTCGCTCGGCATCGGGATGCCGTTGAAGCCGAATGAATACGCGAGCTGGCCGATCCGCACCCCGTTCGGCAGCGTGACAATGAGCGGCCGAGACGCCTCGGCCGCCGTCCGTGCACTGCCGGTGTGTCGCAGACCGGCCGCGTCCAGTTCGTCGAGAGTGCGCTTGACCCCGTCGTAGCCCTGGTCGATGGAGTGGTTGGACGCGGTCGTACAGCTCTGGTAGCCGACGTCCTTGAGCGCGGTCAGTACCTGCGGTGGCGCGTTGAAGTCCGGCCAGCCCGAGAACGGCCCCTGCGGTTTGGCCAGCGGGGTCTCCATCTCACAGGTGGCGAGGTCGGCGGCCTGGACGTCGGGCGCGATGCTCGCGTACATCGGGCCGAAGTCGTACCCGTGCCGGCCCTGCGCCAGCGCGTCGGCGTGGGCCTGCTCCCACAGCGGCGGGTGGATCAGGACGTCTCCTGAGCCGAGGACGGTTGCGGTGCGCGGCGACTGCGGGTTCGCCGGGGTGGACGCGCCGGTGGCCGGCGGCAGCGGGATCGTCCGGACCGCCGACGATCCCGTGCCGCCCGGCGGGGAAGCGGGTCGGTGCGGGGCGGACGCGGAGGTGCACGCGGCGAGGATGCCCGTGGTCAGCAGGAGTCCGATCGTCACGCTCGCCGGCCGCCGTGATGCCACGCGGGGAACGTACCTGCTGTCGGCTCGGTTCAGCCGAACGCCGCCACTTCGTCGCGCCGCGGCGGGTTGGCGCCGGCCCGGGAGCACGTGATTGCTGCGATCAGCGCCGCGTCGTCCAGGACATCGCCGAGAGTGACGCCGTCCAGCCCGGCGATCGCAGCCGGGGTGAGCAGGTCGCGACGGGCGAGGGCGTCGAGCAGGCCGCTCATGAACGCGTCCCCCGCACCGATGGTGTCGACGAGGTCGATGGGCCGCGGCGGCCGGTTGACCTCTCCGGCGCCGGAGTACGCGGTGGCGCCCTCGCCGCCGCGCGTGACAACGACGACCGCCGGGCCGCGCCCGAGCCAGTCTCGGGCGATGGCTGAGACCGCCGCGCCGGGGTGCAGCCAGGCGAGATCCTCCTCGCTCGTCTTCACCAGGTGCGCGAGCGCGAGCGCGCCTTCGACGTGCGTGCGCGCGAGTGCTGCGTCCGGTTGCAGATGCGGTCTGACGTTGGGGTCGTAACTGACGAAGGTGCCGCCGGCGCGCAAGGCGGCCACGCGTCGCGCGATCGCCGCATCGCCCGGTGGTAGCCACGACGCGAGCGAGCCGAAATGGACGGCCGCCACCGTCGACGGGATCGCGGCGAGTTCCGCGTCGGTGAACCGGAAGTCGGCCGTGCCGTCCACCCCGAACCGGTACTGGGCGGTGCCGTCGTCGCTCAGTTCGACGAGCGCGACGGTCGTCGGCTCGT
>JAVHVH010000053.1:0-6388 GCA_032160665.1 Pseudonocardiales bacterium
GCGCGCCGCCGATCGGCGGCGGCGTCCCGGCGATTGGTCGCCGATCGGGTGAGCGACGCCTCGTTGACCCGTGATCCGAGCGGCTGCTCCGACTCTTCGGTGGCCTCGTCGCGCAGGCGGGCCGCGTCGTCCCGCAGTTCGGCAGTGTGATCACGGCGATCGGCGGCCCGATCACGCTGGTCGGCTGCCTCGTCACGACGATCGGCTGCCCGATCTCGCCGGGTACCTTCGCGTTCAGTCTCACCGCCAACCATCTGGACCTCCTACGCGCGAACCGGCACGACGTCGCTCGACGTCCAAGATAGACGTAAGCACAGGCGCGGGCGCACCCTAGTGCTACGGCGTAGTGTTCCCCTGAACTCCGTCGTTCGCACGCGGCCGACAATTCTTTGATCGGACAGGCCCAATATGGTCGTAAACCGCGGCAACAAGGCGTCCTGGCAACGCGACTCCGACGCAGTTCAGCGGGACCTGGCTGCGGACGCGCGTGATGACGACTCCGACCGCCGGGACGTCGACGCTTCAGGCCGTGACGACGACGCCGAGCGGCGCGATCGCCTTGCGCGTCAAAGGGACAGCGACGCTATCCACCGCCGAACCGTTCGCAGTGCGAGATCCGCGGGCGCACGCGCGTCGGGAAGATCCCAAGCGGTAGTCGACGGGCTGGTGGCCGATGCCGCCGCGGACAGCGAGTCGGCCAACCAAGATCGCGACACGGCGGCGCGCGATCGCAAACATGCCGCCCTGGATCGCTGGGTGTCGTCGGCCGACCGCCTGATCGCGAGCAGCCAGCGGGGAAGAAGTCAACAGGACCGGCGCACCTCTCAAGACGACCGTGCGGCCGCAGCGCTGGACCGAGCCGATGCCGCATTCGGCGGGATGAACCATGTCTATCCTCGCGCAGCTGGCCTCACGGAGTTGTGTCGCGAAGTGGCGCGCGCCCATCGAATGCATCAGCCGTTGGCCTTGATCTGCCTTGACCTGGCCTCACCTGCCGTCAGAAAGAGGGCGGACGTGGACCGCGGGATGGCGCAGGTGACAACCACCCTGCGAGCCCACCTCCGGCCGTACGACGTGATCGTCCGCTTGGCCAGCCACGAAGTGCTGTGCGTAATCGCCGGTTCCCACGTCGAGACGGTGGAACGACGGATCGAGCTCATCGACGCCGACCTCGCCCAGGCCTTCTCGAGCGAATCGGTCAACGCCGGCGCCGCCGAGCTGAAAGGCGACGACACACCCGACCAGCTGCTAGCACGCGCCCAGGCAGCCGCGTCCGGCCGATAGCGCGACCCACCGGGCCGCCGGGTCGCCGTCAGAGCAGTTCCGGCTGGGTCCATTCCCTGCCGTGCACGTGCGTGGCCAGCCACGACCACACCGTCTCGTACCAGACGCGCGCGTTGCCCGGTTTGAGGATCCAGTGACCCTCGTCCGGGAAGTACAGGTACGACGACTCCACGCCCTCACGTTGCAGGTCCCACCACAGCCGCAGCGCTTCGCTGACCGGGACTCGGTAGTCCTTGTCGCCGTGGATCACCAGCATCGGCGTGTTGATCGACTTCAACCAGTGGTGCGGCGACCACTCGGCGTAGCGCTCGGGCTGCTCGGCCAGCAGCCCAAACTCCTTGACCCAGTAGCCAGGGACATCGGTAGTGCCCTGGAACTGGTCGAGCGCCCACAGGCTGGCATGTGTGACGATGCAGCGGAAGCGGTCGGTGTGCCCGGCGACCCAGTTCGCCATGTAGCCGCCGTACGAGCCACCCATCGCCGCGGTCTTCGTCTCGTCGATGTCGGCCCGCGCCTCGACGGCGTCGGTGATCGTTATCAGATCGGTGAACGGCGCCCCGCCCCATTCACCCCAGCCGCGCTGGATCATTGCGGCGCCGTAGCCCGTCGAGAGCGCGGGGTCGGGCAGCAGCACCGCGTAGCCCTTCGCGACCATCAGCCAGGGGTTCCACCGCCAGCTCCAGCCGTTCCACGAGCTCAGTGGTCCGCCGTGGATCCACAGGAGCGTGGGCACCGGCGCCTCCGCGGACGCATTCGGTGGCAGCGCCAGCCAGGCGTGGACCGCCGCCCCGTCCGCCGCGGTGGCCGCGACGTGCTCCAGCACGCCAGGCACGTCTGCGGCCCCCGGGGCGAGCAGCTCGATGTGCTCGCCATCGGCGGCGGTGGCGTCCAACCGCACCGGCCGCGGCGGCGAGTCAACCGCGTCGCGCAGCGCGTACAGCGTCGCGCCGTCGGGTGCGACCTGCAGGTTGGTGAAATGGCCGGACGCGCTCACCCGGGTGACCGCACCCGATTCGATGTCGAGGCGGAAAACGGGCCGGTGGCCCACCTCGTCGGCGTGGAAGAAGATCGCCTCGCCGTTCGCGCTGAAGATGGGTGAGCCGGGCCAGATGTCTGGGTCGACGACCAGCTCGCTTCCCTCGCCGGAGTCGAGGTCGACGAGCCAGAGTGACACCCGCGGCGCGTCCTCGTAGGTGGTCTCCTGCTCGCGCACGCAGACAACCCAGCGGCCGTCGCGCGAGACAGCCGGCTCGCCGAACGTGGCGTGCGGGTCGTCGGCGAGCACGCGCTGTTCCCCGCTCGTCGTGTCGATCGCGATCAGCTTCGCGCGGGGGTACCCCGGCTCGTCCAGCACGAACCAACTGGTGATCACGCTTGTGCCGTCCGGCGTCAGCGTGAAGCCGGCCTCGTCCAAGGCACGACCCGGTGTCGGCGTCAGATCAATCGGCTCGCTGGCGTCATCGCCCTCGCCTAACCCTGTCGCGGCCTGCAGGCGCAGCTCGTCCGGGCCGAGGTCGTGGTCCCAGAAGCGCACCGGCGTCGAAGCGTGCAGGACCGCGCCGACCTTCGCCTCCTTGCGCGCCGTGCGGCGTGCCTGGTCCGCCTCGGCGTCGACACTGCCGGGAAGGACCTTTGCGGACACGACGACGGCGCCGCTCTCGCCGGCGACGGTCAGAGACGAGACGCCGCCGGGACGGGTGAGCACCCGCGCCGCCTCACCGACAACGGGCAGCCGCCAGAGCGCGGGCGGGTCGTCCTCTTCCGCGTCCCGGCCGGAGACGAAGAGCAGCGAACCATCGGGGTGGAACGCCGGTTTGCTCTCGCCCTCCTCCGAGCGGGTCAACCGTCTGGCGTCCGTCGCTCCGGACGGGTCGACTTCCCACAACGCGTTGACGAACTTGTTGCCGTCGCCATTCAAGGCGGCGACGACGGCCACGAGCCGCGTCCCGTCCTGAGACAGCGCCAGGTCCGTGACCCGCGACAACGCGAGGTACTCGTCGAACGATTCAAATCCGGTCATACCTGCACGGTAGGGCCTGCGCCAATTCGGTTCGCGGCGGCCTCCGCCCCGGGTCGCGATCAACCGGCGCGGTGCGGGCCGCACGCGATCGTCCGGCTTCGGTCGATTCGTCCAGCGCGTGGAAGGCCGTTGGTCTCTGTGGTTCAGATCCGTGGGCGAGCATTCTTGGTGTCTCTCCCCGGGCTGCCCGTCCGGCACCCCTCAATAGCTGCGCCCGCTTCCTCGGTTCCGAAGCGGGCGCGCAACGGCGCAGGCCGACGTCCATCCCCCACCCGGCGTCGGCCTGCGTCCCGGCCCGCGTGAACCTCAGCGGGTCTCGCGGACGACGTCGCGCGCTGCCTTGTCCGTGCGCATCCCCGCGAATCGCGGGTGACGCAGCATGCCGTCCCGCGTCCACTCGGTGAACCCGATCTGGGCCACGAGTTCCGGCCGCACCCAGTGCACGTCGCGTTCCTTGACGCGGCCGCGTTGGAACGGTGAATGCGGCACCTCGAGCCCCGCCATCCGGGTACCGAGGGTGCGCAGCGTCGTGGTGTCGAAGCCGGTGCCGACCTTGCCTGCGTAGACGAAGGTGCCGTCCTCGTAGTAACCGAGGAGCAGGGACCCGAACGCCGCCCGGCTGCCCTTCGGCTCCGTCCACCCACCGACGACGAACTCCTGGTCGCGCACGCACTTGAACTTCAACCAGTCCTTGGAGCGCCCGGACGCATACTGAGACGCGGCGCGTTTCGCGATCACGCCCTCGTCCCCCCGCGCGCACGCCGCCCGAAAAGCCTCCTCGCCGGCGCCCCGACGGTGCACGGTGAAGCGGAGCGGATCGTCGAAGCGCACGGCCGCCCGCAGCAGCTTCTTACGGGTCAGGAGCGGCACTCGGCGGGTATCGAAGCCGTCGACGTGGACGACGTCGAAGATGTAGTAGTAGACGGCGATGCCGGTGGCCCGCGCCTGGTCCGGATCACTGAGTCCGAGCCGGCCCTGCAACCGGGCGAAGCTGGTCCGGCGTCCCTCGAATGCGACCACCTCGCCGTCGACGAACAGGTCGGTGCCATCCAGACCGGCGATCGCGTCGATGATCTCGGGATAGGTGCGGCTCATGTCCTGGTCGTTGCGCGAGAGCAGCCGGACGCGACCGCGCGCGTCGCGGCGGGCCAGGCAGCGGACCCCGTCCAACTTGCGCTCGAAGATCCACTCCGGGTCGGAGAACCGGTCCTCGGTCAAGGTCGCGAGCATCGCGCGCACGTGCTGCGGCAGCGCCGCCGGCCGCAGCGCGTCGCGATCCTCCGCGCCAAGTCGGTGGAGCACGCCGTCACTGCCCGTCGCCAGCTCGGCGCGAGGTGATGCAGTAGGTCAGCCCGGCCGGATCGCGCATCGTGGTCCAGGCATCGTCGAGGCGAACAACCTTCGCCCCCAGCGCTTCGTGCCGGGCGGTCTCGGCGGGGACATCGTCGCAGGCCAGGTCCGCATGGGCGCCGATCCGGTCGCCGGCACCCTCGAGACGCTGCAGCAGGATGCGTACCGGCAGCCCGAGTGGCGGCAGGAGGTTGTCGAACTCCGGCCGTTCGCCGTGGCGGCGCGACCAGCCGGTCAGCTCGGACCAGAACGCGCCTTCGTCGTCGAAAACGGACGCGGGGATGTCCATGCACAGTTGGTCGACGCGGGTGCGATAACCCTCCGGCCACGTCGTCGCCTCGCCTTGGCAGCGGACCCGGCCGGAGTCCTCGACGACCACGCAGAACGGCTGCCCGGCTGGCGAGCTCAGAGTGACCAGACCGTCCCGCTGCCGTTCGATGCTGGCCCCGAGGTGTACGGCCGACTGCGCAGCAGCTTCAACGTCAGGCACGTGCAGATCGAGGTGCCACCCGCCGCGTTCAGCCGGGCGGTCCACCCGCTGCAGCCATACCACCGGATCGCCGCCATCCGGCCGGAGCGGGAGGAACTCGCCCCGCGCACCGCGCGGTTCGCCGGCCCGTGCCGCGGCGACCTGCTGCCAGAAGACCCTTTCCGATTCGAAATCGGCCGCCGGCACATCGGCGAAGATGCTCGACCAGCGAATCGCCAGCCCCGTCATCGACCCACAGGATTCGTCCGGAGGGCGGCGACGTCATGGCGCCGCACTTCGAGGCGACCGTCGTGGATCCGGGTCTCGAACGTCGGCTGTGGACGAGTTGCCGGGCCGGAACGCACCGTCCCGTCGTCGAGGGAGAACTCGCTGCCGTGCAAGGGGCAGGTGACGCAGCCACCGCTGATCGCGCCTTCGTGCAACGGCCCACCGCGATGCGTGCACCGATCGGCCATGGCGATCACGGCATCGGCTCGTCGAGTGACCAGCAGCGGTATGCCATCAGCTTCCATCTGGGCGAGGCCGCCCTCCGCCGGGATGTCGGATTCCGGTCCCGCATCGGTCCAGTCCTGCGGAAATTGCTGGAAGGCGGTGGTGTCGACTCCGACGCCGCGGCCATAGGCGAGATGGCCGCCCAGCCAGCCCGCCGCGGAGATGAGGCCGGCGCCAAGAGCGGACAGGGCGATGCCGCGGGCCCGGTGACCCCGGCGTCGGGCGAACCAACTGAGCCCGTAAGCCGTCAGCGCGGCATCGTTGATCAGCGCATGCACGAGCCCGACCCGGCGCTCGGCACCGCTGGTGGTCACCCAGTCCGACGCTCCCGCCGCCGCCGCCGGAACGGCGGTAACGCAGCCAAAGGCGGTCAGGCGTCGCGCCGCGGCGTCCTCGCCGAGGGCGTCGAGCAGGCCCACCGAGACCCACGCGCCGATCGGCACGGCGACGATCGCCGGATGCAACGGATGCCCGGCCGGAACGCCGGTCAGGACGTCTTCGACCGGTCCGGGCGGGATCAACTTGCGCGCCCACCCGGCGACTGTCTCGGCAACGTCGTCGAGCTGCTCGGCTGCCTCGATCCGCTCGACGATCTTCTCCAACGGCCGCCAAGTGCGCATTGATCAATGCCTCTCTGGGATCGTCGCGGGCACGGTTAGCCGTCCGCCGCGATCTGTTCCAACGTGCGCCCGGTGAGGACGGACTCCGGCTGGGTGCGGGTCGGACGGCGACGAGCATCGGCGCCGGCATCC
>JAVHVH010000070.1:0-9335 GCA_032160665.1 Pseudonocardiales bacterium
CCACCGGTCTGGGCGTCGGGGACGCGAACTGCACCCAGGCCAGCACCGAATCCGAGTGCGGCACCCTGGTGCTCTCGCACGGGTTCGCGTCGACCGGAGGTGCGCTGTCGCTCGGCAAGTGCACTACTGACCTCGGCTGTACAAGCGGCAGCCAGGTCGTGCAGTTCATCGCCGACCTCGGGACCAGCTACAGCCCCACCAACCCGGCGCTGCTCATCATCCGGTGCTCGAAGCAGCAGTGCGCGGGCGGCGGCGTGAAGAGCTACACGATCAAGGTCAGCTTCGCGGCGAGCGGCCCGCTCGGCGCCGTCGCCGCTCCCTGCGCCGTCAAGGGCGTCGCCCAGGACGCGGCCGGCAACACCTTCTGCACCGACTACGTGCAGAGCCACCGGGACAACGCCGGCGACGCGTTGCTGTACCTGCTGTTCACCCACGACATGCGGGCGAGCACCTGATCAGACCTGAGCCGGCACCTCCGGCGTGAGCACCCCGAGCCCGTCGAGGATGTCGCGTGCCTCGCTCGTCAATCGAGCGGCGCCCGGATCGTCCTCGCGCGCCGCGAGATCGGCCAACCCGAGCAGGTTCAGCGCGTACTCGCGGCGACCGTCGCCGCCGTCCGGACTGAGCAGGCCCGCCTCGAAGGCCGCGCGCGCGTCGGCGTAACGCGCAGCCGCGAACAGCGCTGTGCCGCGCACGCGGTGCAGCGAGGCAAGCGCACCCTCGACGTGCAATTCCTGCGCTCGGGCCAGAGCCGAGCTGGCCAGTTCGATGGCCTGGTTCGGCTCGCCGGCCTTGACGAGGCAGTCGGCCACCGCCTCGTCGACGCTGATCAGTTCCTGCGCGAGTCCGAGTTCGGTGAAGCCGGCGCGCGCCGCCTCGAACCGCAGCCGGGCCTCGTCCGGGTATCCGAGGCCGGCGCGGGCCCGGCCGGACTCGCGGTTGGCGAGCGCTACCAGTTCACGATCGTCGGCCGCCCGGGCGGCGCGCAGCGCCGCCGCCAGCAACGGCTCGGCCTGGGCGAACCGGCGCTGCCGAATCAGCAGGTCGGCCCGGTTGTACTGGGCGTTCGCCTCGTTCGCGGTGTCGCCGACCCGGCGGAACATGCCGGCCGCCCGGTCGAGCAACTCGGCCGATCGGTTCCACTGCCCGTCGTGCATGGCGCCGATGGCGAGGTTGTTCAGGCAGTGGCCCTGCATGCGCAGGTCGCCGAGCGCCTCGTACCCGGCCAGGGCCAGCTCGCCATAGGACTCCTCCTCCGGGACACCGGCGTGGAGACAGGCGATGTGCCGGGTGTTGTAGGCGTAGGCCAGCGCGTCGTCGTCGCGCGACAGCCGGGCCTCACTCACCCCGACCGCGCTCCAGCGCACGGCGGCGAGGTGGTCGCCCTGCAGGTACTTGCCGAAGGCATATCGCGTCGCGAGGCGGGACCGCACCGAGTCGGCGAGGTCGCCGGTGGCCGCCCGCGCCACCCCGCGGGCGTGGCTCAGCAGCCGCAACGAGGTCACGAAGTCGCCGAGGCGCTGGTGCAGCCCGGCCTCCTTGAGCATCACGCCCGCGCGACCGAGCGGATCCTCGCGCCGGTAGGGACGCGCGCGCCGGAAGGCGGCGACGGCGTCGCGGGTGAACCCGGCGATGTCGCGAACGTCCCCTACGGCCTCGAGCACGTCGGCGAGGTCGGCGGCCGCGACGCCCGACGCGCGACCCGCCTCGATGGCCCGGTCGAAGAACTCGATCGCTGCTGTGTACGCGTACTGGCTCTGCGCCCGCTGTCCAGCCATCCGCGAGTACGTCCACGCCCGGTCGAAGTCCCCGGCGTGGAAGTAGTGCATCGACAGCCGCTCCGAGATCTCCTCCACGTTGTCCGTGCTCGCCTCGAGGACGCGACCCGCGTGCTCGTGCATCGTGCGGCGGAGGCGGTACGGCAGTCCCGCATAGGCGACGTCGCGCATAAGTCCATGGCGGAACTTCCAGCTGCCACCACCTTCGGGCTGGACGAAGCCGCTGAGTCGCTCGAGGTCGGCCGCGGCGCTCGCCCGCCCGGCGACGACGACCATCTCGCGCACCATCTGCTCGTCGAAGCGCTCGCCGAGCACAGCGGCGCACCGCAGCAGCGTGCGGTCGACCGGCTCGAGCCGGTCCACCTCACTCGTCAGGACCGCCTCGACCGAGTCGGGCAGATCCGCGCTGCCCCCGGAGCGAGCGGCGGCAGTCACCAGAGCCTGGAGGAAGAGCGGGTTGCCGCCGGCCTTGGCCACGATCGCGTTCATGGCGTGTTCGCTGAGCGGAGCGGTCCGGGTCGCCGCGTCGAGCAGGTCGAACGCGAGTGCGCCGTCGATCGGGGCCAGGGTCAGCGAGCGGTCATCCGCGCCGGTGCGGGCGGGCACGTAGCCGCTGTCGACGTTGCGGCGGGTCGCCAGCACCGACCAGGGCCGATCGCTGAGGTCAGTCTCGATCCGGCGCAGCAGGTCGGCGGACGCGTCGTCCATCAGCTGGGTGTTCTCGAACACGAGAAGCGTCGGCGTGGGCAGCACCAGGCCGAGGAACTCGACGAGCACCTCCTCCAACTTGGCCCGGCGGAAGCGCTCGTCGAGCTCGTCGGTCTCCCGGGTCGACGCGAGCTCGACGTCGAGCACGATGCCGAGCAGCGGGAGCCACGGCAGCAGATGCGCGGCATTGGCCGCGACCCGCTCGGCCAGCCGCGCCGCTACCGCATCGGCGTCCGCCGCCTGGCCCACCCCCAGCAGATCGCGCAGCAGGTTCCGGAACGGGTAGAAGGGGGCCTTGGACTCGTACGCGTCACTCGGTCCGACGAGCACGACGAGATCCGACGCCTCGCGCAGCACCTCGCGGACCAGCCGGGACTTGCCCATCCCGGGTTCGGCGACGATCTCGACCAGGCACCCGCGCCGGGCCCGGGCGTGGTCGAGTGCCTCGCGCAGCGTCGCGAGTTCGGCGTCGCGGCCGACGAACGGACCCTCGGTCTCGTCACCCGACGATGCGTCGCCACCGCCTAGCGGCGCGCCGAGCACCGCGGCGTGGATCGGCCTGGCTTTGCCCTTGACCAGGAACGGCGGTACCGGTCGCGTCGCGAACAGGGTTCGGCACCGGGCCAGCACGTCGTTCGTCGCGAGGGCGGTGCCGGGTTCGGCGTGGGCCATGACCCGCGCGGCGACGTTGATCGCGTCGCCCTTGATCGAGTACGTGCGCCGGAAGTCCGGACCGAAGTCGCCGGCGAACACCCGGCCGTGGTTGACGCCGGCCCGCAGCGACAACCGGCCCTGCCGCTCGACCGTTACCTGCACCGCTCGCAGCATCCGCTCGCCGTCGTCCCCGCTGCTGCGTGGGGCTCCGGCGGCGAGCATGATCTTGCCGCCGTCACGATTGATGTCGGACTCGAGGAACGAGACGCCGTGCCGCGTGCACGCGCCCTGAACGTTGCGGACACACTCGTCAAACGCTTCGACCGCGGCCGCGATCCCGGCCGCGCTGATCAACGCGTCCGTCCCCGAGAACTGGATGAACGCCACCGCGACGGTCCGATGCTCAGACGCGCCGGCGGCCGCGAGCAGGTATTCGCGCACCGGCCCCGGCAGCAGTTGCCGCAGGTCGAGGTCGTCGTCCACCTCATCGAGCACTGGGAGATCGGGAAGGACGGGGGCCGAGCGCAACAGGCGGCCACCGGAGACCGCCACACCGACCGACGCCGGGTGGAGCAGCCCCGCGGTCGCCTCGCTCACGACGATCTGCCCCGCGCTCGCGATGGACTCCATCTGCGCCGTCACGCTCGCGCCCGGTCCGCTGATGATCAGTTCGCGATGGACGGCCGGGTCACCGACGAGGAAGAAATGAAACTGCCCGCTGTGGATGCCCACGGACATCCGCAAGGTGACCTGTCCCGCCGATGCCTGCGTGCGCCCGACGTCGCGCAGGATGCGTCGCATCCGGTACGAGGCCCGCGCCGCCCGCATGGCATGACCCTCGCCGCGGAACAGCAGCAGGACTGCGTCGCCGCCCCACTTCACGAGATCGGCCCCGTCCGTCCGAGCCGCGGTCAAGAGCGCACCGAAGGTCGTGTCGATGATGTCGCTGAGTTCTTCGGGACCGGCTCGTCCGATGCGGGCGAGGCGCTCGGTGAGGCTCGTGAAGCCGGAGATGTCGACGAAGGCCAGCGAACCGTCGACCGCGAGGTGCTTCTCGTCCGGATGGTGGCGCAGCCATTCGACGGCGAGCCGCGGAACGTAGGGCTGCAAGGCGCGCGCGGAGAACTCCGCGGCCCGAGCAACACCCATCGCTCCCCCTTCCGCGCACCCGTGACATCGACGGTAGTCCGGCGCGGCGGCGGTCATCATCGATGCGACGCGCCGAAGCCGACAAGGGGCCGGCTGTCCCTGGCAATCGGCAGGGGGACACGACACGATCTGGCGGTGCGCATCCTCGTCGTGACCGACTTGCACTACCGTCTCGCGCACTATGACTGGCTTGTCCGTCATGCGGGCGGCGTCGACGTCGTCGCCCTCACCGGTGACCTTGCCGACGTGGCGAACCCGGTCCCGCTCGGGGTCCAGGTCGTCGTGCTCGACCGCTACCTCGACCAGCTCGCCGAGCTGGCCGTGGTCCTCGTCGCGTCCGGCAATCACGATCTCGACGGCCCCGGCGAGCACGGCGAGCAGATCGCGAGCTGGCTGCGCCGGCCACGCTCGTCGCAGATCTACAGCGACGGCACCAGCTTCGACATCGACGGCGTGCGCTTCACGATGTGCCCGTGGTGGGACGGCCCGATCACGCGGGACGGCGTCGGCGCGCAACTGGCCGCGGCCGCGGTCGACCGGCCCGCGCGGTGGGTGTGGCTCTATCACGCGCCGCCCGGCGGCACCGTGCTGTGTCAGGACGGGCGGCGGGCGTTCCCCGACCACCAGCTGTCGGCCTGGATCGCCGAGCACGGGCCGGACGTCGTGCTGAGCGGGCACATCCACCAGGCTCCGTGGATCGACGGTGGGTCGTGGCACGACCGGCTCGGCCGCACCCAGGTGTTCAACCCGGGACGTCAGATGGGGAAGGTCCCACCGCACATCACGATCGACACCACGGCCGGCACCGCGGACTGGTTCGGCGTCTTCAGTTCCGAGACGGTCGCGCTGGCGTGATCAGGTCGGTCAGCCCTCGGGATCGCGAACCGACCCGGGCCGGACCGGCGCGGCCTGGTGGTGCACGAGGGTGTCGAGGATCTGCCCGACCATGCCCAGGTGACCCTCCTGGTCGGCGAACTGCTGCTTGACGTCGACCAGGTACCGGGTCAACCCGTCCAGGCGGGACGCGGTGGTCCGCAAGATCGCATAGGCCGCTCCGGGCTGCGCGATCAGGAACTCCTCCGGCTCCTCGATGACGTGGACCTCGACGTCACTGGACGCCCGCACCGTGGCGCTGGCCGGTTGGTCGAGGACGACCGACATCTCGCCGAAGATCGCACCCGGATTGTCGATGCGGGCGAACGCCACGCCGTCCCGTTCGATCGTCACCGATCCCGACGCGAGGACATACATCCGCGAGGTCACGGCGCCGGTCTCGATGAGCACCCCGCCGGCCGGCACTGCCTCGGTCGGGAGGTCGGCGCACAGTGCCAGCAGGTCGGTCACCACGCCAGTATCAATGACCCCTCGGCGGCTCAACAGGGTGCGGGTGGGAAACGCCGGAATGCCCGAATCATCGGGACGTCTGGCGGTGCGCGGTGGTCTAGGGTCGGATCTTGCTGAGCCCCGGACGGTCTCGGTGCGCAAGCGCGTCTCGAGGATCACGCCGGTGTGAAGGACGCACATATGGGAGCAGCGCAGCTTCTGGCAGCACGTCGGCAGCCGAGGCCGGTCGCCGTCTTGGCCGTAGCCGGGTTCGGCGCGTTCCTCGCATTTCTCGACTCGACGATCGTCAACGTCGCCTTCCCGAGCATTCAGAGCTCGTTTCCGACGACGTCGCTGTCGACGTTGTCGTGGGTGCTGAACGCGTACAACGTCGTCTTCGCCGGCTTCCTGGTCGCCGCCGGGCGGTTCGCCGATCTCGTCGGTCGCCGGCGGATGTTCATCCTCGGCACGTTCCTGTTCACGCTGTCCTCCGCGGGCTGCGCGGCGTCGACATCCGTCGAGATGCTGATCGGTTTCCGGCTGCTGCAAGGAATCGGCTGCGCGATCCTCGTCCCCGCCTCACTGGCGATGGTGGTCGAGGCGTTTCCCGACGACAAGCTCACCGAGGGCGTGACGTTGTGGGGTGCGACGGCCGCCCTCGCCGCCGGGCTCGGACCTCCGATCGGCGGCGCACTGGTCAATTCCGGAAACTGGCGCTGGGCGTTCCTGATCAACATTCCGCTCGGCCTCGTGGCGATGGCCGTTGCGAAACGCGCGGTCGTCGAGAGCCGGGCCCCGGGCCGCAGACGGTTGCCCGACCTGCTGGGGACCGCCCTGCTGATCGCGGGGTTCACCGGCCTCACCCTGGCCATCGTCAAGGGCCAGGACTGGGGCTGGACGGACGTTCGGGTCGTGGGGACGGCGGCCGGCGCCGCCGCGCTCCTCGCCGCGTTCGGGGTTCGCAATGCCCGGCACCCCGTGCCCGTCCTCGATCCGCAACTGCTCCGCACCCGCCGATTCGCGGTCGCGAACCTCATCACGGTCCTTGCCGGCGCCGGCTTCTACGCCTACGGGCTCACGCACATCCTCTGGCTGCGCTACGTCTGGCACTACTCGCTGCTCGACGCCGGGCTCGCCGTCGCCCCCGGGGCCCTGGTTGCAGCCGTCGCGGCGGCCGTGCTCGGCCGGGTGGCCGAACGTCACGGCCATCGGGTCATCGTGGTGATCGGCGGAATCGTGTGGGCGCTCGCGCTCGCCTGGTACGCGACGAAGGTGGGCGTCGAGCCCGATTTCCTAGGGACGTGGCTGCCGGGCCAGATCATCAGCGGGATCGGCGTGGGCGCGACCCTGCCGATCGTGGCCAGCGCGGCCATGGTCGGCATCCCGGGCGGGCGCTATGCCGCCGCGTCGGCCGCCGTCTCCAGCACCCGCCAGTTCGGGGCCGTGCTGGGTATCGCGATCCTGGTGGCGATCATCGGGACCCCGACCGCGGCTTCGGCGGTCACCGTATTCCGGCACGGTTGGGTGTTCTCCGCATGCTGCTTCGGCGCCGGTGCCGTGCTCGCCCTGTTCCTCGGCAGCACCCGAGCTGGCCACCTGAACTCCGCATCGATGGCCGACGAACCTCCGGCCGGTGTCCCCGCCGTCGAGGCGTCCACCGACTTCGACGTCGTCGCGGTGCCCCGGCACGCTCGGGACACCGGCTTCTTCGAGTCACTGCCCGAGCCGGGCCGGCTCGAGCTCGAGGCGCGGCTGCACACCGTGGAGCTGCCGGCCGGAGCGTTCCTGTTCCGGCAGGGCGACGCGTCCGACGGTATGTACGTCGTGCGGGCCGGTCAGCTCGAAGTCCTCATCGACGACGTCGTCGTGTCCCGCATGGGTGCCGGAGACGTGATCGGCGAGTTGGCCCTGCTGACCGGTGCGCCGCGGTCCGCGTCGATCCGCGCCCGCCGGGACAGCCGCCTCGAGAAGCTCGCACCCGACGCATTCGACCGGTTGACGCGGGACGAACCCGCGATCGCTATGGCGTTGGCGCGCTCGGTCGCGGCGCGGCTGCAGGAGCTGAGCCCACCGCAAGCGCCCCGAGCGCGCGTCGGCGTGATCGCGGTCGTGGCCGCCGACCCGGCCGCGCCCGTCCGGGCGGTGTCGGCGGCGCTGACCCGAGGTCTCGGCGCCAACCTTCGGGTCGTCGATCCGGGCGTAGTGGGCGCCTCGGGCCTCGACCGCGCCGAGTCGACCCACGACCGGGTCGTGCTGACGGCTCCGCACGACGAGCCCGAATGGCGGGACTTCTGCCTGCGCAGCGCCGACCGCGTGGTGTTGGTCGCGGGTTCGTCCGAGGCTCCGGCGACCCGGCTCGGCGGGTTGATCCACGACTGCGACCTCGTGCTCACGGCGCCGAACGTAGGGCGTCCCGAGTTGACCGCGTGGTTCGACCTCGTGACGCCGGTATCCGTCCATCGCCTGTCGGGCACGGACGATCTGGGCGCCGGCCTGCGGGCCCTGTGCGCCCGGCTCGCCCAGCGCGCGGTCGGCCTGGTGCTGGCCGGCGGCGGCGCCCGGTCCTTCGCCCATCTCGGCGTGCTCGACGAGTTGGACCGCGCCGGCGTGCTCATCGACCGCGTCGCCGGCACGAGCGCGGGGGCGGTTGTCGGCGCGCTCTTCGCGACGGGGATGACCGCCGCCGAAGTGGACGCCGCTGTCTATGAGGAGTTCGTGCGCCGCAATCCTCTCGGCGACTACACCGTGCCGCGGCACGGGCTGATCCGGGGCGAGCGCACCGCGGCCGCGATCCGCCGACAGATCGGCGAGAAGATCTTCGAGGAACTGCCTCGGGAGTTCCACACCGTCAGCGTCGATCTGATCCGTCGAGTGCCGGTGATCCACTCCCGGGGATCGCTGGCCGACGCGGTGGCGGTGTCGCTGCGCATCCCCGGGCTGTTCCCACCGATGCGGCTCGGGAACGCGATCCACGTCGACGGCGCCGTCCTGGACAACCTGCCGGTCAGCGCTCTTGAAAGGGTCCCGGACGGCCCGATCATCGCCGTCAACATCGGCATGGGCGGCGGCTCGGGGAACAGCACGGGGTCGGCCCAGCGCACCCGGCCGCCCCGGATCCCGGGCATGGCCGAGACGCTGATGCGGACGATGTTCATGAGCAGCGGACCGGCCACGACGGCCGCGCTGGCCCGCGCGGACCTCGTGATCACGCCGAGGACGAGCGATGTCGGCCTGCTCGAGTGGCACCAGATCGACGTGCTGCGCGAGGCCGGCCGGCACGCGGCGCGGGAGGCTATGCCGACGATTCTGTCGATCGTGCAGGCGGGGGCCGGCGCTCCGCGCGGCCTATCGCGGGTGCCGTCGTCCACGTAGCAAATTGGTCGGCCACTCGCGCCCGGGGGCCCGGAGCGGACGCTGGGCCCGCGACAACCAGCAGTGCCCCCCCGAGCACGCTGGCCGCGATCCCGCCCGCGATCTCGCCTCGGCCACCCGTGGCGGCTGAGTCCCCGGTCATGCGCGAAACGGCGTTCGGGACGTCATGGGCAGACGGTCTGATGGCATCGGCTCGATGCCTCTCCCCAGGAGTTTCGGCATCAATCCGGCAGGCTGTCGCTTTACAGAGACTTTACGTGACGGTGACGGTGGGCGACTGATACCTATGCACCGATCGTGGCCGGTGTTCGTGGGCCGGACCAGGAGGCCGGGCGGTTGTGCGGACCGTCC
>JAVHVH010000090.1:0-11827 GCA_032160665.1 Pseudonocardiales bacterium
GGTCGAGGATGTCGCGGGCACGGCTCGCGAGCACGTGGCCTGCGGTTGTCAGCTGTACCCGCCGTCCCGTGCGTTCCAGCAGCCGCGCACCGGTCTCGCGCTCAAGCACTGACAGCTGTTGGGACACACTCGATGCGCTCTGGTTCGCGGCCGACGCGACGGCGCGCACCGTGCCGAGAGCCTCGAGTTGGCAAAGCAGGCGGAGCCGCCACGGGTTCAGGGTCACGCTCCATCTGTACGGCAGAACCGAACAGTGGGTCAAGAAATGTGCGATGGACGTGACGCTTGGCCGCGTCCTAGCGTGACGGTATGGCCGCACCAGTACGCACCGACCTCACCGGCTCAGACGCCTTCTGGCGCAGCGCCGACCGGCACCTCGTCCGCTACTCCGGCGCCGGCGGGTTCACCCGCGAGATCATCGAATCGGCGGCCGGCAGTTTCCTGACCACTGTCGACGGTCGGCGCATCTTGGACTTCACGTCGGGTCAGATGAGCGCGATTCTCGGGCACTCGCATCCGGAGATCGTGGCGACCGTGCGCGAGCGCATCGGGACGCTCGATCACCTTTACAGCGGAATGCTCAGCCGGCCGGTGGTCGAGTTGGCCGAGCGGCTCGCCGCTTCGCTGCCCGACTCGCTGGACAAGGTACTGCTGCTGACGACCGGAGCCGAGTCGAACGAGGCGGCGATCCGGATGGCCAAACTCGTCACGGGCCGGCACGAGATCGTCTCGTTCGCGCGGTCGTGGCACGGTATGACGCAGGCCGCGGCGAGCGCCACGTATAGCTCGGGGCGCAAGGGCTACGGTCCGGCGGCGCCTGGCAACTTCGCGATCCCGACGCCGAACCGGTATCGCCCGGACTTCACGACGCCGGAGGGCGAATTCGATTGGCAGCGCCAGCTCGACTTCGGCTTCGACCTCATCGACGCCCAATCCGTCGGCAGCCTCGCGGCGTGCATCGTCGAGCCGATCCTCTCCTCCGGCGGCGTGCTAGAGCCGCCGCCGGGCTACCTCGTCGCGCTGCAGCGCAAGTGCCGCGAGCGCGGGATGCTGCTGATCCTGGACGAGGCGCAGACTGGCCTGTGCCGCACTGGCACGTGGTATGCGTTCGAGCGTGACGGCGTGGTCCCCGACATTCTCACGCTCTCCAAGACCCTCGGCGCCGGGCTACCGCTCGCCGCCGTGGTCACTTCGCGGGAGATCGAGCAAACGGCCCACGACCGCGGCTTCCTGTTCTTCACCACCCATGTCTCCGATCCGCTCGTGGCCGCGGTGGGCAACACCGTCTTGGATGTCCTGGAACGCGACAAGGTCGACCTCCGCGCACGTGAGTTGGGCGGTGTGCTCGCCGACGGGCTGCGTGAGCTTGCGACTCGTCATTCGGTGATCGGTGATGTCCGGGGCCGGGGTTTGCTCGTCGGCCTCGAGCTCGTGCTCGACCGCGAGACCAAGGAGAGCTCGGACGAGCTCGGCGCCGCTGTCACCCGCCAGTGCCTCGAACTTGGCCTGCACATGAACATCGTCCAGCTGCCCGGAATGGGCGGGGTCTTCCGCATCGCGCCACCGCTCACCGCCACCGACGACGAGATCGCACTCGGCCTGACCATCCTCGACGAGGCCATAAGCCACGTCACGGCCCGCACCTGAAGCAGGATCGTCGAATGAGTCGAACGACGTAGGCGATCGGTACGCGCCCGCGGAATTGGTCAATGTGATCGCGTTTACGGGGGAGGGCTGACGGGTTGCCGGGTGGCGGCGTTGAGTCTGTTCCAGACGTTGATTGCGGCGATCGAGACGAGTAGTGCGGAGAGTTCCTTCTCGTTGTAGTGGTCGGCGGCGTCGTCCCAGACGGGGTCGGGGACGGCGTCGGGTTGGTCGGCGAGGCGAGTCACGTGCTCGGCGAGGTCGAGGGCGGCGCGTTCGGCATCGCTGAAGTAGGGCGATTCGCGCCATGCTCCGACGCCCCAGATCCGTTCGTCCGTCTCGCCAAGGTTCTTGAGTTCTCTGGCGTGCATGTCGACGCACACGCTGCAGCCGTTGATCTGGCTGACCCGCAGGTGGATCAGCTGGTGCATCGTGGGCGCGACGGTGCCTGACTGCGCGGCCTTGCTCAGCGCGAGCAGTGCGGTCATCGCGTCTGGCAGCACCATTACGGGGTGGGTCATCCGAGCCTGCATCGTGTCCTCCGTTGTCACATCTGGCGTGTCGAGGTGGGTCATAGAGGTGACCCGCCGGAGCGAGAGGATGTGACACGTGCAGGACGAACAGTTCTTGGCGCAGCGCTTCGAGGAGCAGCGGCCCCGGTTGCGGGCGGTGGCCTACCGGATGCTGGGTTCGCGGGCCGAGGCCGAGGACGCGGTGCAGGAAGCCTGGCTGCGGGTCTCGCGGGCTTCGGGCGAGGATGTCGACAACGTCGCCGGCTGGCTGACCACGATCGTGTCGCGGCAGTGCCTGAACATGCTGCGTTCGCGGGCTGCGCGGCGCGAGGATCCGTTGGATGTGCGGGTGCCCGATCCGGTCGTGGAGTTCGGTGACGGGGTCGATCCGGCCGAGCAGGGCGTCGTGGCCGACTCGGTGGGTTTGGCGCTGCTGGTGGTACTGGAGGCGCTGGATCCGGCCGAGCGACTCGCGTTCGTGCTGCACGACATGTTCGCGGTGCCCTTCGATGAGATCGCCCCGATGCTGGAGCGAACCCCGGCGGCGGCCCGACAGCTGGCCAGCCGGGCGCGGCGACGGGTCCAGGGCGCGACACCGGCTGGAAAGCCTGACCGCGTGCGGCAGCGCGAGATCGTCGGCGCCTGGCTGGCCGCGGCCCGCGGCGGCGACTTCGCCGGGTTGGTCGCGCTGCTGCACCCGAACGCGGTGTTGCGCGTCGACACCGGCGGCGCCGGCTCCACGCTCGTGCGCGGTGCGGCCGCCATCGCCGGGCAGGCGACGAGGTACCGGGCAGCCGGCCTTCAGGCGCGCTACGCGATCGTCAACGGCGGCCCGGGCATCGTGTCGGAGATCGACGGCCGTGTGACAGCGGTGCTCGCGTTCACCGTCGCCGACGGGCTCATCGTCGAGGTCGACATCCTGACCGACCCGCAACGACTCGCGGCCCTGAATCTGTCTCTCTGAGCGGCGCGGGCAGCGTCCACAAACTCGTCGCCGACCCAGAAAGCCAAGCCGCGTACCGGAGAACCTCGATCAACCGGTGGACGATCGCGACGACTACGAGCGACCGAGCGACACCTACCAATTCATCTGGCCCACTCGTGCCGGACGCGCCGACCGAGAGCGGCGGCTCAATCCACGGCGGCGCGCCGTCGATGGGCCCAACGGCACGCGCATCTCGGCGAAGTCCCGCGCGGCGAAGAGGTCGCGCTTCGGCGCAAGCCAGCGGAAACAGCGCAATAGCGCCTTAGGGTTCGGCACGCCCGAAATGGTTCCTTGATTTGATCAATCTGCCCGCCCGGCCCACACTGTGCCCTAACGCTCGCATTACGGCGTGATGCACGGCCGGTGATCCAACACGCGGACATCGGGGGCAAGGTACTACGTGCTGGGAGCTCCACAGCCGAGCGGCACCGCTGCGTCTCGACTTACGCACCACGGGTCGCCGGAGGCTGGACAACTATGGCTGGACGTCATCACCGTCATCGCACCATGGGCTGGTTCGGCGCCACGCGCATCGCGAGGTCAGGCCCGCTGCGGATCGTCGTCTGCCTTGTCTTGGTGGTCAGCACCGCGGCCGTCATGGGCCCGGCGGCCAACTCCGCGAACGCCAGCCCGTCCGACGTCCCGTTCACCTTCTTGAACGAGCAATTCAACGAGCAGTCCTTCCCACCGGCGAACTGGACCCCGACCAGCCCGGCGACCGGCACTTGGACGGCGTCGTGCCCCGCGCCGGCACCGTCCACCGGCTGCCAGGCCCTGGCCACGATGACCGATCCGGGCCTGGGCGACCAGTCGAAACTGACGTTCAATCCGGCGCAGGGCATCCCCGCCAACCTGATCGACCCGACGCTGTCCTTCTATTCCGACTTCACGCCGAACGGGACGACGGGCAACAACCGTATCGATGTCGTCCAACCGCTGATACCGGGCAGTCTCGAGGACTTCCACTTCATCACCTCCCTGGCTGGCGGCCCCAGTGGGGACGACCCGACCGGCACGCCGGTGCTGCACACCGTCCCGCTCACGTCGCTCAACCTGCCCTTCATCTTCCGGTGGCAGTCGCTCGGCGACTCGGGGACCTGGGGCATCTCCGACGTCCAGATCACCGGCACGCTGCCGGCCACCCCGTACAGCCTCACCGCCAACCCGGTCGACAACCTGCAGAACCACGTGGTCGCGGGTACGCCCAAGACGATCACGCTCTCGGGCTCGTCCGACCCGGTCGGCGATTCGCTGAACTTCGTGATCATTGATGGGCCGCACCTCGGTCAACTCGGCGCGGTCACGACCGTCGACGCGACGCATGCCACCGTCGCCTACACCGCCCCGACGACGTCCTGTCCCGACCCGACCGGCGTCCCCAATTTCATCTGCACCGACCCGTTCACGTTCAAGGTCACCGACAACACCGGCAACGAGAGCGCCGCGGCGCAGGTCAACCTCGACGTCAACCCCGGCGGCGCCGGTGGGCAGCTGCCCACGATCACCGCGCCCGCGTCGCAGGGCTACACGACGCTGAACCAGGGCGGCACTTTGACGCCGGCCGCCGATTTGTCGCAGTCGGTCACCGTCGGCCCAGCCGGTTTCCCGGACGAGGTCCAGCTCAATATCCAGGCCCCGGTCGGCACCATCAGCCTCCCGAACGCGGGCATCACCTCGACGGTGACGTTCCTCAACGGCACCTCGAAGACCGGCCAGGAGATCGACCTGGCCGGCAGCGTGGCCAACCTGAACATCGCGCTGTCGCAGTTCTACTATTTCCCGCCGGACGGCACTCAACCGGCGGCGACGGTCAAGCTGTTCGCAGGTGACCTCGGCCCGGTCGGGGCGTCGCCGTTCTTCGTGCAGGCCACCAAGACGATCAACATCAATGCGCCCGCAACCGATCAGACGCCCGTGCTCAGCCTGCCGACCGGCCCCCTGGCGATCGACACGAACTCGACGCTGAGCTTCCCGGCCGGCGCCGCTACCGGCTTCTCGGTCGCCGATCCCGGCGCGAGCGCAGGCACGGCCGATACGGTCCATCTGTCCGTCAGCGGCGGTTCGCTGGCGTTGCCGGCCGCGGACACGACCGGCCCGGCGCCCCTCGTCGTCGCGGTCACGAGCCAAGGATCGATCGACATCACGGGGACCGTCGCGCACCTCAACCAGGCGCTCGCCGACCTGACGTTCGACCCCAGTGGCCTCCCTAGCGAAACTGTTGTGCTGACGGCGTGGGTAGCCGACCCCGACACCGGCCTCGGGACGATCCCGGCCTCGGTGAACATCACCGTGACGATGGCCCCGTTCGCTTCCGGCCCGGCGGCGGTCGGCACGCTGGAGAACGTCGCCGTGCTCGTGCTGCTGTGCGGCATCGGCCCAGTGGGCCATACCGTGACCGCCACAGTCACCAACCAGCCCAACCACGGCACGCTGGTCGCCGACCCGTCGGCCCCGACGGCCGGTTTCGGCTGCGGCAATGCCAGCTCGGTGATCAACGGCTACACCTACACCCCGGCAAGCAACTACGTCGGTCCGGACGCGTTCACCTACACCGTCAAGGACCTCACGACCAACCTGACCAGCGATCCCCTCACGGTCGCGATCACGGTCACCGCCCACGCCAAGCCGACCGCCTTCGACGTGAGCGGATCGACCCAGCAGGGCGTCCCGGTCGATCTCGTCCTCTGCGGCAGCAACCCCGAGTCCTCGACGCTGACGTTCGCGACTGCGACGCCGCCGGCCTCGGGCACGCTCGTCGCCAAGGGCGCGCCGGCCGTCAACAGCTGCACTGCGGGCACCCAGGCGATGACCTACACCTACACGCCGAACACGAGCGCGTTCTCGACCAGCGGCACCGACACGTTCACGTACACCGTCAGCAACGGCGCGACCAGTGATCCGGCCACGGCGACGATCACGGTTGCCACGCGCACGCCGCAGGCGTTCGACGAGACGGTGAGCGTCGACGAGAACAGCTCGGTGCACTTCAACCTCTGCTCGACCACGCCGGGTGGAACCGTGACCTTCGCGGTGACCGATCCGCAGCACGGGACGCTCGACACCCTCGTCGCCGCCGAGAACGGGCCGGTCTGCCCATTCGGGTCGTTCGGCCTCCAGTACGAGCGCTACGTCCCGACCGCGCTGTACTTCGGCACGGACACCTTCACCTACACCGCTACCGCGAACGGCTTCACCTCGGCGCCGGCCACGATCCACATCACGGTCAACCAGATCGAGGTGGCGCCGATCGCGAATGCCCAGCAGGTGACGGTCGTCGCCCCGCACGCAAAGACCGTGACGTTGACCGGGTCGTCCCCACAGGGCTCGGCGATCACCTACCGGGTGACGAGCGCGCCGACGCTCGGCACGCTGACCGGGACGGCGCCAAACCTGATCTACACGCCCACGACGGCGTCGGGCACGGACTCGTTCACGTTCGTCACCAACGACGGAGTGGCCGACAGCCCGCCGGCCACGGTGACCATCACGATCACGACCCCGCAGCTCACGTCGAGCGCATGTACCCCGGGCACCGTCCCGATCGCGGTCGGCCAGTTCGCCTGCGCGGCCAACCTGCAATCGGTCAGTGACGGCAACGGCGGCGTGATCGGCCTGGCCCACACCCCCGGCGGCGGCAACGCGGGCGCCAGGGTCCAAGTGACGGTCAGCAATCACTCCACGATCGCCGACCAGGTAACCCTCGTCGCATCCTCGGCGGCCTCGCCATGGAGCGTCACCTATGCGGTCGCGGGCCAGGACGTCACCGGCCAGCTGAGCGGAGCCGGACTCGTCATCACGCTCGGCCCGGTGGGATCGGCGACCAGCTCGGTCTACGTCCAGGTGACCGCCGCGCCGCCCGGTACCTTCCCCTCGCCGACCGCGGTGCGCTTGAGCGTCAACGCCGTGTCGGGCAACGACGCGGTCGTGTCGACCTCGACCCGGGTCGAGGTGATGGACGGAACGTCGACCCCGAAGCTGTTGCTGCAGCAGCTCGACCGCACCGGCACCGTGACGTTCCCCGGCGTCCTGCACATCACCTCCGTCCTCGTCCAGGGCGGGTCACCGACCGGGGCGATCATCCGCCCGGGACTCTCCGGCACCGGGCAGAACTCGGTCCTTATCAAGGCGACAGTCACCGCCGGAGCGTCGTTGGGCATCGGCGCGAAGTACCTACTCGGCACGCTGACCGATCAGACGACGACGGACGTGACCGACCAGGTGGTGGCCGGAACGCTGAGCATCGACTGCACCGTCGTCGGCGGCTGCCCGCCCATCTACCTCGTGCTCAGTCCGGGCACCGGCAGCGGGGGGATCTCCATCCTTCTGTCCGAGACCTCAGCCATCGACGGGCAGAGCTCGCCAGGGCTGCTCGACGCACAGCAGGCCGGAACGGTCGGTCCGGACCTGTCGACCAACCTGCCCAGCGTCGGCGTCGACGTGTTCGAACCGACGCCGGACACCCAGCTGGCGACCAAGTCCGTGCAGGTCGCCGGCACCGCAACCAAGCAGGTGTTCCTGCACAACACCGGCAGCGTCGCGGACACCTTCGTCGTGTCTGCGGCCGTGACGCGGGCGCCGGGCGACTCGACCGCGTTCATCATCCGGCAGGGCCCGTCCGACTTCCCAGGGTCGCCCACTCCCTCCACTGACGTGACCGGGGACCTCTTCGCCGGCGTCGATCTCGTGCCCGTCGGGGCCGGCGAGTACGTGATCTTCACGATCCAGGACCTGGCCGCGCCGACCTATGGACTGACCGCGCCCGACCTGGTCTTCACCGCCACGTCGATGCTGGCGCCGACGAAGGTCGACTCGTTGCGGGTCACGTTCCCGTCCTACTTCTATCGACCCGACGCCGTCGTGACGGCCCAGAACGGAACGGCGATCGGCGGCGCGGTCTACACCGACCCGACCGACACGCCCAACCCGCAGACGACCGCCTTCGACGTCGACCAGAGCCCCACGGACATCGCCGTGGACGTCGCCGATCGCGGCAAGGGAACGCCCACGCCGGACGTCGTCGTGGTGAAAGCCCGGGGATCGGACGCCGACTTCGACGTGACGTATGCGATGACCGCCGGCCGCGTGACCACTGACGTGACCGCCGCGATGACGGGATCGGGTCTGACACTGTCGTTGTTCGGCAACGGCGGGCCGGCCCAGACGATCACCATGTCGGCGGCGGCAACGGCCGGGGGGACCGCGGGCACGCTGGAGTCGTTCCCGATCACCGTGACGTCCACGACCCCGCCCAACCCGTTCAGCCCGCTGACCGACACGGTGGTCGTGACCCTGCGCAATCTCGGCGACGGCCAACTGCGCTTCGACGGGGCGCCGCAGGCCGAGCCGGCCGACATCACCGACGATGTCTTCCACGATCCCTCGGCGCGCGGTCGCACACTGCCGATCTCGGCGCCGGGGGGGTATGTCCCCGGGACGACCTACGGCAAGTACAGCGACCGTACCGGCAAGAAATTCGTCTACGGCTCGGCCTATGACACCTTCGGTCTGCAGGTCACGAACAGTTCCGTCGGGCGGGCGACGTATCGCGTCCAGATGCTTGACACGACACCGGGCCACGGACCACAGCTTCTCCTCCCCTGGGCCAACAGCGCGTTCTCGCAGAGCTACTACAACCTCGGCAACATCGCGCACAACGCCGATCCGTTCAGCCTCGACCCGCGCGTGAGCATCAACGGGGCCGACACCACCGCGTCGGTCAAGGACGGGACGTTCACGACCACCGACCTCGCGCCCGGTGCGTCGAACACCATCAACCTGTCGTTCAACCCGCCGGCCGGTGACTCGCAGCGCTACAACCCGCTGCGGTTCAACCTGATCAACACGAACACGGGCCACATCGAGGACGTCATCATCGTCGACGTCAGCACGATCCTGCAGTGCTCGGACGACATCGACGGCCAGATTCTCGCCACGAAGGGCAAGGGGTTCACCGAGCAGAAGCTGTCGTTCCGGTCGTTCGACCGCGGTGCAGCGAACGGCCGGGTCGACTGCATTCAGCGCCTCACCCACAGCTGGGTCACCAACAAGCCGGTCGTGGTCAGTTCCTACGAGGCGGCCGCGCACTTCGGGCCGCCGGGTGGGTACGACCCGAAGGGCCTGTGGCTCGATCCGCTGGGCGGGGTCATCACGATCAACTCCGACACGCTCGCGGTTACCAGCCCGACCGAGGTCAAGGCCTACGTCGACTCGCCCGTTCTCGACAGCCAGGGCTCCCCGGTCGCGACCGACCCGGTGCCGATGGCGCTGTACTACCCAATCGGCGACTACCCGACGCTCAACTGGAAGACCGCGGATCACTCCAACGGCCTGCTGGTGAAGCGGACGAGCGGCCTGCCCCGCGCGCCGTTCCCGCTGCTTGCGCCGAGCTCGGATGACTATGCGGGCAGCACGATGACGGCCGACCGGTACTTCCAGGTCAACCCATTCACCGGCGCACCGGAACTCATCGGCCGGATGGATGTCAACGAACCGTGGCTCCCGCATCCGATGCTGATGAACTTCTCGATCCCGGTCGGCAACGCCACCGGCCTGGTGCCGAACTACCCGGCGCCACCGGCGCTAGTAGGAAGCCTGCCGGGCGCGCCCGAGGTCACGACGTACTCGTTCTACTGGACGACCCGCAGCAACGGCGAAGTCACCCAGAACGGGTGCTTCGGGATACCGCCGCACATCCTGCTGTTGTTCCCGGACGTCTTCCAGCTCGGCGACACCAGCGCTTCGTTCTGCCTCATCTGGGTGACGACGCTGTTCCAGCCGAGGGTTACGAACGATCCCAACAGCGAGACGAAAATCGCCGAGATCACCTTCGGGTTCAAGTCGCTCGCCGCGGGGTCCCTAGGGTCGCCGGAGTTCAACGTGTCGGCAATCAGCGGGCAGATCCATATCGACCCGACCGACAGCTCGTTCAAGTCGCTGGTGATGAACGTGAACTTCGGGGTCGGCCCGCCGACGCCGTGCCAGGTACAGCAGAACAAGGACGGCGTCGTGAAGTCGCTGATCGACTCGGGCTTCTTCACCAAGATCGGCAACCTGGCGTGCCCGTCGAACTACTTCTTCTACAACACGCAGATCGTCTACAACAACAAGGGCGGGGTCGGCACGCAGGGCCAGACCACGACCGGCTTCGGTCTGGAGTTCGTCGGCACCTTGTCGTTCCTCGGCTACATCAACCTGAATTCGCTCGTGGCCGACATCTCGAGCGATCCGTTCCTGTTCCACTTCGCCTACAACCCGGTCGATGTCAGCCTCGGCTCGAGCGTCCCGTTCAACATCAAGATCGGGCTCTCCGGCGACATCACCGACCACGGCTTCGATCTCGCGATCAGCGGTAGCTTCTCGGCGTTCGGATACGACGTCGCCAGTGCAACCGGCATTCTGTCGACCCTCGGCTTCGCGATGTGTGGATCCGTTGCCGGGACGAGCATCGGGGTCGAAGACGTGTGGGGTGAGGTGCCGGTGCCCAAGGCGTCCGGGTGCGACCCATCGAAGTTCGTGGTGCACAACTGATGATCCGCAAATTCGTCGCGGCCGTGATCGGGCTGGCCTTGGCCGTGCTCCTCGCGGCGTGCAACATCATCACGCACGTCGTCGTGCATCCGGACGGGTCGGGGACGTACTCGCTCATCCTGTCCGCGCCGGCCGACGCGACCGGTGATCCCGGGCCGGCCATCCTCGCCCAACTGCGCAAGGTCGCGGCCAAGAGTGACGTGCCGTTGAAGGTGACCACCTACCGCGCCAACGGTGAATCCGGGGCGCGGGCGTCCTTCACGTTCCGCTCGCTCGACGACCTCACGGCCGAGAGTGCCCACCTGGCATCGGCCGGCAGCGGCCTCAACGCGGTGACGGTGCAGCGGAACAGCGCGGGCTGGCAGTTCGCCACGGCGACGGTGCCGGGCGGCCTGCCCACGCCGAACATCGGAAAGGGATCACCGGGCGGACCGATCACGGCCACGCCGCTCGTCGGGCTCGTGCACGTCTCGATCGTCGTCGAGCTGCCAGGCGCACCTGCCGCGAACAACGCGACGGCCGTGACTCACAACGCGACGACATCGACGTTCAACTGGATCGTCAAAGTCGGTCAGCCGGTAACGGCACTGCAGGCCTCGACCACGTTCGTCGGCAACCAGGCGTCGGTGAAACTTGCGAAGGACGTCACGCCCCTCGGCCACGCAGCGGGGCAGAGCTCGTCGCACGCGTGGGTGTATGTGCTGATCGGGGTACTGGCGGCGCTGATCCTCCTCGCCCTGGTCGTCTTCGTGATCCGCCGGCGCCGGCAGCCGGTGGCGGCTCATCGCGCTGACGAACCCGAGGCGGACGAGCCGGTCGTGTCGGAGTCCGAGGCGCCTGCATCCGATTCGCTCGATCTGCTGGACGACGTGACGGAGTGAGCCGGGGCTGACCCAGCTGCCAGACCGGTCAACAGGGTGCCGAGCGACAGCAAGCAGTTGTCGTGTCTTGCTGGCAATCGCTTGGGTCTTTGGCGCGCGCGAGCCGCGCCCCTCGTCTCCGGTTCCGCTACCGCACGAGGGCGTGCTTAGCACGGACCCACCGCATGCCGAACGACCACGCGAACCACTCATCCGACATGCCTCACCGAACCCACCAGCCGCTACCGAGACCTCGGCGCGGACTTCTTCGACAGGTTCTGGCTCAAGACCGACCCCGA
>JAVHVH010000099.1:0-5188 GCA_032160665.1 Pseudonocardiales bacterium
CTGCCTGCGGCGCTCCGCTTGTTCCTCGACGAGGTGCTTCGCGCGAAGTTGCGCCTGGACCTCGGCCACGTCGAGCTCGGGATCCGCGAGCTCGCCCACGGCCGGCTTCTCCTCCTGCTCGGCCAGCAGTTCCTCGGCGACCCGTTCGACTTCGTCGGCCGGCACCTCGACGGGCTCCGCGTGAGCCGGTTCTTCGGTCGGACGCTCCTCCGCCTGCGGTGACGGGACGGGATCGTTGAGCAGCCGGTCCGCGACCGCGTCCAGAGATGCAAGCCCGCGCTCGACCGTGACCCGAACCTTCGAGTCCTCGGCAAGGAAGCGTGCGGCCAATCCCTGATCGATCAGGGCGAGTGGGGTCCGCGCCAACAGGTACTCGACCTGAACCACCTTGCGGACTGCTGCATTCGTGATCACGAGACGTGTCCTTTCCGCTGCTTGGGGGTCCGACGACCGACGCGGCGCCCCCGCCTTCCTCGTCGGGTACCCGACTCCCGCCGGCGGCCAAACACTGCGTCCCGCATCGGCGGGTTATCGGAGAAGCAGGATGATCGCCACGATCGCGAGCGCCACCAGGGCGCCGACGAGGACCGGCGGGATGCGGAGGCGCCGCCGCTGGACCGGTGGCTGATACACCGGCACATCCACCCAGGGCACCGACGAATCGCTGACGAGCGGGGCGACCCGACGAGCAACGGGCACGGTCGAAACCGGCGGTGCAACGCCGCCCGGCCCGGTCAGCGTTGTCACCGCGCGGTGGGGCATTGGCGCCTTCGCGACGTGATGAGCCCAGTCCTCGGGATGCGCATTCAGGATGGCCATCAGTTGACCGGGCGTGGGGCGCTTGGCCGGATCCTTCGCGAGGCCCGCCAGGAGCACCGCCTCCGCGTCGGCGCTCACAGTCGGGAGCTGCGTGCGCGGTGAGGGCGGCGCGGCGTTCGTGTGGTGCCAGAACAGCTGCAGAGCGTCCGACTGATCGAAGGGCGGAGCACCGACCATGGCCTCGTACGCCATCGCCGCGAAGCTGTAGGCGTCTCCCGCCGGGGACTCGCGGCCGGGATCCATGATCTGCTCGGGTGGCATGTAACGCGGCGTCCCGATCACGACCGAGCCGGCCGTGCGGAAGGCACCCGCCGCAGCTGTCATGCGAGCCAGTCCGAAGTCGGTCAGCTTCGCCGCACCGGCACGACTGAGCAGGACGTTCGCGGGTTTGACGTCACGGTGGACGATCCCGGCACTCGCGGCGCGGGCGAGTGCGGCGGCTACGTCGGTCAGGATCCGCAGCCGCGCCGGGCCGTCCACCGTGCCGGCGTCGAGTGCCTCGCGGAAGTCGGTGCCGTCGACGAATTCGAGGACGAGGCACAGATCCTGGCCGACCGTCTCCATCGCGTAGACGGCGACAATGCGCGGGTCGCGTAGCCGGGCCAACGCCCGCCCCTCGCGCTCGAGGCGGCGCCGCTCGTCCTCGTCGTAGCGACCGGCGTAGAGCGTTTTGACGGCGACCATCCGGTTCAGCCCGCTCTGTCGCGCCAGCGCCACCCAGCCGCACCCGCCACCGCCGAGCACCCGGACGAACTCGTAGCCCGGGGGCAGCGGTGAGCCGGCGCTCGCCGCAGGCAGGTCCGGCACGCCCGAATGCTATGCGGTCCGGACCAGATTGGTCGGTTGTTGTGCGCCCGATCCGGCGGATCCGCCGCGCGGACCTTAGGGTGGTGACCTTGTCGTCCCGGGCGGAGGGGTATGACAGCACCCCAGCGCTATCAGGTCGTGGCCCGAGTGGCCACGACGCGAACCGGCGCGGTGTGGCAGGCCCGGGATCTGAACCTCGATCGCATCGTCGCGTTGAAGGAGATCCCACTCGCCGACGGCGAGGCGCTGGCGGCACTGAATCGCGAGGCGTCCGCGTTGGCGGCGTTGGCCGGCGAACACGTCGTCGCGGTGTACGGGATCGAGCAGGACGGCGGGCACGCCTACCTGGTCGAGGAGTGGGTCGAGGGCGCGACCGTCGCGGCGGTACTGAACAACTCGGGTCGGATGCCGATCGCGCTCGCGCTCGGCGTGATCCGTGGAGCGCTGCTTGGCCTGGCCGCCGCGCACCGGGCGGGGCTGGTCCACGGCGACGTTTCGCTGTCGAACATCCTGGTCGACGCCTCCGGCGCGGCCCGGCTCATCGACTTCGGCTCGGTCGTGGCGGTGGGCGGGATTGCCCGGCCGGCGACGGGCGCCTTCGCGGCTCCTGAGGTGATTGCGGGCGGGCGCGCCACTCCGGCGGCGGACGTCTTTGCGGCGGCGGCCGTGCTGGCCGGCCTGCTGCACGGGCGGACCGAGACCGTCCCGTCGGTACGCGGCGTGGACGGTCCCGTGCGGGACGTGCTCTCGCGCGCGCTGGACCCCGCCCCGGAACGGCGCTACCCCGACGCCGCGGCGTTCCTCGCGGCTCTCGAGGAGGCGGCGACCCGGACGTACGGCACGTCGTGGTGGACCCAGGCCGGCCTCAGCGCGGCAGCGACGGCGAGCGCGGCCGCGCTGGTGCCCGTGGTGGCCGCACTTGCGCCCTTCGCCGCTGTCGCCGCGGCGGGAAGCACCGCCGCCACGGGAGCGGAAAGCGCGAACGCCGCAGCTTCGACGGTGGGCCGCGGCGCGGCGCGGGAGGGCTGGCGCAGCCGGCGCGCCTGGTACGTCGGCGCCGGCGCCGTGGCAGTCGCAGCGGCGGGCGCGGTCGCCCTCGCCGCGACTCGCTCGTCGAGCAATCCGGCACCGCACGGCACCCTCGGTGCGATCCCGCCGGCGGTCTCCACGACGGTGGCCGCCCCGACCGGAACCGGGTCGCTCACCGATGTGCCGACGGTATCTCTCCCCGCCGTCTCCCATATCGAGTTCACCCACAGCAGTTCCTACATCTACTACCGGCTCGTCTCGCAATGCGGCACTTGCCGATCCCTGACGCGCAACGGCTCCGTCCAGGTGGGCGACGTCTTCCCTGGCTCAGGGGTCGATCAGAAGGGGTACTTCTACGTGTCGGCCAACACCGCGGACCTGACCGGCGATCTGACGCTGTTCGGCGACTTCACGACCGGGACGATCGCGATCGCCAAGGATGCCGGGCCACCCGTCCAGCCCGAAACGTACGTGGGGTACTCGGTGCGAGTGGTCATCCCGGACCCGTCCGGTGCCACGCCGCAGCGGCTCACGATCACCGCGGGAACTGATCCCGCGTCCGACGCCTGCAGCCTGGAGATCACCGACGCGTCGTCCTCCGGACTGGGTGGTCACCTGGCCTGCCCCGAGGTGTCCGTGGCAGGTGGCGACTACGTGTACGCGCTCACGATGGACTTCGACCTCACGCCCTAGCCGTCGGCGCGACCAAGCGTCGTGACGCAGCGGGGTTAGCGGTCGACGACGCGTTCAGCGCCCAGGCAGGAGGCGAGGCCAGCCAGAGTCGCGCGCACCTCGGGTGGGGCGGCGAGCACCACGTGCTCGCTACCGGTGAACTCGTCGACAAACACGGCGTCTCCTCGGCTCGGGCGATGCCGTCGAACTATCCGACCGGGCGATCAGCCGGTCATGGGGAGTTCGCCTCATCTTCGGCGCTCGCCGCTCGGCCGGCGGTGAAGAACGCGACGATCGTCGCGACGTCCGGCTCGTCCCCGAGCGGGAGGGAGGCACCGAACGGCTCGTTCCAGAACGTGCCGGGGCGCACCTCGTGCGGGCCGACATAGGCGTACGGAGCGTCGTGATCGGCGTCGCCGGGCGAGACGCCGTAGTTGACCTTGTCCACGGTGCTGGCGATGTCGAAGTGCTCCGGCCACAGCACTCGCTCGGCTTCGGGCGCGAACTGGGCCAGAGCCTGGTCGCCGGCCGCGAAACAGGCGGCGAGGTGTGCGGCGGATTCCGGCACCACGGCGAGCACCTCCTCCGGGCTGACGCCGGCGCCGTCCGGGTAGACGTCCTCCAGTCCGCTCGCCGTCAGACCCAGCACTCCGGACACTCCGGATGCCGTCATCCCAGCGATCTCGCAGCGCCGGTCGCCCTTGACGACGGCCGCCCCGTCCACCTGCACGTCGGGCCCGGTCACGGTGCCGAAGCCACCGGGCGTGACCCGCAGCCGGATGTTGCCGTGCGCCCGGAACTGCGGGCCTGCGAGCACGAGTTCGGCAACGGCATGCAGCGAGCGCCGGGTCATCACGAGTCCAGTCGCCATGTCGGTATCCCTTCGAGGTAACGCCCGGACGCTACCCGTGCGTGGGCAGCGCATCGGGCCGGTTAGGCCTACCCTCACCGCCATGGGCGACGACCCAGGCATCGAGCGCATCCGTCTCGCGGAACTCGTCGCCGCCCTGTCTCTCGGTGTCGATCTTGGTTTCGGGCAGCCGATGGAGCACGTCCTGCGGCAATGCCTCATCGCGTTGCGGATGGCCGAGCGCCTGGGTCTGGGCGAGGACGACCGAGCCGTCGTCTACTACACGGCGCTGCTGGTGAACGTCGGTTGTCACTCGGACGCGCACGAGCAGGCGAAGTGGTTCGGCGACGACATCGCGTTGAAGTCCGGGAAGTACGACACCGGCCTGCGTGCGGCGGCCGGGGCCGTCCGGCTGATCGGCTCCGGCAACCCGCCGCTGCACCGCTTCCGCATCGGTCTCGAGTTCGCGGTGTCCGGGCACCGCGAGCTGAGCAACATGATCGCCCAGCATGCGCGACTGGCCCGCATGCTCGCCGAGCAACTTGAGCTGCCCGACACGGTGGCGGCGGCGATCGGCGCAGCCTACGAGCAGTGGGACGGCCACGGGTGGCCCGGTGAACTCCGGGCGGGTGAGGTCCCGATCGCGTCGCGGATCGCGCAACTGGCCGAGTACGTGGAGGTCGCGCACCGGGTGGGGGGTGTGGACGCCGCCTGTGCGCTGGCGCGTAAGAAGGGCGGCAAGCAGTTCGACCCGCAACTCGCCGCGTTGCTCACAGCCGATGCCGAGGCCCTGCTCGGTGGCCTCGACGAGGTGCGCACGTGGGAGTCGGTGATCGAGGCCGAGCCCGCGCTCGCTGTGATGCTGTCCGGCCAGGAGTTCGACCAGGCGCTTCTGGCGGTCGCGAACTTCGTCGACCTCAAGTCGCCGTACACGCTCGGCCACGCCCAGGTGGTGTCGGAGCTCGCCGCGGCGGCCGCCGTCCAGGTCGGCCTCCACGAGGAAACGCTCCG
>JAVHVH010000129.1:0-89512 GCA_032160665.1 Pseudonocardiales bacterium
CCTGACGCAGCCGCGGTGGTACCAACACCAGCAGGCCGGCGGCGCCGCGCTGCCTGACAGCATCGCCTACTTCTCGCCCGAGTTCGGCATCACCGAGGTGCTGCCCCAGTACTCGGGCGGTCTCGGCATCCTGGCCGGGGACCACCTCAAGGCGGCCAGTGACCTCGGCGTGCCGATCATCGGGGTCGGCCTGCTCTACGGCTCGGGCTACTTCCGGCAGACGCTGTCCCGCGACGGCTGGCAGCTGGAGCAGTACCCGGCCCTCGACCCGCAGGGATTGCCGATCACCGCGCTCGAGAACGCCGACGGGACTCCGGCGCGCATCTCCATCGCGCTGCCCGAGGCGCGCACGCTGCACGCGCAGATCTGGGTGGCCCAGGTCGGCCGCGTCCCGCTGCTGCTGCTCGACAGCGACATCGAGGAGAACGACGCCGACGCGCGGCAGGTCACCGACCGGCTCTACGGCGGCGGCAAGGAGCACCGGCTGGAGCAGGAGTTGCTGCTCGGTATCGGCGGGGTGCGGGCGATCCGCGCCTACTGCGCGGCCACTGGCGTCGCTGCTCCATCGGTGTTCCACACCAACGAGGGGCACGCCGGTTTTCTCGGTGTGGAGCGCATCCGGGAGCTGGTCGAGGGCTACGGGCTGAGCTTCGACGAGGCGCTGCAGGCGGTCCGCGCCGGCACCGTGTTCACCACGCACACGCCGGTACCGGCCGGCATCGACCGTTTCCCCCGCGATCTCGTCGCCGCACATCTGACCGGCATGAGAGTCCTGCCGGCCGAACGCATCCTCGACCTCGGCGCAGAAGCGGATCCGACGATCTTCAACATGGCGCACATGGGACTGCGGCTCGGGCAGCGGGCCAACGGGGTGTCCCTGCTGCACGGCAGTGTCAGTCGCGAGATGTTCGCCGGGCTCTGGCCGGGCTTCGACACGGCCGAGGTGCCGATCACCTCGGTGACCAACGGCGTGCACGCCCCCACCTGGATGTCCCGCGACATCCTCGACATCGCCGAGCGCGAGGTCGGTACGGATGTCATGGCCGTGGGTCGGGGCTGGGAGGCGATCGACAAGGTCACCGACGGCGAGCTGTGGCGGGTGCGCAACATGCTGCGGGAGCGGCTGGTGAACGAGATCCGGCGCCGCGTGCACGATTCGGCGCGGGTGCGCGGCATGAGCGAGGCCGAACTCGGCTGGACGGCCTCGGCGTTCGACCCCGACGTCCTGACGATCGGCTTCGCGCGCCGCGTCCCGTCCTATAAGCGACTCACGTTGATGCTCCGGGATCCGGAGCGGCTGCGGGCCCTGCTGCTCGATCCGGAGCGTCCCGTCCAGATCGTGATTGCCGGCAAGAGCCACCCGGCCGACGACGGCGGCAAGCAGCTGATCGCACAGATGGTGCGCTTCGCCGACGATCCCGCGGTGCGGCACCGCATCACGTTCCTGCCCGACTACGACATCGGCATGGCGCGGTTTCTGTATTGGGGCGTGGACGTCTGGCTGAACAACCCGCTGCGCCCCTTGGAGGCGTGCGGGACATCCGGGATGAAGGCCGCGCTGAACGGCGCGCTCAACCTCTCGATCATGGACGGCTGGTGGGACGAGTGGTTCGACGGTGAGAACGGCTGGGCCATCCCGTCGGCGGACGGCCTGAACGATCCCGATCGTCGCGACGACCTCGAGGCCAATGCGTTGTACGACCTGATCGAGAAGAACGTCGCGCCGCGGTTCTACGACCGGAAGGGCGACGTGCCCCAGCGGTGGGTCCAGATGGTGCGGCACACGCTGACGTCGCTCGGGCCGAAAGTGCTGGCGTCGCGGATGGTGGCCGAGTACGTGCGGCGGCTGTATGCGCCGGCCGCCCAGTCGTCGCAGCGCATGCTGGCCAAGGATTTCGCGGCCGCGCGCTCGTTGGCGGCGTGGGTCGCTGATGTCGTCGCCAAGTGGCCGGGCGTGGCGGTGCTGCACGTCGACTCGCAGTTGTCGGGAGCCGGCGATGCCCAGGTCGGGGAGTCGCTCACGCTGCGCGCCGAGGTTGCGCTGGCCGGACTCACTCCGGCCGACGTCGACGTCGACGCGGTCTACGGGGCGGTGGACGGCGACGAGCGCCTCACCGACTACGAGACGATCTCCCTGCGCCCGGTGGGTGCGACCGATGGCACGTTCCGCTTCGAAGGGGAGATGCCGCTGGAGCGCACCGGGGGATTCGGCTACACGGTGCGGGTGTTGCCGAAAAACGAGCTGCTGGCCTCCCCGGCCGAACTGGGCTTGATCGCCAGCGCCTGATCGGTCGTCGGAGGCCGCCCGGTCGTTGACGCGCGGCGGCCGCCGTGGTTTGGTGCTGCGGTGCCGCGCAGTGCGCGGGTCGGTGCCGGCCGACCCTGGGCGCGACGGATGTCCGTCGCGTCCGTGGTCCTGCTCGTCGCAGGGCTGGCGATGCCTCCTGCCGTGGCGACGACGACGTCTCCGACCGCCCTGACGCGTGGTGTCAGCTACTGGCGGCAGACGTTCCGGACGGCGAGTGGGCTCACTGCGCGGGCGGTGCTGGTGCGCGTCGACCTGACCGTGGCGGGCCTCGGCCTCGCGCCCGCGTCGCAGGGTGAGAAGGTCGGGAGCGTGCGCCGGCCCGTCTCGTATCTTGCCGACGCCACGCACGCCGTTGCCGGGATCAACGCGGACTTCTTCAACGACGACTCGGACTTCGGAACCCCGTTTGGCGGGATGATGCGCGGCGGCGGGGTGCTGAAGTCCCCTCGCCCGGGCCGGGAAGCCAACTTCTTCATCCGATCCGACGGCACGGCGGGGATCGGTGCGGTGCCGTTCAGCGCCCTCGTCCGCAGGCCGGCCGTCGGCGCGCGGGCTGCGGCGTCGTCTGCGATCTTCTCGGTCAACACCCTGCGCGATGCCGAGAACGGCCGCATCACGCTGGTGACCGGCCGTCTTGCGCGGATCGTGCTCGGGTCCCGGTGCACGGCGGCGAAGGGCAGTACGACCGCCGGTCGAAGCACGGTCGGGAGCATCGAGACCGGCGATACCCGCCTGGCCCCGCGCGTTGCGGGCACTTGGGCGCTGATCGCATGCGGCGGGAGCGGCGCGGACTGGATCCACCGGCAGTTGCGGATCGGCGATCGGGTTGTCCTGACGACCTCGTTCGCGCACGGCCGGCCGCGCGCGCTCGTCAGCGGCGGCGGGGTGCTCGTCACTCGCGGTGCGGCGCACTACGACCGGACCCGGCTGAAGCCGGAGGGCCGCAACCCGGAGACCTTCGCCTGCGTTGGCCGGCTCGGTCGGTCGGTGCTGCTCGGTGTCGTCGACGGACGCTCGGCGCAGTCTGCGGGTGTGAGCTTCCATGACCTGACCGGGTACCTGCTCGCCCTGCACTGCTACACCGGCATGGTGTTCGACGGCGGCGGCTCGACGACGATGGTCGTGCGGCTGCCGGCGCACACGCGCTCGACGGTCCTCAACGTGCCGTCGGACGGGGAGCAGCGTCCAGTGCCCAACGGACTGTTCGTCTACAAGACCTAACTGCCGAGCACGACGCAAGTCAGCGGCTGGCGGCGCGCTTGTACTGACGCACGGACAGCGGGATGAACACGACGAGGATGCCCGCCACCCATAGCAGCGTGTAGATGATCGGGTGGTGCAGCGACCACGGTTGGCTGGGCAGCGGCAACGACCCGGTGTTGCCGAACAGCTGCCGGGCGGCCTGAGTCACCGACGACACCGGGTTCCAGTTGGCGATCGTCTTCAGCACGCTCGGAAAGTTGTTCGTGGGAACGAAGGTGTTGGCGATGAACGTCAACGGGAAGATGATCATGAACGAGGCGTTGTTGACGACCTCGGGGCTCGGCACGATCAACCCGACGAGCGCCATGATCCACGAGATCGCATAGGCGAAGGCGAGGAGCAGCAGGAATCCGCCGATCGCCTCACCGACCGACGAGCGGATGCGCCAGCCCACGAGCAGTCCGGTGACCGACATGATCACGATCACGAGGACGTTGTTGAGGACGTCGCTGGTCGTGCGCCCTACCAGCACGGCGGACCGTGACATCGGCAGCGAACGGAAGCGGTCGATGATGCCCTTCTGCATGTCCTCGGCGAGACCGGCGCCGGTGATGGTGGACCCGAAGATCACCGTCTGGGCGAAGATGCCGGGGATCAGGAACTCGCGGTACCCGATGCCGGGCACCTTGATCGCGCTGCCGAACACGTACGCGAACAGCAGGATGAACATGATCGGCGACATCGTCGAGAAGACGAGCAGGTCGGGCACCCGCTTGATCTTGATCAGGTTGCGCTTCGCGACGACCGCGCCGTCGACGAGCGCCTTGCGCAGACCGCCGGTGCTGATGATGACGGGGCGGGATTCGTCGGCCAGCGTCGTCATCGGGTCGCCTCCACGAGGGGTGCCTCGGCGGGCGATTCGTCGACCTCTTCGGTGCGATGCCCGGTGAGGGTGAGGAACACGTCGTCGAGCGTCGGGCGGCGCAGCGCGACGTCGTGCAGGCCCACCCCGGCGGCGTCGAGGCGGCGGAGCGCTTCGGTGAGCACCGCCGCTCCACCCGTCACCGGGGCGGTGAGCCGGCGGGTGTGGTTGTCGACCTCGACGACCCCACCCTCGGCCAGCTGAGCGAGCACGGTGCGCGCGGTGCCGAGGTCGTCCGCGGTGGCGACGACGATCTCGACGCGTTCGCCGCCGACCTGCGCCTTCAGCTCGTCCGCGGTGCCCTCGGCGATGGACTTGCCGTGGTCGATGACGACGATACGGTCGGCGAGCCGGTCCGCCTCTTCCAGGTACTGCGTGGTCAGCAGGAGGGTCGTGCCCGACTTGACCAGCTCGACGATGACCTCCCACATCTCGGTGCGGCTACGGGGGTCGAGGCCGGTCGTCGGCTCGTCCAGGAACAGCACCGGCGGAGCGGCGACGAGGGCCCCGGCGAGGTCGAGGCGGCGCCGCATGCCGCCGGAGTAGGTCTTGACCGTGCGATCGCCGGCGTCGTCGAGGCTGAAGCGGTCGAGCAGCTCGCGGGCCCGAGCCCGCGACCGTGTACGGCCCAGCCCGTACAGCCGGCCGATCATGTCGAGGTTCTCGTAGCCGGTGAGGTACTCGTCGACGGCGGCGTACTGGCCGGAGAGGCCGATCTTCGCACGCACCGCGGCCGGGTTCTTGCCGACGTCGATGCCCGCGACGTGAGCGGTGCCGCTGTCCGGCTCGAGCAGGGTGGTCAGGATGCGGACCGCGGTCGTCTTGCCGGCGCCGTTGGGCCCGAGCAGCCCCAGGACGGTCGCCTCGGGGACCGCGAGATCGAGTCCGGCCAGGGCGTGGACCTCCCCGTAGGCCTTGGCGAGCCCCTGGGCCCGGATGACGTCAGCCACGGCTTCCCCTCGTTTCGGAGTATCGGTCGATCGAACTCACCCTAGGGCGCGGTACCGACACCTTTGTGCGGGTTTCCCAGTCAGACGAAGTCGAGGGCGTCGGAGATCGACTCCAGGACCAGTCCGGGACGCCACGGGAACCGCTCGATGTCCTGGGGGCGGGTGGAACCGCTCAGGACCAGGATGGTGTCCAGTCCGGCCTCGATGCCCGCGACGATGTCGGTGTCCATCCGGTCGCCGACCATCACCGTCGATTCCGAGTGCGCGTCGATCCGGTTCAGCGCACTGCGGAGCATCATCGGATTCGGCTTGCCGACGAAGTAGGGCTTGCGGCCGGTCGCCGTGGTGATCAGCGCGGCCACCGACCCCGTCGCCGGCAGTGGGCCCTCCTCGGAGGGGCCGGTGACGTCGGGGTTCGTGGCGATGAAGCGGGCGCCGGTCTCGATGAGCCGGATGGCCCGGGTGATCGCTTCGAAGGAGTAGGTGCGCGTTTCGCCGAGGACCACGAAGTCCGGCTCGCGGTCGGTCAGGGTGTAGCCCACGGCGTGCAGCGCAGTGGTCAGCCCGGCCTCGCCGATCACGTAGGCCGAGCCGTGTGGAAGCTGGTCCTGCAGGAACGTGGCGGTGGCCAGCGCCGACGTCCAGATCGCGGCCTCGGGGACCTCCAGACCGGACCGGCTCAGCCGGGCGGACAGGTCACGGGGCGTGAAGATCGAGTTGTTGGTCAGGACGAGGAACCGGCGGCCGCGTTCGTCGAGCCGGGCGAGGAACTCCGAGGCGCCGGGCAGTGCGTGTTCTTCACGCACGAGCACACCGTCCATATCGGTGAGCCAGCATTCGGGAGTGGCGCGCATGGGTCCAGTCTGTCAGCCGCCGGCCGCGCGAAGGACGCGCAGCACCCGCACCGATCTGGCCCGCATCGCCAGGGCACTGCCGCCGGCGACGGTCGGACCGCCGGCCAGCCCGCCGACGGACCCGGTGTCGATCACCTGCGCGTAGCTCGCGGCCCATGGCAGGTCCGGCAGCGTGAACGTCCCGTCGTTGTCGCCCGCATGCAGCAGCAACAGGAACGAGTCGTCGATGATCGTCTCGCCGCGCGCATCGCGGTGACGCAGACCTCGGCCGTCCAGGTACATGCCGATCGAGCGCAGCCCGGCGTCGAACCAGTCGCCCGCCGCCAGCTCGCGTCCGGCCGGATGGAACCAGGCGAGATCCTTACACCCGTCGCCGCCCTGCACTGCATGCCCCTCGAAGAACGCGCTCTGGCGAAGCACCGGGTGCTTCCGCCGGAGGTCGAGCAGCCGGCGGACCAGCGCGAGCATGTCGTCGCCCTCGTCGGTGGGCGTCCAGTCGACCCACGACACCTCGTTGTCCTGGACGTAGGCGTTGTTGTTGCCGGCCTGGGTGCGCCACATCTCGTCGCCGGCCACGAGCATCGGCGCGCCGGTGGAGAGCAGCAGGGTCGAGAGCAGGTTGCGGACCTGCCGCAGTCGCAGTTCCCGCACCTCCGGCGGGGCCGGCTCGCCTTCGAATCCGCAGTTGTACGACCGGTTGTCGTCGGTGCCGTCGCGGTTGTCCTCGCCGTTGGCCTCGTTGTGCTTGCGCTCGTAGGAGACGAGGTCGCGCATCGTGAATCCGTCGTGGGCGGTGACGAAGTTGATGGACGCGATCGGCAGCCGCCCGTCGTCGCCGTAGAGGTCCGACGATCCCGACAGCCGGTAGGCGAGATCACGCACGCCGTCGCCGCCGTGCGCCCAGAACGAGCGAACCGTGTCGCGGTACATGCCGTTCCACTCGGTCCACAGCGGCGGGAACTCACCGACCTGGTAGCCGCCGTCGCCGATGTCCCAGGGCTCGGCGATCAGCTTGACCTGCGAGATGATCGGATCCTGGTGGATCGTGTCGAAGAAGGACGAAAGCTTGTCGACGTCATGCAGGGAGCGGGCCAGTGCAGACGCAAGGTCGAACCGGAACCCGTCGACGTGCATGTCGGTGATCCAGTAGCGCAGCGAGTCCGTGATCAGCTGCAGCGGGAACGGCCGGCGCGCGTCGAAGGTGTTGCCGCAGCCGGTGTAGTCGACGTACTGGGAGCGGTCCTCGGCCGACAGCCGGTAGTAGGAGCCGTTGTCGATGCCGCGGAATTCGAGCATCGGGCCGCCGGGCCCGCCTTCGGCGGTGTGGTTGTAGACGACGTCGAGGATCACCTCGATGCCGGCCTTGTGCAGCGCGCGCACCATTGCCTTGAACTCGCGCACCTGGTCGCCTCGGCGCGCGGCGTAGGCGGCGTGCGGGGCGAAGAAGCCGACCGAGTTGTAGCCCCAGTAGTTCCGCGCACCACGGCGCTGCAGGTGCGGCTCGGAGACGAAGTGATGTATCGGCATCAGCTCGACGGCGGTGACCCCGAGCGACTGCAGGTGCTCGATCGCCGCCGGGTGCGCCAGGCCGGCGTACGTGCCGCGCAGTTCCGCCGGGATGTCCGGGTGCCGCTTGGTGAAGCCGCGGACGTGCAGTTCGTAGATGACCGTGTCGTCCCACGCGACGTTCGGGCGGTGGTCGTCGCCCCACGGGAACGCGTCGTGCACGATCACCGACCGGGGTACGCACGGCGCGGAGTCCGCACCGCTGCCCGGATAGGCCGACGGGTCTTCGGTGAAGTCGCCCTCGATCGCGCGCGCGTACGGATCCAGCAGCAGCTTGTTCCGGTTGTGGAACAGGCCCTGCGCCGGGTCGAACGCGCCGTCCACCCGGAACCCGTACCGCTGACCCGGCCCCACACCGGGCACGTAGCCGTGCCACACGTGATAGGTGCGGTCGCCCAGCGGAATGCGGGTCTCGAGGCCGGCGTCGTCGAACAGGCACACCGTGACGGCCGTGGCGGTCGTCGACCACAGCGTGAAGTTCGTACCCTCGCCGTCCCAGTGGGCACCCAGTGGAAACGGCGCCCCGGGCCAGGCATGATCCAGCCGCGCGGCGACCGCGGCAGTCATCTCCTCGGGCAGCACCGGTCGGACTGTAGTGGATCGTGCTTGCGGCCCGCCGACTCCCAGGTTCCTCATGGGTAACGCTCAGCGCGCATTTCACTGCGGCGGCTTTCCTGAATGCATGACCACGAGCTATCCGTACTCCGACCCCCAGTTCTACGGCCCTCCGGCGGCACCCCCGCTCCCGCCGGCCGCCCCGACTCCGCCGACCCGGCGGCACCGCAGGCGAGTACTGACGGCTGGCATCGCCGCTCTGGCCGCAGCCGGGCTCATCGGCGGCGTCGCGGTCGCCGAGAGCGGTTCGTCCACGGTGGCCGGATCGGGATCGCTCGCCCAGCTGGTCCCGTCGACCCAGGGCGGCAACGGAACCGTGCCGGGCGGCAACGGCGGGATCTTCCCCGGCGGCAACGGCACCGTCCCGGGCGGCTCGACCAACGGCGGCACCTCGACGAGCGCGGCGCTCGCCACCACCGCGCAGCAGACCGGGGTCGTCACCATCGTCTCGGTGCTCAAGTACCAGAACGCCGAGAGCGCAGGCACCGGGATGATCCTGACCTCGAACGGCGAAATCCTGACCAACAACCACGTTGTCGAAGGTGCCACCAGCATCACCGTCACGGTCGAGTCGACCGGAAAGTCCTACACCGCGAGCGTGGTCGGCACCGACCCGACCGCCGACGTCGCCGTCCTGCAATTGAACAACGCCTCCGGACTGACGACAGCCAAGGTCGGCAACTCGTCCGGTCTCGCCGTTGGCGACTCGATCGTCGGCGTCGGCAACGCAGGCGGCACCGGGACGCTGCGCGCGTCGAAGGGCACCGTCACCGCACTGAACCAGTCGATCACCGCCACTGACGAGACCGGCCAGAACGGTGAGCAACTGACCGGCCTGATCGAGGTCAACGCGCCGATCATCTCCGGCGACTCCGGCGGCCCGCTGTACAACGCCGCGGGCCAGATCGTGGGCATGGACACCGCCGCCTCGACCACGCAGGCCACCGAGACGGCCTACGCGATCCCGATCAACAACGCGGTCACGTTGGCCGCTCAGATCGAGTCGGGCATCGAGACGTCGACGATCCACATCGGCCTGCCCGCCTTCATCGGCGTGGGCGTGGCCGACACCGCCGGCGGCGGTGCCGGGATCACCTCCGTGCTCCAGGGCGGCCCGGCCGCCAACGCAGGCATCACCGCCGGATCGACGATCACCGCGGTCGGCGGCAAGAAGGTGACTTCGGCGGCCGGGCTCAAGAACGTCCTGGGCACGCTATCCCCGGGCACCTCAACGTCGGTCTCGTGGACCGCGGCTAATGGCTCGTCGCACACCGCGAAGGTCACGCTCGTGGCCGGTCCCGCCGACTGAGCCGGTCCCGGCACTGCTTTGATGGGCAGGTGGCAGAGCTCAACCCGGATGCGGTGATCCAATTCGTCGAGGTCACCGTCCGCCGGGGGGCCAAGACCCTGCTCGATCGCATCAACTGGACAGTGGAAGAGGACGAGCGGTGGGCGGTTCTGGGGCCCAACGGGGCCGGCAAGACCACGTTGCTCCAGATCGCTGCCGCGACGATGCACCCGAGTTCCGGGGAGGCCTTCGTCCTCGGCGAACGGCTCGGCCGGGTGGACGTCTTCGAGTTGCGGCCCCGGATCGGACTGGCCAGTGCCGCGCTGGCCGAGCGCATCCCCGGCCGGGAGTTGGTCAGCGACGTGGTCGTGAGCGCCGGATACTCGGTGCTCGGCCGGTGGCGTGAGGCCTACGGACGGTGGGACGTGCGCCGGGCGACGGCACTGCTCGAGCGGCTCGGCGTCGGCGCCTTTGCGACCCGGACCTACGGCACCCTCAGCCAGGGCGAGAAGGCGCGGGTACAGATCGCCCGGGCGCTGATGACCGATCCCGAGCTGCTGCTGCTGGATGAGCCGGCAGCCGGGCTCGATCTGGGCGGTCGGGAGGACCTACTGCGCCGGCTGACCCGCTTCGCCGCCGACCCGGGCGCACCCGCGTCGGTTCTGGTCACGCATCACGTCGAGGAGCTGCCCCCCGGGATCACGCACGTGATGTTGCTGCGCGACGGCGCAGTGGTCGCCTCCGGGCTCGCTCGGGACGTCCTCGCCGATGGACCGCTGTCAGAGACGTTCGGGCTGGCGCTGACGGTCGAGCGGCGCGACGGTCGCTGGTACGCGCGAGCGGGCTGAGTCGCACGCGGACGGGTGCGGCGAAGCAGGTCAGCGGGGAGCGAGCACGACGACCGGGATCGGCCGGCTCGTCGCGCGCTGGTAGGCGGTGTATCGGCCGGCGTTGTTGGTGTCTGCGAGCTCCCACAGACGCTCGCGGTCCGGGTCACCGGGCAAGACGGTCCGCGCAGTGACAGGCAGCCGCTTCGTCCCCACCTGGATCTCGACCTGCGGATCCGCCTTCAGGTTGTGGTACCAGCCGGGCGACCGCGGCGCCCCGCCCATCGACGCGACGACGACGTAGTCCCGCCCGTCCCGTACGTAGACGAGCGCGCTGGTGCGCTGCTGGCCGGTCTTCGCCCCGACCGTGCGCAGCAGCAGGTTGTGGGTGCCGAAGAACCAGTGCCCCACGCGCCCACCGCTGCGTTCGTACACCGCCTGGTGCACCTTCAGGACCCGCACGCCGACCGCCTGGACGACCGGCAGCGACTCGATGCGCGAAAGATTCATGCGACCTCCTGCCTCTGGGTCCGGACCCTAGCCCGCGGCGGGCACGCCGTAGGCTTCCGTGGACGAGCGTCACAGGTACTGAGGGGGGTAGATGTCCGACGAGCTGGTGACCGTCGAGATCGGTGACGGGTCCGCAGGCTCCCCGGTCGGGGTGGCCACGATCCGGTTGAACCGCCCGCCGATGAACGCGATCAACACCGCGCTGCAGGAACAACTCCGCGCCGCCGCCGACCGGATCAGCTCCGATCCCACCGTGCGCGCCGCCGTCATCTACGGCGGCGAGAAGGTGTTCGCGGCCGGCGCTGACGTCAAGGAGTTCGCTGGCCAGGACCACGCCTACATGTTCCGCGACGCGGGCCGGCTCAGCTCGGCCCTGGACGCGATCGCGCGCATCCCCAAGCCGGTGATCGCGGCCGTCACTGGCTACGCGCTCGGCGGTGGGTGCGAGCTCGCGCTCACGGCGGACTTCCGGGTCAGCGCCGACAACGCCAGGTGGGGCCAGCCGGAGATCCTGCTGGGGATCATCCCGGGCGCAGGTGGGACCCAACGCCTGCCCCGGCTGATCGGCCCGGCGAAGGCCAAGGACCTCATCTTCACCGGGCGGTTCGTCGACGCCGCCGAGGCGCTCGAGATCGGCCTCGTCGACGTCGTCGTCCCCAAGGAGGACGTCTACCCGACAGCGGTGGCAATGGCGGCGAAGTTCGCCAAGGGTCCGGCGCTCGCTCTGGCCGCCGCGAAGGCCGCGATCGACGGTGGCCTCGACGCGGACCTGGCCAGCGGTCTGCGCCTCGAGTCCCACCTGTTCGCGTCGTTGTTCGCGTCCGAGGACCGCGCGATCGGGATGGCCTCGTTCATCGAGAGCGGACCGGGCAAGGCCGCGTTCACGTGAGTGCGCCCGCCCCGCACCCCAACGCGACGGCCGACGAGGTTGCCGCTGCGTGGCACGACAAGAAGCTGGCCAACATCCTGTACCACGACTGGGAGGCCGGCACCTACGACGAGAAGTGGTCGATCTCGTTCGACGAGCGCTGCATCGACTATGCGCGCGGGCGGTTCGTGCATGTCGCCGGGACCGAAGGCTGGCCGTACGCCAAGTCGCTGGAGCTCGGTTGCGGGACGGGTTTCTTCACGCTGAATCTCAAGCTCGCCGGAGTCATCGACGAGGGACACGTCACCGACCTGAGCCCCGGCATGGTCGAGGTCGCGCAGCGCAATGCCCGCGGGCTCGGCTTCGAGGTCGAGGGCCGGGTCGCCGACGCGGAGCGGCTGCCCTACGACGACGACTCGTTCGACATCGTCATCGGCCATGCCGTGCTGCACCACATTCCCGACCTCGATCTGGCGTTCGCCGAGATCATCCGGGTGCTCAAGCCCGGCGGGCGGTTCGTCTTCGCCGGTGAGCCGACCAAGCACGGGGACGTCGTTGCCCGCCGGCTGTCCCGCTTCACCTGGTGGGCGGCGACGCGGGCCACCCGGCTGCCGCAGTTGGCCGACTGGCGCCGACCGCAGGCCGAGCTGGACGAGTCGTCACGCGCGGCCGCTCTCGAGGCTGTGGTCGACGTCCACACCTTCGATCCGCGCGGTCTCGAGGCGACGGCCGGCGCGGCCGGAGCGGTCCACGTCCGCGTGGCGACGTCGGAACTGCTCGCCTCCTGGTTCGGCTGGCCGGTGCGCACGTTCGAGTGCGCGGTGCCCAAGGAGAAGTTGGGCATGCGGTGGGCCAACTTCGCACTGAGGAACTGGCAGCGGTTGTCGGCGGTGGACGCCCGGCTCGAAGGAATCGTGCCTAGAGGCCTGTTCTACAACGCCGAGATCACTGGACTGAAACCCGCCGCTGTGCGGCGCTCAGACCCCTGACAGCGACTTGACCAGGGTGAGCACGCCCGGCCCCATCACCACGATGAACAGAGCGGGCAACAGGCAGAAGATCAATGGGAAAAGAATCTTGACGGTGACCTTCTGAGCCTTCTCCTCGGCTCGTTGCCGCCGCTTCAACCGCATCTCCTTGCCCTGTTCGCGCAGGACCGCGGCGATCGGGATGCCGAGTTTGGCCGCCTGAATCAGTGCCAGCACCATGGCCCTCAGCTCGGACACGGTCGTCCGCTCGGACAGCGCCTGCAGCGCCTCGGTGCGCGACTTGCCGAACTGCATCTCCTGAAGGACACGAGCGAACTCTCTGGTCAGCGGACCTTCGGTGTTGCGCGCAACCTGAGTCAGAGCGGCGTCGAAGCCGAGTCCGGCTTCGACGCACACCGTCAACATGTCCATGGCGTCGGGCAGTGCCCTCTCGATGTCTTCCTGACGCTTGACCCCCGAGTTGTGGACGAGCAGGTCCGGCAACAGGAAGCCGGCCACCGCTCCGCCGATCACGAAGAGAATGACCGCGGCCCCGCGGCCCATACCGACGAACAGGGCGAACGCACAGAGCCCGATCATCGCGATGGACTTGTAGGCGAGGACGCGGTCGAGGGTCCAGTTCGGGGGATTGCCGGCCCGGTCGAGGCTGCGCTGGATCTTGCCGGTGCTCCGGGCCGGAGCGATGACCACCGTCATCCGTCGGAACCGGTCGAGAACGGGGGACAGTGTCGCGGCGGCGTCGGGTTCGACCTTGGTGACCGGCGCGCCCGCCCGGTAGATCGCAGCTATATGGGCGACGCCGGAGCTGGCCGCACTTTGCGGTTTGCGCAGAGCTGATGCGCCGGCCAATCCGGCCAGGGCGAGGGATCCCAGGCCGAAGAGCAGCGGTAGTTGCGACATGTCATACCTCGATCTTGACGACGCGGCTCAGCCACCACGCCCCGATCAGGATCCCGAGGAGCGCGGCGATGAGCATGCCGATGCCGGGCACGGTGGTCCAGAGCGGTCGCAGATACTCGCGTCGCACGGCGAACAGCCACGCACTGACCCCGATCGGCATCGCCACGAGCACGTACGCGGACAGCCGCCCTTCGGCACTGAGCGAGCGCACCTGCCGGCGCAGTTGAGCGCGTTCACGCATGGTGTGCACTGTGGTGACCAGGACTTCGGACAGGTTTCCGCCCACCTGGCGAGAGATCCGCACCGCCATGACGACCCAGGAGAGGTCGCGACACCGCATCCGGTCGGCCGCCTTGTCCAGAGCATCCTCGATATCGACGCCGAGCCGGGCCTCGGCCAGCGCGCGTCCGATCTCGGGAGCGCAGGGTTCCTCGCCCTGATGCACGACCGCGTCAAGTGCCTGGTTCAACGAGAACCCCGAACGCAATGACGCGGCCACGAGTTGTAGAACGTCCGGCAGTTGGTCGGCGAAGGCAGCACACCGCTTCGACAACTTGATCTTCAAGTACATCCGGAACGACACGAACGTCAGGAGCAAGCCGATCGGCACCGCCATGATGAAGCTGCCGGACGCGAACAACACCACGGCGACGCAGACCACGCCGGCCGAGAGCCGTACCACCATCCATTCCTGAGCCCCGAGGCCGATGCCCGCCCGGCTCAACTCCTCGGCCAGCTCCGGTCCTTTTCGCCGGCCCTGCAGCACCCGGTCGGCGAGGCGCAGCACAATCCGGGTGATTCCGCGGTTCTCAGAGGGCGCCGTCTCTTCGGGTCGCTGCACGCGGTACATCGCGGCCTCGCGGAGGCGACGTCGCCGGTCGATCGCCGGCGTATACGTGGCGGCCAGCACGCCGAAGACGATGCCCGCGAAGACCAGTACGACGATGAGTTGCATCCCGATCACCACCGTTCCGCAGGTGCGTCCGGCAGGGGCAACGCGACACCTCGGTCGAGGATCGTCTGGGTGAACTGCGGGCGGAGCCCGGTGGGCTTGAGCACTCCGATGTGCTGGCCGCTCGCGTCGAGTCCCGCCGAGAAGTCGAACAGGTAGATGTCCTGGAGGGTGATGATGTCGCCCTCCATGCCGGAAACCTCGGTGATGTGCGTGATGCGGCGACTGCCGTCGCGCAGCCGGGACTGGTGCACGATCAGATCGATCGCCGATGCGGCCTGCTCACGGATGGCCCGCTGCGGCAACTCGATGCCGGCCATCAACACCATCGTCTCCAGCCGCGAGAGGGAATCACGCGGTGAGTTCGAGTGCAGCGTGGTGATCGAACCGTCGTGACCGGTGTTCATCGCCTGGAGCATGTCGAGCGCCGCGCCGTCGCGAACCTCGCCGACGATGATTCGGTCGGGCCGCATCCGCAAGGCGTTGCGGACCAGGTCGCGGACCGTGACCTCGCCACGGCCCTCGGTGTTCGCCGGGCGCGCCTCCATGCGGACGACGTGGTCCTGGACCAGCTGGAGTTCCGCCGCGTCCTCGATCGTGACGATCCGCTCGTCCGGCCCGATGTAGCTCGACAGCACGTTCAGGGTTGTGGTCTTGCCCGAGCCGGTCCCGCCGGAGATCAGCACGTTCAGCCGGCCCCGGATGCAGGCGGAGAGGAACTTTGCGACCTGCGGGGTCATCGTGCCGAATCCGATCAGGTCCGCGTCCGTCAGCGGGTCGGCGGAAAACTTTCGGATCGTCAGCGATGAACCGTCGAGGCTGATCGGCGGAACGATCGCGTTCACTCGGCTGCCATCAGGGAGCCGGGCATCCACCATCGGACTGGCCTCGTCCACGTGTCGGCCGACGCGGGCGACGATCTTGTCGATCGTCCGCCGCAGGTGGGCTTCATCGGTGAAGGTGACCGGCGCGACAACGAGCTTTCCGGAGCGCTCGAGGTAGATCTGCTTCGGTCCGTTGACCATGATCTCGGACACCGCCGGGTCGCGCAGGAACACCTCGAGCGGTCCGTTACCCAGGATCTCGTCCGAGACCTCGTCGATGATTCGGGCGCGCTCGGAACCGGAAAGCAGCGACTCCTCCGCCTCCACGGCCGTCTGCAGCGCGATCCGCACCCGGTTCGCCAGTTCGGCCTCGGACATGTTCGCGTCGTAGAGCGTTGGCCCGAGCGCCTCGAGAAGCGCGGCATGGACCCTGAGTTTTATCGACACGAACCGGTCCACCGGATGCGGGGTGCGGACGGTTGAGGGGATCGGCCGCTGTTCGTTCGCCGACTGCGGCACCGGCGCGCCGCGAGCGATCCGGTCGGTGAGGCTCATGACGACCTTCGGTTCAGGAGCTTCGGGATCCGCCGCGCGCGGTGCTTTCCGTGAACGGTCAGCTCCGGTGCGAAGCTCTCCGCCGCCAGCCGGCGAATTGCCAGCGTGATCGGATGATCGGGGTGATCCGCGGCGAGCGGGGTTCCCCGGTTGATCGACGTCGGCACGTCCGGGCTGGACGGGATCCGAATCGCCAGCGGGCTACCCGCCACTTGCACCACATCGGCGAGGCTGAGGCCGACGTTCTCATCCGCCCGGTTCAGCGCGAGCAGTCGCGACTTCTTGTCGTAACCGAGCAGATCGAACATGTCCTGGGTCAGTCGCAGGTTCTTGAGCGAGGGCAGCTCCGGCGTCGTGATCAGCACGTGGAATGCGGAGGCATCGAGAGCGGCGAGCACATGGTCGCTGAACTGCGACGGGGTGTCCACGACGACGTAGTCGTAACGCTGCGCCAGTGCACCGAGCAAGGTCGTCGTCAGGGTCGCCGGGATCTTCTCGGCGTCGCCGGGCGCGACCGGGGCGAGCAGGCAGTCGTGATTGGGTCGGTAGTTCGTCAGGATCGACGCGACGTCGTCCGGTTGGAGTTCGGTCATGGCCAGCGCGTCGATGATGGTGACGCGCGGTTCCAGACGCAGCGTGATCGCGACGTCCCCGAAGGCGAGGTCCAGATCGACCAGACAGACCCGGGCGTTGCCGCCGTCGTTCAGGACCACCGAGAGGTTCGTCGAGATCGTGGTCTTGCCGGCGCCGCCCTTGGCCGAGAAGACGGTGATGATCTTTCCCTCGGTCGACCGGTCGAGGTCCGTCCGAGGCTCCGTCCGCACCTGCGACGAGTGCTGGAGCGACCTCGCGCACGCCGCGGACAGTCCGGCGATGTCGGCGATGTCGAGGACGTCGCGGGCCCCGGCTCGCATCGCCAGCTGGATCTCGCCGACGTCCAGGCTCGGTCGGATGATGATGACCCCGACCGACGGGTGCCGAGCAGCGGTGTGGGTTGTGAAGGCGAGCGCGTCGGCGAGCGGAACATCGTTGTCGATGACCACCAGGCGTTCGCCGGCCGCGCTGTCCAAGATTGCCATCGCGAAGGTCAGGCTGGACACCACGGTCACCGGCGCCGGGAGAGCGGCCTCGCTGGCCTGCGGCCTGGGCGTGCCGGTCCGGCAGAAGATCGTCATTGCGCGCCGGCCTGGCTGGCGCCACCGAAGAGGGTTCCGAGCCGGCCCTGGTTGTCGACCCCGGGGCTGGGCTTCGTCATCGAATGATCGGAGAGCAGAGCGAGGTACAGACTTCCGGTGTGGGCGACGTGGATCACCCGTTCGGCGTCGCGTTGGTTGACGGCGATCGTCACGAGCAGGGATTCGGCGGCAACGCCTACCTGCGTCCCGGTGGGCGCGGCCTGCGACACCGCCAGCACCGGGACACGGGAGAGCAGCAGCTTCGTGGCCCAGTTGTCCGTCCGGTTGGGTTGATCCTTGGTGCCGGCCGGCGTTCCCTTCGCGTCGAGCGTGACGAACGTGTCGAACACGGCGACTTCCGATCCTGGTTGGACGTAGCCCGCGACGTCGGCGCTGGAGCTCACCGAGATCGAGACGGCGACCATCCCGTCCGGGATCGTCAACCCGCTGGTGGCCGGCGGGCGGCGGCCGAACATTTCCCGCACCACGACCCCGCCGGTCTGGACATCGGCGAGGGCGACGTCGGTGACCTTGACGTCAGAGAGCCGGGCGAGCGCATCGGCGGGCTTGGCGGAGGCGGGCACCTTGTCCGCCTTCACGTACCCGCCGGCGATCACCGACTTCATCGTGGTGCCGGCCGGGATCCGCTTGGCGACGACCAGCACCGTCGCCGGCTGCTTTCCCGCCACCGCGCGGTTGTCGGTGTTCTTGAGATAGGCGAAGATCGTGCCGGCGCCGACCAGGCCGAGGGTCACGGCCAGGATGACCATCAGGACTCGTCGTTTCATGGTGTCCAGCTCCTGGTGATCAGTTCGTGATTCGAAGGACAGAGGCCCCAGCGCCGCTGCCGGCGATGATGTTTTGGCCGGGCGAAACTCCGGTCGTGAAGTAGCCGGAGATGCAGCGCGCATTGCCCTTGCAGGGCTGGGTCTGGGTCAGCCAGGAGTTGGCGCTCCATGAGGGCCAGTAGTAGCCGGTGATCACGAAGGCGGCCATTCTCCACAGCGTGTAGGTGCCGTTGCCGCCGGTGCCGGTGACCGCGTCGTAGATGGGCAGGAACACGATTCGGTGGGATAGCTGGGCGGAGAGAAGCGCAGCCTGGCACGGCGCGGACAGCGAGCTTCCCGGCAGCGCGACATAGGTCGTCGAGCCACCGGCCGGGTCGAAGTTGAACTTCGTGTTGCAGTTGGTGTCGGTGGTCTGGGTCGACCCGAAGTCACCCGGCACGTCGAACCCGGACGGTCCGGCGATGCAGTGGCTGGGGGTGGGCGCCGTGTCGTGGAAGTAGATGACGATCTCGGAAGTGGTCGGCGGGACGGCCGGCGGCGGTGATGCGTACTTCGGGTTCAACTCCGTGCCACCGGTGGCCGTGATCGCGGCCTTCCATTCGCAGTACGAAGCAGTCAGGGCCAGCCCGGACGAACCGGCCGGCGTGCCGAAGGCGACACGGGCGCACGCGGTGACGCCGATGCCGTTGAAGGAGGCCCCCAACAGCGCGCGGCCGAACACCGGCGGTAGCAGTGCCTGGCCGGTCGACGTGCGGGTCGCCGTGTGCACCTCGACGTACTGCGAGTTCGCAGTCGGGGCGTCGCCGCAGTTGATCCGCTTAGCGGGATTCGGTGCCGGGCAGGGAAGCAGCTTGCCGAAGGAGTCGTGCCCGCACACCAGGGCCACGGTCGATGTGGTGTCGTTCGAGTTCTTGTTCGCATACGTGCCGGCGATGCTCGAGGCCGACGTGCCGGTGTCGCAAGTTGCCGCGCCTAACGCGCACCGAGCGGCGACGGCCAGCGCAGCGGCGTCGGCGCCGTTCTGCAGTTGCGCCCGCTCGGAGTACGCCTGGCCGGCATCGATGACAATCGAGCCCAGGCCCACCATGACGCCCGACCCGAGGACGACCGCCACGAGCACGGCGACCGCGCCCCGTTCGGAGCCGGCGCCGCGCACCCGCCGCATCAGCCGAGACATGGCATCGTCGCCTTCCCGGTGAGGGTGAGCGTGGTTCCCACCGGGAGCGTGAAGCTGAACTGCCTCGTGACCGTCACCGTGACGTCGGTGCTCGCGGTTGAGTTGACGGTGCAGAGAGCGCTGCCGCCGATGGTGACCTTTCCGGCCCACGACGCGGGCACGGCGAGCATCATCCGGGCCTTGTAGTCGACGATGTTGAGCGAGGCCAGCCGCGCGCCCTCGCGGGCAATCTGGGTCAGCGTGATCTGCTCGTTGTAGGCGCGGCCGAAGTCGATGAATCCGAAGACGAGCGCAACGAGGATCGGCACGATGAGCGCGAATTCGACCGCCACCGCACCGCGATCTCGCGCTGCGGCATTATCGAATCCACGGAGCTTCACGGCGGTCCTCCCACATATCGATCTGGAATGCAGCCGTCGATGACGGCTGCATTCCAGGATCCGAATTTCTCTTGGCCGGTGCGGCCGGCAATGTCGTCGGACGTGGTACGTGCTCCGCAGCCGTCAGAGCTTGCCGGTGATGTCGGTGAAGATGGCCCCGATCTTGGCGCCGAGCAGGGTGACGATGGCGATGATGACGCCGGCGATGAGGGCAACGAGCAGGCCGTATTCGACCGCGGTCGCGCCGCGCTCGTTGTCGTGCTGGCGGGCGCGGTCGCCGAGGTCGCTGAGCGCGATCTGCGCCATCAGGAACATGCGGACGAGGATCGTTGTCATGACTGACTCCTTTGTGCTCCGGATGGAGTACTGACTGGGGGTGAACGACGCCTTGCCGTCCTGCAATGAGAGTGCGCTGCGGCAGCGTTCTTAACACGGGCCTTACGGTGCGCGCCGAAGTGCCGGACGTCCTGACGGCGAGCATGCGAATGCACCGGGCGGGGGTGCAAAGTGACCGGTGCGCGGACCGAGCGCCACCCGCCAGAGGTGGTCGGCGCCGGGCGCTGGGAGACTATGGCGGTCCGAGTTCGATGACGAAGGGTGCTGGTGTGGCCGTGCCGCGACGCGTGGACAGGTCCGCCTCCGTCCTCTTGTTCGACCTCGACGGCACACTGTCGGACTCTGCGCCAGGCATCCTCGCCGCATTGCGACACGCATTCGCGGTGAACGGACTGCCGCAACTCGACCCGCTCACCGAGCGCGCACTACTGGGCCCGCCGTTCTACGACTCGCTGCCGCCGCTGATCGGCGCGCACATGCTGGCGCCGGTCATCGCCGCCTACCGAGAGCAGTACGGTGCCGGCGGCATGTTCGATACGACCGCGTACGCAGGCATCCCCGAGGTGCTCGGCGCCGCTCGCGACGCGGGCCTGCGCCTCGCGGTCGCCACCAGCAAACCGGAGCACTACGCGGTGCCCATCGTCGAACACCTCGGACTCACGGCGTTCTTCGACACCGTCGGCGGTGACGAGTTGGACGGATCGCTGCGGACGAAGGCACTGGTCATCGGGAAGGTCCTGCAGCGCCTGGGCCAGCCGGATCCCGATGACGTTCTGATGGTCGGCGATCGTGAGCACGACGTCGCGGGCGCGCGCACGCACGGCATCCGTTGCATCGGGGCCGGATGGGGCTACGGCCGGCCCGGTGAGCTGGCCCGCGCGGGTGCGGACCCGATCTGCGCGACTGCCCGCGAACTGATCGACGCGCTGGGACTGGGTGGGACGTCCGGTGCTGCAGCGTCCTGATCCGCACCTGCACAGCGTGCGGTTCCTGACCCTGACGTCGCTGCGCTGGGTGTTCCGGCACCGCGCGTACACACCCTGGTACCTCGTGCGCTATTGGCGGTTCCTTCGGTTCAAGATCGCCAATCCGCACGTGATCACCCGCGGGTTCGTGTTCATGGATCGCGGGGTGGAGCTGTACGCCCGTCGCGGTTACGGTCGCCTGATCCTCGGGCGTTGGCTGCACCTCGGCGTCAACACCGCCCTACGCTGCCACGAGGGAACGCTCAGCGTGGGTGACAAGAGCGTGCTGGGCCGCGACGTCTCCATCAACTGCTATCTGGACGTCGAGGTCGGGGCGGCGGCCCTGTTTGCCGACAGCGTCTATGTCTCCGACTTCGACCACAAGTTCGCCGATCTGACGACGCCGATCAAGGACCAGGGCATCGCCAAGTCGCGGGTGCGCATCGAGCCGGACGTGTGGCTCGGCACGAAGGTCACCGTGTCTCGGGGGGTCCTGATCGGCGAGGGATCGGTGGTCGGCGCGAACGCCGTGGTCACCCGCGACCTTCCGGCGTACTGCGTCGCGGTCGGCGTGCCGGCCCGCGTGGTCAAGGATCGCCGCACGCTCGACTGAGGCTCAGCGTGGCGAAGGAACGCTCGGCTCGTCGACGGCGCGGGTGATTCCCTGGCGCGACCGCAGTTCGCGTCGGGTCGAGGGCAGCGTGAGGCCGACCGCGATCATCCAGACCAGACCGCCGAAGCGACCGACCGCGAGCAGCAGGTCCATCCCGTCGAAGGCCGCGGACAGGGACGCCACCTCGCAGACGACGGCGATGACGAGCCCGAACCAGGCAACGGCACGCGGCAAGACTCGGCCGATGAGCCCGCTCACCGAAACGCCGGCGAGCAGCAAACCACTGAAAACGACGTACGCGGGCCCGCCCGCGGCGAAGGTGAGCCCGTAGAGCAGCCGGACCGAGGCGGCGGAGTCGGCGACGCGGGGCTGGGTGGCGGCGAGCGTCGCGACCCCGGCCAGGGCGAGCATCGCGGCGGCGGCGGTCCCGCCGATCTGGGCGATGATCCGGCCCGGGACGTCCAGGCCGAGCGTGCGCAGGCGGCTCGTCGAGACCGCAACGAAGACCGCAAGCGGAATCGCGGCGCCCAGAGTGAAGAACGCGCTCGCATGCGCCGAGCCGTTGTGGTGCTGGAAGAAGTCGAGCAGCGCCGCGTCGGAGGTCCACGGCCGAACGCCGGCGGCGACCGACGGCACCGCTACGCCCAGGACGGTGAGCACCGCGTAGGCGATGGTCGGCGGCAGGAGCGGCGCTCCGGCGCTGTGCATCCGCCGCCTTTTGGTCGCGAGAGTCGAACTGGTCATGAGTGCTCCTTAGTTCGTCAGATAAATCATTCATAGCACGAATGATTATCGGACGCTACAGTTTTGCCCATGAGCCACTTTCCGGCCGGGCCACCGCGGGGCGCGGCCTTCCTGCTCACCCAGCTGGGTACGCATGCCGCGATGCGCTTCGCCGAACGGGTCGCCGAGCACGAGCTGACCCCGCCGCAGTGCGGAGTGCTCGGCCTGCTGAGCGGCCGACCGGGCATCAGCCAGCAGGAACTCGCCGCGGTGCTCGGGATGCTGCCGAGCCGGGTCGTGGCCCTCGTCGACGAGCTCGAGCAGGCAGGACACGTGCAGCGCGTGCGCGACGACGCCGATCGACGGCGCAACGCCCTGCAGCTCACCGAGGCTGGACGGCGCACGCTCGCGCTGGTCGGGCGAATCGGCCGCGCTCACGAGCAGGACATCTGCGCCGCGCTGACCGACGAGGAACACGAGACGCTCGTCGCGCTGCTCGGGCGGATGGCCGACCAGCAGGGGCTGACGCCGGGCGTGCACCCGGGTTATCGGACGTTACGCCCGGCCGCGCGTTCGTAGATCTCGACGGTGCGCGCAGCGACCGTCGGCCAGATGTAGTCCCGGCGCACGATCCGGGCCGCGCGGGCGACGGCGCGGCGGGCGGCCGGCGGGTCAGCGAGCAACTTCTCGATCGCGGTGGCGAGCGCTTCGGCGTCGCCGGCCGGGAACGCGGCGGTGGCGACGCCGCACGTCGCCAGATCGCGCAGCCCGCCGGTCTCGGCCACCACCAACGGTGCCCCGGCGATCACCGCCTCGAGCGCGACAATCCCGAACGGTTCGTACAACGACGGCACGACCACGACGTCGGCCGCTCCGAGCAGGGCCGGCAACCGCTCCTCGGGGACGAAGCCCGGCCAGTCGACGCGGCGGGCGATCCGCAGCGCTCGGGCCCGGGCGTGCAGCCTTTCGGCGTGCGGTCCCGTCCCCGCGACCACCAACCGCAGCTCCGGGTGGGCGGGGCGCAACAGGCGAACCGCAGTGAGCAAGGTCTGGACGCCTTTTTCGTGCGCCAGCCGACCCGCGAAGACGACCAGGGGACCGGGGACGGCGTGCCGGTCGCGCGCCGCCGTCGTGTCCGCAGCGGACGCCTTCCAGCGCGCTGCGTCGATGGCGTTCGGGACGACGGTCAGTCGGTCGGGCGCGAGCTCGAACAGCGCGGCGGCCTCGTCCCGCATCGTCCTCGAGCAGGTGATCACCTCATCGGCCCGCCGCGCCAACCATCTCTCGACCGAGTGGATCGCCAGGTTGAGCGGCCGCGGCAGCCAGCCCTGGTGCCGGCCGGCTTCGGTCGCATGCAGCGTCGCGACGAGTGGCGCCCCCGTCGACTCGGTGAGCGTGATCGCGGTCTGGGTGACGAGCCAGTCGTGCGCGTGAATGACGTCCGGGCGCCAGCGCCGCACGACCGGCAGCGCCGCCCGGAGCATCGCGTGCTCGGCGGCCTGCGACCACGAGAGCAATGACTCGGTCGTGAAGTCGATGGCCAACGGGTCGACGGCGGCCCGGACGACCCTGACGCCGTCGCGGACCTCGTCGATCCGCGCGGCGGACTGGCCGCGGGTCACGACACATACGTCGTGGCCGCTGGCGGAAAGTTCCCGCGCCAGGGCCTCGACGTGGCGACCCAGGCCGCCCACGACGAGCGGCGGGTACTCCCACGACAGCATCAGGACGCGCACGGCGTCGCACACTAGTCTGCTGTCGTGGCCGACTCCCGAGCACCGAGCATGCGCACCGCAACTGCGGGCCTGTTGCTCATCGTCCTCGGGGCCGCGTTCTGGATCCTCTCCCGCTACCAGTCGGGACGCGAGCAGCACTCCTACTCCAGCGGCGGTGCTCCGCCGGCCACCGTCCACCTCACCCAGGGCCACACCTACTGGCTCTCCATCGCCGGCGGCGTCCAGCGGGAGGTCACGCTCGGGCTGGATCCCGCCGCCCTGCAGTGCACGCAGACCGGTGCGGGCTCCGCCCCGCGGGTCCTGGTGGTCAGTCCGGAAGCCGCCGACACGAAATTGACGCACCAGATCGCCTCGTTCGTCGCGCCGCTGACGGGCGACGTCCACGTCGGGTGCGACGGCCTCGGCACGGTGTACATCGATGACGCCGACAACTCCTACGACTACGCCGGTCTGTGGCTGGTGCTCGCCGCGATCACGTTAACGATCGGCATCCCACTCTCGCTGGCGCCGGTGGTCGTGGGAACGCGGCGCTCCGCGACGACCGAGCCTGAGGACCCCGAGTTCGATCCGGCCGATGCGGATGACTCCGAGCCGCTCGATCCGGCGGCTCAGGCCTGACGCTGCGCCGGATCGACCCAGCCGCCGCAGGCGCGCTCCAGCTCCAGGGCCACGGCGATGCTGACGTGGTCGTTGCCCGGTGCGGCCACGACCTGCACGCCGAGGGGTAGCCCCGAGTCACCGAGTCCGAGCGGGACCTGCGTCGCCGGCAAGCCGTACAGGTTGAAGACGGCGGTGTTGGTCGCGAGCCACGGCTGGCCCAGCGTGTGCCGGTGCCGCGGCGCCAGCCGCGGGAACGGCGGGTAGAGCAGCACGCCGTCTCCGATCGTCTCGACGAGGCTGTCCTCTGCGCGCTGGGCGGAGTCGATCAAGCGGCGCGCCGCGCGGGTCCGCAACGCCCGAACCGGCGCCGCGTCGACCACCTTGAGGACGGCCGCCGGCCCGCGCACCGCAAATGGGGCGCGCTGGCGCTGCGTGCCAGTGGGCGCGGTGACGTCCACCCATGATCGCAACAGGTCGATCTCGGTGACGGCCGTCGCGCCGAACTGGGCGAGGGCCCAGCGCAGTTGCTTCAACGATGCTTCGCTCACCTCGGCGCCGCTGCTCTGCAGGCTCTGCGCGGCATTGTCGATCGCGCGCCGCAGGACCGGGCGCAGCGGCACCGTCGATGAGTGGGTCGCCACCACCACCGGCATTCCGGCAAGTTTGACCTCGTCCGGATCGCCCAGCACGCCCTCGGTGGTGTGCGGGTCGGCACCGTCCGGCCCGGCGATAATTCGCAGGACGGGCATGAGGTCCTCGGCGCGACGGGTGAGCGGGCCGGGCGAGAGCCGGCGGCGGACGTCGCCGACCGGCATCGGGAAGTGTCCGGTGAGCGGGACGAGGCCCGGCGAGGGCAGGTGCCCGAAGACCCCGTTGAAGAAGGCCGGGATGCGCACCGACCCGCCGAGGTCCGAGCCGAGCGCGATCGGGGCGCCGCCCGAGCCGACGATCACCGCGTCCCCGCCCGACGAACCGCCCGCCGTGCGAGCGCGGTCGTAGGCGTTGGACACCCGACCGTAGACCGGGTTGTTCGACTCGATCCAGATGTACGCGCCGCAGGTGTTGCCGACGCCCAGGACGATGGCGCCGGCGCCGCGCAGCCGGGCCACCACGGGCGCGTCGGAGTCCTCGCGGTACTTGCGCCGGTGTGGGTACCCGCCGGTGTGAGGCATTCCCTCGACGGCCAGCATCTCCTTGACCGTCGCGGGAACGCCGAGCAACGGCGGCAGGTCGGTGTCGCCCGCGCGGACGCGGGCGTCGGCCGCGGCCGCCTCGTCGCGGGCCTGGTCGAAGCGGTCCGCGGCCAGCGCGTTGGTGTCGGCGATGCGCTGCAACACCGCGATGTGGGCCTCGACCACCTCCGTCGAGGTCGTCGCGCCCGAGCGAATCGCGGCGGCAAGTTGGACGGCGGACCGGTGCGTGAGTGGCGTCGTGTCGGCCTTCATGCCCGCATCCTTCCCGGCGGCGCCTTCATGCCTGCGTTCGCGTCGCCAGGATCACGAGGTCGAGTGACGTGTCGACGTCGCGCTCGCTGGCGGGCAGCACCTCGAAATCGGCGGCCGTGATCGATGTGACGTCGGCCCGGAGTCCCGCGCTCCACTCGTCCGGCGGCGCCGCGAGCTGCGCGTCGACGAACGACCGGTCGTAGGCGGCGTCCAGGGCGGCAAGTCTCGGCCCGGCGTGCAGCCCGTGGACGGCCGTCGACTCGAAGCCGCACGTCTCGAGTAGCGCGACCAGCTCCGCGGCGGTGAACTCCCTGGTGTGAAAGGGGTTCACCGGCTCGTCGAGTCCAGGCGAGAACGTCAGCCGGTTGGGCGTCGTCACGAACAGCAGCCCGCCCGGGCGCAGGACACGGAGGCATTCCGCGACGAACTCGGGGTGGTTCCACACATGCTCGATCACCTGCAGCGTCGCGAGCACATCCACCGATTCGGTCGCGACCGGTAGGGCGGCGAGGTTGCCGCGGACGAACTGGGCCCCTGGGTAGGTGGCCGCGGCGTGGGCGATCGTGGCGGCGTCGTAGTCGACGCCCAGGATCCGATCGGCTCCCGATGCCAGCCGGGCCGTCCCGTAGCCCTCGCCACAACCCACCTCGAGCACCTGTCCGCGCACGTGGGCGAGTGCGTACTCGTAGGCGATTTCGTGTCGGCGGAACCAGTAGTTCTCCTCCGGGATGCCCGGCACGGTGCGCTCGCCCGTCAGGGGCAAAACTCCCGTATTTCCTGACTTCAATGCGCCGATGACGTCGTCTCCCGCCGCGTGTCGGTCCCGATGACTCATGTCAAGATGCCCGCTGGGTTGAGTCGCTGACTTATCTGGTTTTTCTCGCTCAACGACGGGCTGCCCTCGAGGTTTTTGATCTTGGTGCCGGACAGGCGGGCGCGGACCCTCCGCGGAGTTCCTTTCGGCGTCGGCGATGGAACGGGAAGCGTAATGCTGAAGATACAAACACACCGCGCTACAGCAGGTAGTCGTCGAGCCCTCGGACACGGACAGCGGGACATCACGCCGGCGCGAACCTGGCGGCGAGGTGCTGGTGGGGGCGCCCACCTCCTCGCTCGACATCGAGTCGGCGCCGGTGGTGATCTTCTCGACCGCCTTCACGGGCCACAGCACGTCGATGCCGGCCGTGGTGAACGAGCCACCGACCCGCTGCGAGCGCGGCGCGGACCAGCTCGACGCCCCCGTAGCCGAAAGTTCGACCTGTACTTGAGGGTGGTTCAGCTGAACCGCCCCCGATTGAACCGCGCTGGATGGGCGACCACATTGCCGGCCTGGTCTTGGTGACCGGTCACCGAGGGCGTATCCCTTGCCGCGCGGGCGTTGCCGGGCCGTGCCGACGCATCCAGCCGAGGTGGTTCGTCGGCAGGCAGGCGTGTCGCCCGACCCCGTCGGAGCGCGGGACGTTCGACAGGGTGTGATTCACGTAAAGAGGGGGCTACGCTACGTGCGGGTCCGATTACGGTCAGCATGAGACCGGGTCGCGTCCCATCATTGTCGGAGGGCGGACCGTGCCCGTCGCCGTCCCCGCTCGCGCTCGGCGCGGGTGGTGGTCAGATGCGCGGGTTAGGGCGGTAGAGAGTTGTTGGCGTCGACTGCGTCCGATGCGGTGGTGCAAGGGCTCCTCGCCGCGGCCCCGCTCGCACTGCTTGCGGTCGATGACGACGGCACGATCCTCTTCGCCAACGATTACACCGAACAACTCTTCGGCTGGCCGCGAGCCGAGCTGGTGGGTCAGCCGGTCGAGTGCCTCGTTCCGGATGGAGTGGTGGGGCGGCACATCGAATTGCGCCGCGGCCACGAGCCCGCCGCGGCCGCCCGATCGTCTGAGGCGGGGCCGGGGCTCTGCGGCCGCCGCCGCGACGGGTCGCTGTTCCCAGCCGAGATCAGCTTGAACACCTTCCAGACCGCCGAGGGCATGGTCGTCGCGGTCGCGGTCGGGGACGCCACCGTCTCGCGTCGCCGGGAGTCCCGGTTCCGCGCGCTGCTGGCATCCGCGCCGGACGCGACGATCGGCGTCGATGCGTCGGGGCGGATCGAGCTGGTCAACGCGCAGGCGGAACGGCTGTTCGGCTGGGCGGCGGCCGAGTTGGTCGGCGAACCGGTCGAGGTACTCGTCCCGAGCGGAATCCGCGATCGGCTCGTTGAGTACGGCACCAGTTATCGGGCCGACCCGCCGGGGCGCCCAACTGCGTCGAGCTTGCAGCTGTCGGCGCTGGGCAAGGACGGTGAGATGTTCCCGGCCGAGATCATGTTGAGCGCGGTCCCCGACGAGGGCGGCAAACTCCTGGTGCTCGCCGCGGTCCGCGACATCCGCGAGCGGATCGAGGTCGATGCCGAACGCCAGCGTCATGCTCTCGAGGCCCAGCGCGGGCAGTCCGATCGACTCGAGAGTCTCGGTGAACTCGCGGGAGGAGTGGCGCACGACTTCAACAACCTGCTCGGCGTCATCCTGAACTACGTGGTGCTGACCGCCCGCCGGGTCGAGGACCCCGTCGCGGTGGCCGACCTGGGTGAGATCCGGGCCGCGGCGCAGCGCGGTGCCGCGCTGACGCGCCAACTCCTGACCTTCGCCCGTCGTGATCCAGTGAACCGAGAGCCCCTCAACGTGGGCACCATCGTGCGCGGCGTGGGCTCCATGCTGGGACGCACGCTGGGCGAGGACATCGACCTGCAGTTGGAGCTCGGCGATACGCCAGTGATCGCGACGTGTGATCGCAGCCAGCTCGAGCAGATCCTGATGAACCTGGCGATCAACGCTCGGGACGCCATGCCGGCCGGGGGCCGGCTCACCATCGCCGCCGGCTACGTCACCGAAGAGGACGGGTTGCACCGGCGCATGGTCCAGGTCAGCGTGAGCGATACCGGCACTGGTATGGCCGCGGACGTCATCGCCCGGGCCTTCGAACCGTTCTTCTCGACCAAGGCGCGTGGGCGGGGCACCGGTCTGGGTCTCGCGACCGTGTACGGGATCGTGCGCCAGAACGAGGGAGACGTGCACATCCGTTCTGTCGTGGACGAGGGGACCACCGTCCGGGTGCGGTTGCCCGGTGCCGGTGTGGTCACTGATGCCGCCCGCGATGAGCTGGCCAAGGCCGTGGAGTTCCCGGCCCCGCACGTGCACGCCCGGGGCCACGAGCGGATCTTGTTGGTGGAGGACGAGGCCGCATTGCGCGTGGGCACGTCGCGTCTGCTCGCGGAGTCGGGCTACGACGTGGTCGTCGCGGTGGACGGCGTCGAGGCCCTCGAGGTCTTCGACCTCGACCCGGGCTCGTTCGATCTGGTCCTGACCGACGTGGCCATGCCGCGCATGCCCGGTGATGAGCTCGCTCGGCAACTGAAGGCCCGTTCCTCCGGTGTGCCCGTCATCATGATGACGGGGTACGACACCGGCACCGCGCCGCGCAGCGGGCAAGTGCTGGCCAAGCCCGTGGGCGAGAAGAAGCTCCTGGAAACCATTCGGGACGTTCTCGATGACTGAGCAGGTCCGGGATCGGATCGGCGTCCTGATCATCGACGACCACCGGATGTTCGCGGACAGCCTGGCGCGGCTGCTCGCCGACGAGGACGACATGGCGGTGCTCGGGATCGCGTCCGACGGCGACGAGGGCGTCCGGCTGGCCGTCGCGCTCGATCCGCAGGTCGTACTCGTCGACTACCGCATGCCGCTCCAGGACGGCATCGCCGTAGCGACCAATATCAAGTCACGCGTACCGGACGCCATGATCGTGATGCTGACCGGCATGGCGGATGACAAGGTGCTGCTCGCGGCACTGGAAGCCGGCTGCTCGGGCTACCTCACGAAGGACCGAGCCGCGAGCGAGGTCGCCAACGCCGTGCGCGTGGCGGCGGCGGGGGAGGCGCTCGTGTCGTCGCGCGACCTGGCCATCCTGCTGTCGAGGTTCACCCGCAACCACCACTCGGTCGGCAACGATTTGACCGACCGGGAACGCCAGATCCTGGTGCTCCTCTCGCGCGGGATGGCCAACCGGGCGATCGCCGAAGATCTGCATTTGAGCATCAACACCGTCCGCAATTACGTGCAGGCCATCCTGATCAAGCTCGACGCCCATTCCAAACTCGAAGCCGTGGCGACCGGGGTTCGGGAAGGCGTCATCGAATATCCGTCCGGGCTGGACGGCTGACGTATTAGCGTCGTCCACTAATGCAGATGCACTATGCCGGACGATGCAGATGATGGGGCCAATTATGGTGTCGACTGCTCTGCGCGGAGGTGCCCGCGCCACCTAGTGTCTTACTCAAGGCGCTACCTTCCACAGCCCCCGCGAAGGGCGCGCCGAGCAGTTTCTCGTTAGTGCAAGCCGGTAACACCCCCGCCGCCGGCCGACCACCTACCGAGAGACAACGGAATTAGCCCCTCTTGCGATCTGCAAGTGGGGCTTTTCCTTGTGCCGGCCCAACTGCCCGGGCCCACCCGACTAAATGCCCGGGTCGGCCCGACCAAATACCCGGGCCCTTTGCCCGGATGCGCCTAGCTCAGTATCCGGAGGGCCATTTACCCCAGCTAACACGATGCGCATTGCTCATGTACTCAGCGTCCTTTCCGGGGAGTATTTCCATTGGCTAGATAAGCCGATACAAATACGCGTCGAGAGGCCGGTGTTACGTCATGTCGACACCTTTCAATTCCCAGATTCTCCCGTCCCGCCCGGTCCGCCTGCGTCCCTGGCTGCTTCCCGGCCGCCGGCTGCTGTCCGCCCTCACCGCGCTGGCCGCGGCAGCGGCCCTGCTGGTCGCTCCGCAGTTGACCACGCCGGCTTCGGCGATCACCTACGACAGCGTCACCGCGCAGACGTTCGCCAAGCGGATGCTGACCCTCATGAACACCGAGCGGCACAACAACGGCCGCCCCTACCTGCAGATGAACTACAAGCTCGTCCTCTCCGCCCACCGGCACAACCTGACCATGGCCGGGGCCAACGTCATGTCGCACCAGTTGGCCGGCGAGGCCTTCTTCGCCACCCGCATCAGCCGGGCTGGATACGCCTGGCGCATGGCCGGCGAGAACGTCGGCTGGAACTCGGAGATGACCACGACCGGCCTGCTCTCCTTGCAGAAGGAGATGTTCAACGAGCGGCTCCCGGGCGAGATCGGGCACCGGCAGAACATCCTCAATCGCAACTTCAAGAACGTCGGGATCGACGTCTACTTCGACCTGCGACACCACAAAGTCTGGTTCACCCAGGACTTCGGCCAGCCTGCATGAGAGACGCGCTCATCCAGGCAAGCCCGTCCGCCGCTCCGGAACCGAAGCGGCGGACGGGTTTTTTTGGCGTCTTTTCGGGACCCGATTCCGTGGTCAGGAGAAGTGGGTGATCGGCCGCGGCAGGCGCTCGCCATCGAGGATCACGTCCACCTTCTCGTTGTAGAAGGCGACGAGCCCGGCGATCGGGAGCACTTCGCGGGTCGGGAAGTCGTACGTCCAGGCGACGTCCTCGTACGTCGTGTCGCCGATGCGGGCGGACCAGTAGCCACTCGTCGTCCCCTTGTACGGACAGGCGGTCACCGTGTCGGTCGCTTCGAGATGCTCGAAGTGCAGCTCGGTCCGATTGAGGTAGTACCGCGTCGGCAAACCGGTCTCGAACACGAGCACCGGAGAGCTTGATTCGGCCAGGACCACGCCGTCCAGTTCGATGCGTACCCGCCGGTTCGAACGCACCGCGTCGACACGGCTGTAGGGGTTGCGCGGATGCACGAAGATCTGTTCGTCCTCCTCGTACCACGCGTCGAGGGCCGCCCAGTCGAGCCGGGCCATCCCGGCCAGGCCGGGGATAGCGTCCTCGCCGTAGACGCGTACGGACTCCGGCCGCGAGGTCGCGCCGACCCGCAGGCCGTACCGGCGGGCGGTACCCCGTTTGAGTCGCTGGGCGTGGTCCTCGTCGACCAACGCCTCGGGATCGATGTCTGCGACCGGGATGTAGAGCTGCGGATACGGCGGCCACTCCCACACGTAGAGCGCGCGAGTCGTGTCGAGCACCACCCGGTCGTTGAGCATCGCTCGGATCCGGCGGGGGACCGGCTCGATGTGGTCGACCGGGATGATCGCCTGCGGGTAGTCGGGCACGGGCTCCTCCGTCATCGGGCAAGCAACGCCTCGAAGCGCTGCGCAAACAAGTAGCTGTCACCGGGCCAGCGCGCCGAGACATAGTTGCCGTCCTCGACGACGAAGGCGTTGCGGTGATCGGTCCGGGTGCCGCGGCGAGTGGTGAGTGGGCCCCGCTCGAACTGGGCCGGGTCGGCGAGGGTGGCCACCACCTCATCCTGCACGTAGGCCGGATACGTGCGGTAGTAGCGGCCGAGCCGCCAGGCCGTTGCGAAGTAGCCGCTGCGCTCCATGTACTTCGGCAGGCACGTCGTGCGCCGGTCGGCCAGCACGCTCGCCCCGGTGCTGGAGTCGGTGCTGCGGGCGAGGACGAGCACGCCGTGACAGATCGCCCCGACCGGCCGGTCGGTGGCCCAGAAATTCGCGATCACGCGCTGCAGTTCGGCCGAGCCGAGGTACTGGCGCATGCCCGGCGCGTGGCCGCCGGGCAACAGCAGCCCGTCGATCTCGGCGATTTCCAGTCCACCCCAGCTCATCGGGGATGTGAACCCGGCGGCGTTGCTCAACTCGCGATAGAACTCGATCGGCTCCGGGTCGGCGCCGAGTCGTCCGAACAGCACGCCGTCGAGCAGGCGGTGATCGCAGTGCGGAGGTGCGCCGCCGCGCTCGGTCGCAAACACGACGTCGTGACCGGCGTCGGTGAGCAACCGCCACGGGACCGCGACCTCGGTAGTGTCGAAGTCGGCGTCCGGGAGCGGGATCAGCACCCTCATGAACACGATCCTCGCGCATACTCCCTGGCATGTTGCTGGTCGCGCACCGGACGCCGCCGACCGCTGCTGGCTGCGCACAACTCGTCGCGGCCGGCGCCGGAGCGTTCGAGCTCGACGTCCAGCTGGCGGGCGCAGAAGTCGTGGTGTCGCATTACCTACCGTTCCTCCGCGTGCGCGGGTGGCTGCAGCACGACAGCTGGCGCTTCCGCTGGCGTGCTGGCCCGCCGCACGACGCGTTGTTGCTCGACGCCGTCGACCGCCTTCCCGCCGACTGCCTCGTCCTGCTCGACCCGAAGGACACCGACTCGCTCAGGCGGGCGGCATTGGTCGATGCGCTCGCCCGCACGCTTGGCCCGGCGGACCGCTTCCGGGTCAGTACCGACCGCTGCGATGATCTTGCCCGTTATCGGGACGCCGGGTTTCGCACGTGGCGCACGATCAAGGACGGCCGCGATCTGCACGGCGTCGTTACCGGCGCGGAGTTGCCCGACGACGGCGTGTCGGTGCGGCACACCCTGCTCACGGCGGCGTCCGTGGACGGGCTGCGCCAGGTGACAGGCCGGGTCGTGGCGTGGACGGTCAACGACGTCGTCCGGGCCGAACAGCTGGCCGCCCTTGGCGTCGACGGCATCACAACCGATCGCCTCGACGTGATGCGAGCGGTCGTCGGTTGACACCGGCCGCCCTGCGGTGCGGTTATCGCGGCTCTTACCTAGTTGCCACTCAGTTGCAATAGGCGACGCGTCCCGTCTACGGTCGGGATATGCCAGACGGACGCCGGTCAGGGCTGGGCACGTTCCGCGACTCCCTGACCCGGCGGGACTGGACCTCGCTCGCCGGGATGATCGGCTTCATCGTTTTCCTGCATGTCCTGGGTTTTGTGATCCTGTTTGCCTTCGTCGTGCCCGGGCATTACAACCTCGGCACGAGCGGCGTGTACGGGGTCGGCGTCGGAGTGCTGGCCTACACGTTCGGCTTGCGGCACGCCTTCGACGCCGACCACATTGCTGCGGTCGACAACACGACCCGCAAGCTGATGGCCGACGCCGATCGGACGGGCGAGGATCGCAAGCCGTTGTCGGTCGGGTTCTGGTTCTCGCTGGGCCACTCGACCATCGTGTTCGTTCTCGCGTTCCTGCTGTCGATCGGTGTCAAGGCGATCGCCGGGCCGGTAGCTGACAGCGGCTCTGGCCTGCATTCGGTCACTGGCATCATCGGCGCGTCAGTGTCCGGCACGTTCCTCTGGGTGCTCGGGTTGCTCAACCTCGTGGTGCTAGTCGGCATCGTCAAGATCTTCCGCGAGATGCGCGAGGGGCGCTACGACGAGCGACAACTGGAGGAGCAGCTCAACAAGCGCGGTTTCATGAACCGCTTTCTCAACGGCTTGACGAGGTCGGTGCGCAAGCCGTGGCACATCTACCCGGTGGGCGTCCTGTTCGGCCTCGGCTTCGACACCGCGACCGAGGTCGGCCTGCTCGTGCTGGCCGGTGGCGCCGCGGCGTTCAATCTGCCGTTCTACTCGATTCTGGTGCTCCCGATCCTGTTCGCCGCCGGCATGTGCCTGGCCGACACCGTGGACGGCGTCTTCATGAATGCCGCCTATGGCTGGGCGTTCGCGAAACCGGTCCGGAAGGTGTTCTACAACATCACGATCACCGCGATCTCGGTCGCTGTCGCCCTCATCATCGGCACGATCGAGCTGAGCACCGTGCTGGCTGACCAGGCCGGAATCCAGTCGGGCCCGCTCGCCGCGATCGCGAAGGTTCCGCTCGACTACGCCGGCTACGGCATCGTCGCGTTGTTCGTCGCGTTCTGGTGTGCCGCGTTGCTGGTATGGCGCTTCGGCCGGATCGAGGAGAAATGGTCGGCGCACCTGGCCCAACCGGTGCATCCCGACTGACGCCCGGGCTCAGAACTGCTTGTGCAGCACGAGTGGGTACACCGCCGCGGCGCCCGCTTCGCGCAACAGGGCGGCCGCGACCGTCAGCGTGAAGCCGCTGCGCGTCGAGTCGTCCACGAGCAGGACCGGACCGGGCGGGACGTCCCCGCCGATCCGCAGCCGCCGCAGGGCAAGTGCGGCCGAGTCGGCATTGGTCTCGGCATCGCCCTGCCGCCCGGGTCCGTCGGCCACCAGCGGGGTCACCACCGACATCCGGCCCAGCGTCCCGATCCGCTCGGCGAGGTCCCGGAGCAAAGTGTCGCAGCGCCGCGACGGCACCCAGCACACCCACGTCGGGCGGCCGGCCGGCCAGCCCCACGAGGCGAGCACGTCGACCATTGCGTCGAAGATCTCGGCCGGGACGGGCGCGTCGCGGGCCAGCGCGGCGCGCACCGGCTCGAACCAGATCGCGTCCTCTCCGCGGGACAGGGCACGCCCGGGTTCGGCGCGCTGCACGTCGGGGATCCGGCCGCGTCGCGGGGCGCCGGACGGCCACATCTTGCGGGGTTCGATGACCACGCGCTGCGAGCGCAGGTGAGTCAGGGCGGCCTGGACGGTGCCAGGCCCGGCGGCGATGCCGGGTGCGGGTAGGCGGCCGGTACAGACCGAACAGCGCCCGCAGTCGGTCTCAGTGCGGTCGTCGAGTTCGGCGCGCAACGTGCGCATCAGGCAGGCCGCGCTCGTCTGGTAACCGCGCATGACGTCCTGCTCGCGGCGCCGCGCCGCCGCGATGCCCTCGTGCCGCGCACGGTCATAGGTCCACGGCGCGCCGGTGACGGCCCACCCGCCGTCCACCCGCTCGACCGCGCCGTCGACATCCAGGACCTTCAGCAACGACTCGAGCCGTCCCCGTCGCAGGCCGCTCTCGATCTCCAGCCTGGGCAGGCTCAGCGGGCCGCCCGCGAGCGCGTCGAGCACCGCTCGCACCTTGGCCTCCGGCGGGAACGCGGTCGAGTCGAAGTAGGCCCAGATCCGTTCCTGGGCGTGGGTGGGGAGCAGTACGGCATTCGCGTGGTCGAGCGCGCGGCCGGCCCGGCCGACCTGCTGGTAATAGGCGATCGGAGAGGCCGGCGCGCCGAGGTGGACGACGAAGCCGAGGTCGGGCATGTCGAGTCCCATCCCGAGCGACGACGTCGCCACGAGCGCGCGCAACTCGTGCGCGAGCAGCGCGCGTTCGAGCCCGACCCGTTCCTCGGGTGGGGTGGCCGAGGAGTAGGCCGCCACCGCGAGGCCTTGCGCGCGCAGGAACTCGGCCAGTTGGGTGGTCTCGTCGACGGTGAGCATGTAGACGATGCCGCTGCCGTCGAGGTGGTCGCCGTTGAGCGCGTCGGCGATCCAGGCGTAGGCGTGCGGCAGGTCAGGCGTCGAGATGACGGACAGCGCCAGACTCTCGCGGTCGAGGGACCCGCGCAGCGTCAGCGTGTCGGTGCCGAGCTGGTCGGCGACGTCGCGGCTGACGCGGTCGTTCGCGGTCGCGGTCGTGGCGAGGACGGGCGTGCCCGTCGGCAGTCGTTCCAGGACGCTGCGCAGGCGTCGGTAGTCGGGACGGAAGTCGTGACCCCAGTCGGAGAGGCAATGCGCTTCGTCCACGACGAGCATTCCGACGCGCGGGCCCAGCGCCGGCAGCACCCGAGTGCGGAAGCCGGCCGAGTTGAGCCGTTCGGGGGAGATCAGCAACACGTCGACGTCGTCGGCGGCGATCCGGGCCTCGATGGATGACCAATCTTCGATGTTCGCACTGTTCAGGGTGACGGCGTGCAGGCCGGACCGCTCGGCGGCGGCGACCTGGTCGCGCATCAGGGCGAGCAGCGGCGAGATCACCAGGGTCGGGCCTCGGCCGCGGGCCCGTTGCAGACCCGTGGCGATCCAGTAGACCGCCGACTTGCCCCAGCCGGTGCGCTGCACGACCTCGACCGTGCGCCCGGCCAGCAGCGCCGCGATCGCTTCCCATTGGTCCTCGCGCAGGACGGCGTGCGGGCCGGCGAGCCGGGTGAGCTGACGCTGTGCCTCTGCGCGCGCGTCCGGCCGCTGTGCGGTGGAACGCCCGCTGGCACGCTGCGTCGCGGCGGGCAACTCGGTCGGGTCCGTCACTCGTCCATCGTGCCGGACGGCACCGACAGGCGGGCGCCGTCGTCCACAGCCGGCTGATCCTTCCTGGGCCGCGTGGCCACCCGGATCCCGCAGGTGAGCATGAAACCGACACGCCCGCATGGCAGTGGCCCGGGTCCTCGCGGACCCGGGCCACCATCCACCCGTATGCCGACCGACCGGTTGCCCGGCCGGCCGGCACCCCCTGGTTGCGGGTTACCAGGTCCCGAGCGCTGCGTCGACGTACGGACGCATGGCGGTGTTGAACGCCGTCGTCCGTGCCGTGGACAGCGCCGACTTGGCCGATGCGGTCGTGAACTGGACCTGGTCGAAGTAGTCGCCGTAGAAATAGGCCCGAGGCGTCACGGTCCCACTCACCTTGTACGGAATGGTGATCAGCGAACCGTTTGCCCACGAGATCGGGCTGGTGACGTTATCGCCGCCGTACTGGTACGAGCCGCCCTTGGCGATCCAGGTGACCTTGTTGCAGAACGCCGTGGCCGTGGCTGACGACTTGCCGAGCTTCGTGGCCTCGGTCGAGACCAAGCTGCAGAAGTTGGTCTTGAACCCGGAGTAGTTCGCGTCGTTCAGCATCCGGGTGCGGAAGTTCGTCCACCAGGTTGCGTTCGTGATGTCGGTCTTCGACTGGTAGGCCGAGTACAGCGCCGACAGGTCACCGAGCGACGTCGAGTTGTGCGTGGCCGCGGTCGGGCACCCGATGTTGTGGTTGATCGCGGTGTGCGTCATGTTCAGGTGCGTGGCCTCGTTCAGCATCGCGGCCTTGCCGTACTTGAGCAGGATGCCCTTGGTCATCCGGTTGTCCGACTGCTGCATCATCAGCGTGTCCGCGTCCTTCAGCGTCTTCGCGCCCACCGAGGAGTAGTCGTCCGGGCAGATGTCGCCGTTAGTTGAGTCCGCCGAGTTGTAGGTGTAGGCGACCGGGTCGGCGTCGTGCGTCCCGCCGGCCTGCTCGCTGGCGATCGCCGTGTAGTGGTAGAGCACCTTCAATGCCGACGCCGGCTCGAAGGCGACGCTCGTCTGCAGGCCGGCCTGCTGCGAACCGCCGACCTGCTTGAGCAGGAACCCGTAGTGCCCGTTCGGCACCTTGGGTCCGAGGACCCCGGCCAGCTTCGTCGACAGCGCGTCGAGATCGTTGACCATGACGACCGCGTACAGCGTCGAACTGCCCGACGGGTAGGGCGTGACGTCGAAGATGCGCTGGCCGAGCTGTTGGGCCTTCGCGACGAGCGTGCTGAGGCTCGAGCCGTAGTAGGTGTACCACGGCGTGCCGGCCCGGTTGGAGTACATGATCGCGTTGTACGTGCCGCTCAGGTTGCGGTCGAGATCGACGATGCGCAGGTGGTTCGTGAGCGCGATGTTGTTCAGGTCGGCGACGGTCTTTCCGTAGTAGTACCGCCAGCCGATGTTGTCCGTACCGGTGTTGCTGCCGAGAACCGCGGACCACTGGTCGGTGCCGAGGATCCGGCCGAAGCTGACCAGCCGGTAGCTGCTGGTGATCTTCGACTTGATGAAGTCGATGCTGCCGTAGTAGAACTTCCAGGATTCGGCGTTGGCGCCGGTGTTGGCGATCATCACCGAGGCGCACCGGGTGACCCCGGAGACCACGTAGCACTGCACCGACGAGGGCCGCTGGTTGTGGTCGCTCGCGTAGGTGGCCAGGCCCGTTGGGGTCTGGCCCCAGTGCCACGTCCACGACGTTGCGTAGGCGCCGGTGTTCTTGACCATCGCGACGGTGAACTTCGGCGTCCCGGCGGTATAGGTGACCTTGACGTCCGTCAGGCGCGCGTTGTTGGCGCTGACGAGGCTGTTGACCTGGGCCTCGGTCACGTTGTTGTAGGCCCACCAGCTGGTGGGACTGACCAGTTCGCGATCCTCTCCCGGCCCCACCCCTGCGGAGGCCGGAAGGGGTGCGGCGACGACGGCAAATGCCGCGCCGACGAGCGCTCCGGTGGCTAGCAACGATCTGAGCTTCTTGCTCATGGATTCTCCCCAGGTAGTCGACGCGACCCGCGCGCATCCGACGCCTGCCATGAGAAAGCTAGGGTCGCGGTGATACCCGAGGAATCGGCAGAAGTTCCCTCCAGGAACGATCAACTGCCATGGGTGACCGGGATGTCCGGAACGCCCCCCGCGAGAACGGCCGTCAGCTCGGCGCGGTTGCGCACGCCCAGCTTGCGGTAGATGCGGGTGAGGTTGGACGAGACGGTCTTCACGCTCAGAAAGAGGGTCTTGGCGATCTCGGCCGAGGTCATCCCGGTGGCCGTCAGGTTGGCGATCTGCCGCTCGGTCTCGGTGAGTTCCGTCGCCGCCGGGGGACGCAGTCCGACGCGGCCCAGCTCGGCCCGCGCCTTCGCCGCAAAACCTTCCGCGCCGAGTTCCTCGAAGGCTGCCAGTGCCGCCGTGAGCTCGCGCCGCGCGAGGGACTTCTGCTTGAAGCGGCGGTGGACCTGCCCCTTGGTCAGCAGCGCGCGCGCACGCTCCAACCGTCGCTCGATCCGGTCGTAGAGCTCCAGCGAGCGTTCCGCGGCGGCCAGCGCCGCGGCCAGGTCGCCCTGCTCGGCGCGCAGCAGAGCCTCGGCCCGCGCCGCAGCCGCGAGCATCGCTGTCCGGTCCAGCCTGGTGGCCGGTCCGAGCATCTCGGTCAGGGCCCGCTCCGCGTCGGCCATCCGGCCGGCGGCGACCAGCGCTTCGACGCGGTCGCCGGCGAGCTGGCGCAAAGCGGGTTCGGCCGCGTTGTTCGTGGTGAACAACTCGTGATAGCGGTCGAGGTCGGCGGTCGCAGCGCGGGCGTCGTCCCGCACGAGCGCGCAGAATCCACGCAGCCCACGGCCCCGCTGCTCGAGCACCCCGTTGCCCGCAGCCACGCCGCGCTCGATCTCCTCGTCAGCAATGACGGCCGCGGCGTCGAGATCGCCGCGGTACGCGGCGAGCCACGCGCGCTGGGTCGACATCATCCGGACGTAGAAGGTGTTCTGCGATGTCTGGGCGAGGTCGATGCACTCCTGGATGAGCCGGTCGGCCTCGTCCCACCGTCCGGACCTCACCTCCAGCTGGGCTCGACAGGCGAGCACGTAGCACCGCGATGCCTCGTCGCTCTCGTCGAGGCACAGCCGGTAGACGTCGTCCATCTGCTGCCGCGCGCTGGCGAAGTCGTCGGTCCACAACTGCAGGTAGAACAGCACCGACACCGCTCGGTCGGACACCGGCGCGGACAGGTCGCCGGCCTGCAGCTCGATCGCCCGACGGCAGGCCTCGAAGTCCGCACCGAGGCCGGCGTAGAACATCGGGCCGAGCTGGGCCGTCAGCGCCTCGGCGACCCGTCGTGGATCAGGGTCAGGCACCTGCTCCAGGAGCTCGCAGGCGGTACGCGCGTGCGCCAGCGCGACCGTCCAGTCGTCGGCGTTCGAGACCGCGAGACCCATATGGATGTCGGCCGTGAGATCGAGGTCGTCGCCGGCGAGGACGAGCGCCTGCAGTTCGAGCGGAGTGGCCTGGATGGGTCCCTCGGTGTCGTTGACCACCCGGGCGAGCGCGTGCAGAGCGCGGGCCCGCTCGAGGGGTTGGGCGGCGCACTCGGCGGCCGAGGTCAGCTCATGGCGGGCCCGATCGGTCTCGCCGGCTCGAAAGAGGAGGTTGCCGAGCAGGATGCGCCGTTCGGTGAGCTTCGGACTGCTGGCCGGTGTGGCCAGCAGCCCGAGCTGGCAGGCGTCCAGGGCGGCGTCCAGGGCGCCGCGGTGCAAGGCGCGGTCCCGGGCGACGTCCAAAGCGGTGGCCACCGACTCGTCGGCCGCGTCCGCGCCAAGGGCGAGGTGCCGGGCGCGCTCCTCCTCGCCCTGGACCACCTCGGCGAGTTGAGCGTGCAGGCGCATCCGCTCCTCCGCCGCCAGCCCGTCATACGCCGCGGCCGCGTAGAGCGGATGGGTGAACGCGACGTCATGCCCGTCGATGCGAATCAGGCCGGCGCGTTCGGCGGCGTCCAGGCTGTCGGCGACGCCCAGGGCCCGCAACTGGCGCACGCTCGGACGGGTCAGTGCCGACGCGGCGGCCAGGCACACCCGCGTCGGCGCGGGCAGATCAGTGACGTGCCGCCCGACCAGTTCGGCGAGCGAGTCCGGCATCGGGACGGAGTCGGGCCCGCTGTCCCGGTTGCGCTGCAGCATCGCGCGGGCGACTTCGATCGCGAACAGCGGGTTGCCTCCCGATGAGCCGACCGCGCTGCGAACGACCCCGCTCGGGACGACACCGCCGAGTCGCGAGCGCAGCACCTGCTCGAGGTCGGTGGGCACCATCGGCGGAACGGTCCAGCGACTGAGGCGCACTGCTGCGGCCAGATCGGCGACCAGTTCCGGTGCCGGGGTGCCCGGCTCGGTGCGCATGGTCAGGAGCAGGCCGACGCCGGACGCGGGCAGCCGCCGCGCGGCGAAGGCGAGCACGCCTGCGGTCTGGGCGTCCAGCCACTGGATGTCGTCGACGCAGACGAACAGAGGTCCCGGTTCGGCCAGGCGGCGCACCAGGGTCGTGAACGCGACGGCGACCGCCTGCGGGTTCGCCGCGGCGTCGGTACTGGTTCTCAGCAGCGCGGTCGACAGCGCCGCGGCCTGCACGTCGGGCAGTCGTGCGATCTCGTCGTCGGTCACCTCGTCGCACAGGTCGATCAACGCCGAACCGACCAGCCTGGTCTCGGCCTGGGCGGGCTGGGCGCGCAGCACCCGGTGTCCGCTGCTCGCCGAGGAACGGATCAGCTCGTGCCAGATATGGGTCTTGCCGATGCCGGCCGGCCCCTCGAGCAGGAGCGCCTGGGACCGCCCGAGGACGGCGTCGAGCCATGTGCTGAGCGTGGCTACGGTCGTCACCCAACTCCCTGACCCCAGGCGGTCGACACCGGGACCCGAGTCTAGGGGAGGGGACCGTTGGTGACGCCGCGGTGGGGGAAGATGATCGCGATCGTCAGACCAGTCGGCGGCCGAAGCGGATCCGGAACCGAAGATCCCAGATGAACAGGTTGAACGGAATGCGACGCAGGAAGCCCGGGGCGAACCGCTGCCAGGTGCCGATCCGGCGCAGCAGCCGATCGAAGCGTCGTTCGTCGGCATCGGTCCATTCGAGCTGCATCTCGTCCCGGAACCGCGGCGGCAGGAACCCGGTGGTGGTGAACAGGTTGAACCGGGCGCTGCCGCGCAGCGCGCGCGGCATGTGGCGGCGACTGACGAGGTCATAGAGATAGCCGCGGATCGTCGGGTCGATCGAGACTCGGGCGAGGGTGTCCTGCCAATACCGGGCGAATGTGGCCCGGTCAGCGGGCCACATGTGGTCAGGCACCTGCAGGGTCGTCCCGAACCGGGCGGCGTACCGGTAGAACGCGTCGGCCTCGTCATCGGCCATCGGCCCGTGCATGCGGTTGTAGACGTCGACCGATCCGTAGTACAGGCATGCGGCGACCCACAGCTGCAGGTCCCGGTCGAACGCGTTGTACTTCACCGGACTGGCCGCATCCGAGCGCACGAAGCGGTGGGCCCCGTTGACCGCGTCCCGATAGGCGGCTCGTTCGGCGTCACTGCCCAGCATCGCGACGGACAGATAGGTGAACGTGGTGCGGAACCGCTTGATCGGGTGCTTGGTGACCTTGCCGCTGTCGACCTTGCTCTCGAACACGCCGTAGCCGACAGGCGCGAGGGCCAGCTGCATGATCACGTTGGCCGGCCCGGCGAGCAGGGCGCCGATGCCGTCGAGATAGGGACGGGCGTCGAACTCGGCGGGCTCCCCGATGCGGGCGGGCTCCGCGACGGCGGCCGGGTCCACCGCTTCGCGCGTCACCCGGCCGACGCTAGCAGGCTGTTGGCAGGTTGCCAACGAGCGTCGCGTCAGATCCAGCCCCGGCGTTTGAACACGATGTAGAGGACGAGACTGATCAGGCCCATGAGCGCCACCGCGAGTGGATAGCCGAACACCCAGTCCAGCTCCGGCATGACCCGGAAATTCATCCCGTAGATCGTTCCGACGAGGGTGGGCGCGAACCCGATGGCGGCCCACGCCGAGATCTTCTTGACCTCGTCGTTCTGCAGGTTGCTCGTGCGGCTCAGCGCCGTCATCTCCTCGTTCTGCTTCTGCGCCACGAGGATCGAGTTCACCTGCAGGATGTCGCGCAGCAGTACCCGGAAGCTGTCGATCCGCTCGTTCACCTGGGTGACGTGGTCGGCGACGTCGCGCAGGGCGCGGCGCAGCTCCTCGTCCACGTCGTACTTGTCGAAGCCGCCGGCCAGAGCATCGAGCATGCTCCCGAGTGGGTGGGCGGCCCGCTGGAAGTCCACGACCTCCCGGGACAGTTCGTAGATGCGCCGCGACACCCGCGGGTCGCCGTCGAACACCTCGGTCTCGATCTCGTCGATGTCGTTCTCGAGGCCGCCGACCACGGGCCCGTAGCCGTCGACCACCGCGTCGAGGATCGCGTACAGGACGGCCTCCGTGCCTCGGGCCAGCAGTTCGGGCTCGTGCTCGAGGCGGCGCCGCACGACGGCGAGGTCCGGCGATTCGGCGTGCCGGACCGTGATGACGAAGTCCCGGCCGATGAACATGTGCAGCTCGCCGAACTCCACCTGCTCGACGTCATCGAGGTAGCGGGCCGCTCGCAGCACCACGAACAGCGTGTCGCCGTAGCGCTCGAGTTTCGGACGCTGGTGCGCGGTGATCGCGTCCTCGACGGCCAGCTCGTGCAGGTTGAACTCGGCCGCGAGCTCGGCCAGTTCGGAGGCGTCCGGGCGGTACAGACCGATCCAGGCCATGCCGTCGGGTTGCTCCCGCAGGGCCTCGAACGTGTCGGCCAGCGTGGCCGGCGAGCACTGTCGCTTCCCGCCGCAGTAGACGGCGCTGTCGACGAGTCCGGAGCCGGTACGGGCCGCCGGCGTGTCCGGCATCGGCGCGGGGCCGACCTTTCTGCGCGGGCGTCGCCGGATGAGGCTGACGCCGGGCAGGTGACGACGGTCGGACATGGATCGACGATAGCGGCGCCGGGGGTCCGGGGGCTGTTGGCACTCTGCGGCGTTGGCCGGCTTCCCGGAGTGGCACGCTGGAGATGTACACCCCGGCCGACGCAATTCAGCAAAAGGACGACCTTTGACCCTCTACGACATTCCCGTACAGACCCTTGCCGGCGAATACACCACGCTGCGCGAGTACGCGGGCGGACCGATGCTCATCGTCAACGTCGCCTCCAAGTGCGGCCTGACTCCGCAATACGAGACCTTGCAGGAGCTCCACGAGGAGTACGCACCGCGAGGCCTGACCGTGCTGGGCTTCCCGTGCAACCAGTTCATGGCGCAGGAGCCGGGCACGCCGAGCGAGATCATGCAGTTCTGCTCGGTGACCTACGGCGTGACGTTCCCGTTGTTCGCCAAGATCGACGTCAACGGGCCGGAGCGGCATCCGCTCTACGAGGTGCTGGTCCAGGCGGCGGATTCGGCGGGGGTGGCCGGTGACGTTCAGTGGAACTTCGAGAAGTTCCTGGTCGGCGCGGACGGCGCGGTGCGCCGCCGCTTCCGCCCGCAGGTCAAGCCGCTGTCCGAGGAGATCGTCGGCGCCATCGACGCCGAGCTGGCCCGTGTCTGACCCCGCCTGACCCTGACCCTGTCGGGGCCGCTCGCGCGGTGGCCTGGCGACGCCGAGAGGGTCAAAGTCGGCGGAGGAGCGGCAGGATGACGGGCATGCAGGATCGAGTCCCGCCGCCAGAGACCCTCGACCCGATCGAGCGCGCGTCCGTCGACGAGCTTCGGGCGCTCCAGCTCGAACGGCTGCAGTGGTCGGTCGGCCACGCGTACGCCAACGTGCCGCATTACCGGGGCGCGTTCGACGCCGTCGGAGGCCACCCGTCCGACGTCCGCGAGCTCGCCGACCTCGCCCGGCTGCCGTTCACCACCAAGGCCGACCTTCGCAACAACTACCCGTTCGGCATGTTCGCGGTGCCCCAGTCCCAGGTGTCGCGGGTGCACGCGTCGAGCGGGACGACCGGCCGCCCGACCGTCGTCGGCTACACCGCCGACGACATCCGCACCTGGTCCACGGTCATGGCGCGGTCGATCCGCGCGTCCGGCGGCCGCCCGGGCGACAAGGTGCACGTCGCGTACGGGTACGGGCTGTTCACCGGCGGTCTGGGCGCGCACTACGGCGCCGAGGCGCTCGGTTGCACGGTGATCCCGGTGTCGGGCGGGATGACCGAGCGCCAAGTGATGCTGATCCGCGACTTCGAGCCGGACGTCATCATGGTGACCCCGTCGTACATGCTCGCGATTGTCGACGAGATGGAGCGGCAAGGTGTCGACCCGCGGGCCACGTCGCTGGCGGTCGGCATCTTCGGGGCCGAGCCGTGGACGAACGACATGCGGACCGAGATGGAACAACGGCTCGACATGCACGCCGTCGACATCTACGGGTTGTCAGAGGTGATGGGTCCTGGCGTTGCCAACGAGTGCGTCGAGACGAAGGACGGCCTGCACATCTGGGAGGACCACTTCTATCCCGAGATCATCGACCCGGTGACGGACGAGGTGCTGCCGGACGGGTCCGAGGGCGAACTCGTGTTCACCTCCCTGACCAAGCAGGCCATGCCGGTGATCCGCTATCGCACCCGCGATCTGACCCGGCTGCTGCCCGGGACCGCCCGCGCGATGCGCCGGATGGAGAAGATCACGGGACGCTCGGATGACATGATCATCCTCCGCGGCGTGAACCTCTTCCCGTCCCAGATCGAGGAGCTGATCCTGCGAGTTCCGGCGCTGTCGCCGCACTTCCAGTGCGTGCTGTCGCGGTCGGGCCGGTTGGACGAGATGACCGTGCGCGTGGAGCGGCGCAAGGACGCGTCGGTCGCGGATGCCGAAGCGGCCGGACGGGAGCTGCACACGCTCGTCAAGAACACGATCGGCGTGTCGGTAGCGGTCGAAGTCGTCGACCCGGAAGGCGTGGAGCGTTCGATGGGCAAGATGCGCCGCATCGTCGACGAGCGTCCGAAATGAATCAGCGCCGGGCGCGCAGGCCGTCGAAGGCCGCGTTGCTCACCGCGTCGGCCAGCTCATCGATCCCGTGCCCGCTGCCCGGGTGCAGCCATTCGGTCAGCGAGTTGACCATGCCGAAGAGCAGCCGAGCGGTCACCGCCGGGTCGACGTCGGGGCGCAGGTCGCCGTCGTCCACGGCCTGCTGAACCAGGCTGGCGGCCTGCTGGTCGAGGCGGCGGCGACGGGCGAGAGCCTGGCTCTCGATCACGCTGTTGCCGCGTACCCGCAGCAACAGGGTGACGTACGGCAGGCGCTCGACGAGCACCGCGATGCTCTGCCGGACGAGCAGCTCCAACCGGTCGACGGCCGAGCCCGGCATCGTGCTCACCTGCCACGCGACGTCCTCGAGAGCGGACAGCGCGTGGTCCAGCGCCAGGCCGAGCAACGCGTCCTTGCCCGCGACGTGGTGGTAGATGGCCGACTTGCTGATGCCGAGCCGCCGCGCGAGATCCTCCATGCTCGTACCGTCGAAGCCGCGCTCGTTGAACACCTCGACGCTGCCGTCCAGCACGGCCGCGAGGTCGAGCCCGGGTCGGCCGCGACGGCGTGGCTCGACGGTCGGTTGGCTCGCGCCGGGTGCCGGACTCATGCGCGCAGCTCCGTACTTCGCCCGCGGAATTCAGCAACGACCTCGTCCCCGCGGCGCACGGTGACGTCATAGATGCCGTGCCGTCCGTGCCGGGCGCGCACCTGAGCATGGGCCTCGAGTTCGTCCCCGAGCCGGCTGGGGCCGAGGAAGGAGATCTCGGCCCCGGCCGCGACGGTCGCCGGTCCCCAGCTGTTGCAGGCGCACGCGAATGCCGTGTCGGCGAGGCTGAAGATCAGCCCGCCGTGCGCGATGTCGTGGCCGTTCACCATGTCCGGGCCGATTCTCATCCGGGTTCGCGCCCAGCCGGGTCCGTGCTCGACGAGGACGATGCCCAACGCCGCCGACGCGCGATCCGCGGCCATCATCGAACGCACCACGTCGGTCTGGTCATTCGGCACACCGAGACGCTAGCATGGATAACTGACCGATCGGTCGGTAAATCGGGGCTTGGAGTGGATCACATGACGCTGCGCAGTTACGTCCAGGGTTCGTGGGTTGAGCCGAGCGGGGACGACGGCGTGGCGATGTTCGACGCCGTGACCGGCGAGCAGATCGACACCGTGTCCAGCGCGGGCGTCGACATGGCGGGTGCGCTCGCCTACGGGCGGACGGTCGGAGGATCGGCGCTGCGCGATCTGAACTTCCACCAGCGCGCGGCGATCCTGAAATCCCTGGCCCTGCACCTGCGCGAGCAGCGCGAGGACCTCTACGCCGTCTCGGCCCGCACCGGCGCCACACTCGGCGATTCGAAATTCGACGTCGACGGCGGCATCGGCGTGCTGCTGGCGTACGCGAGCAAGGGCAAGCGAGAACTCCCGGCCGACACGGTGATCGTCGAGGGCCCGGCCGAGCCGCTGGGCCGCGGCGGGCAATTCCTCGGTCAGCACATCCTGACGCCGCTGCGCGGGGTGGCCGTGCAGGTGAATGCCTTCAACTTCCCGGTCTGGGGGCCACTGGAGAAGTTCGCGCCCGCGTTCCTCGCCGGGGTCCCGACCATCGTCAAGCCCGCCTCCGCGACGGCCTTCCTGACCTTCCGGCTCGTCGCGCTGGCCGTCGAGTCCGGGCTGCTGCCTGACGGGGCCTTGCAACTCGTGTGCGGCAGCGTCGGTGATCTCTTCGACCACCTGACCGACCAGGACCTCGTCTCGTTCACCGGCTCGGCGTCCACCGCCCAACGGCTGCGCACGCACCCCACGATCGTCGGACGGTCGGTGCGGTTCAACGCCGAGGCCGACTCGCTGAACTGCTCGATCCTCGGCCCGGATGCCGGTCCGGACACGCCGGAGTTCGATCTCTACGTCAAGCAGCTCGTCTCCGAGATGACCGTCAAAGCCGGGCAGAAGTGCACCGCGATCCGCCGCGCACTCGTGCCGGTTGACTTCGTCGACGCGGTCGCCGACGCGGCGGCAGCCCGGCTCGCCAAGGTGACGATCGGCAATCCGGCCGACGAGTCCGTCCGGATGGGCGCGCTCGCCAGTCGTGATCAGCGCGATGAGGTCCGCCGCTCGCTGAAGTCGTTGCTGTCGGTAGGCACTGCTGTGTTCGGTGACCCCGACCGGGTCGATGTCGTCGGGGCGGACGCCGAGCGGGGCGCGTTCATCTCACCCGTTCTCATCCGGTGCGAGGACTCCGGCCGCGCCGAGCCGCACGAGGTCGAGGCGTTCGGGCCGGTCAGCACCTTGATCGGGTATCGCGACGCCGAGCACGCCATCGAGCTGGCGGCGCGCGGGCAAGGCAGCCTGGCCGGGTCGATCGTCACCAACGATGCCGACTTCGCGCGGACCGTCGTGCTCGGCGTTGCGCCGTGGCACGGCCGGCTCCTGGTGCTTGACCGCGATGACGCGCCGGAGTCGACGGGGCACGGGTCGCCGTTGCCGATGCTCGTGCACGGCGGTCCAGGACGCGCGGGTGGCGGCGAGGAGCTGGGCGGCCTTCGCGGGGTCACACACCACATGCAGCGCACCGCGATCCAGGCCAGCCCGCGAGTTCTGGGAGCGATCACTGGACGGTGGGTGCGGGGCGCCGCGCGTACCGACGACGGCGTGCACCCGTTCCGCAAGTCGCTCGCCGAGCTGACGGTGGGGGACTCGCTGACCGCAGGTCCGCGCCTGGTCACCGCCGAGGACGTCGCACATTTCGCGGACTTCACCGGCGACACCTTCTACGCGCACACCGACGCCGAGGCGGCCGCCGCGAACCCGTTCTTCGACGGCATCGTGGCGCACGGATATCTCGTCGTGTCCCTGGCGGCCGGGCTGTTCGTCGACCCGGATCCGGGCCCGGTACTGGCGAACTACGGCATCGACGACCTGCGCTTCCTCACCCCGGTCTATCCGGGTGACGAGCTGACGGTCACGCTCACCTGCAAGGCGATCACGCCCCGCGGCGACAGCGCGCACGGCGAGGTCCGATGGGACGCCGAGGTCACCAAGCAGGACGGTTCGGTGGCCGCACAGTACGACGTCCTCACCATGGTTGCTCGCGAATGGCCGCAGGCATGACCGAGATCCTGGAACTCGAACAGCACTTCGCCGAGACGATCGCGCACGAGCGGCGCGTCGAGCCGCGGGACTGGATGCCCGACGCGTACCGGAACACCATGATCCGCCAGATCGCGCAGCACGCGCATTCGGAGATCATCGGCATGCAGCCCGAAGGCAACTGGATCACGCGGGCGCCGTCGTTGCGTCGCAAGGCGATCCTGATCGCGAAGGTGCAGGACGAGGCCGGCCACGGGATGTACCTGTATTCGGCCGCCGAGACGCTCGGGGCCGATCGCGCCGATCTGACCGACAAGCTGATCACCGGCCGGCAGAAGTACTCGTCGATCTTCAACTACCCGACGCTGTCCTATGCCGACGTCGGGGTGATCGGCTGGCTCGTCGACGGGGCGGCGATCTGCAACCAGGTGCCGTTGTGCCGGTCGTCGTACGGGGCGTACGCGCGGGCGATGGTGCGCATCTGCAAGGAGGAGTCCTTCCACCAGCGGCAGGGCTATGAGCTGCTGATGACGATGATGCGTGGCACCGAAGCCCAGCGCGAGATGGTGCAGGACGCGACGAACCGGTTCTGGTGGCCGTCACTGATGATGTTCGGGCCGCCCGACGACCAGTCGCCGAACACCGAACGGTCGATGGCGTGGGGCATCAAGCGGCATACCAACGACGAGCTGCGCCAGCGCTTCGTCGACATGACCGTTCCGCAAGCCGAGAAGCTCGGCGTCACGCTCCCCGACCCCGACCTGCGGTGGAACCCCGAGCGTGGTCGCTACGACTTCGGCGCCGTCGACTGGGACGAGCTGACCCAGGTGATCAAGGGCAACGGACCGTGCAACGCGCAGCGGGTGGCGCACCGCAAGGCCGCGCACGCCGAGGGAGCCTGGGTCCGCGAAGCCGCCACCGCCCACGCCACGAAACACTCCGGCTTTGCACCTTTCAGCTCCCCAAATCGACCCGATCCGGGGAGCTCAAAGGTGCAAAGCGAGGTACAGCGATGAGTGACTGGCCGCTCTACGAGGTGTTCTTGCGCGGGAAGCGGGGGCTCAACCACGTCCACGTCGGCTCGCTGCACGCAGCCGATCCGCAGATGGCGCTGCACCACGCGCGTGACCTCTACACGCGGCGCAACGAGGGCGTGAGCATCTGGGTCGTGGCCGCCGTAGACATCACCGCGTCCAGCCCGGACGAGAAGGACCCGTTCTTCGCTCCCGCCGGCGACAAGGTGTATCGGCACCCGACCTTCTACGACATCCCCGACGACGTCCCCCACATGTGATCACCATGAACCACGACACTCCCTACGACGGGCTGGCCGACGAGCACGGCGACGACCACCGCTGGGCTTTCGGCACCGGCTTCACCGATCCGCTCGAGGGCGTCGACACGAGCGTGCCGGACGGTGTGGACGCACCCGCGCTCGCCGCCTACTGCCTGATGCTGGGCGATGACGCGCTGATCTACTCGCACCGCCTGCAGCAGTGGATGACGCGCCTGCCCGAACTCGAGGAAGAGACCGCGATCGCCAACGTCGCGCTCGACCTCCTGGGCCAGGCCCGCATGCTGCTCGCCCGCGCCGGCACGATCGACGGGCGGACCGAGGACGAGCTCGCGTACTTCCGCGACGAACCGCAGTTCCGCAACGTCCGCCTCGTCGAGCCGATCGACCGCGACTTCGCCGAGCTCGTCGGACGCCTGCTGATCTTCTCCACCTGGCGTCTGGCCTTGTTCGAGCAGCTGGGCAATTCGCGCGACCCGGTGCTGGCCGCGATCGCCGGCAAGGGAGTCAAGGAACTGACCTATCACCGCGACTACGCCGCCCAGTGGGTCGTGCGCCTGGGCGATGGCACCGCGTTGTCCAAGCAGCGCATGCAGGCCGCGCTGCACGCCATCTGGCCGCTCGTCGACGAGCTGTTCCGGACACACCCGGTCGAGACGGCGCTGCCGTCGGTCGCGGCCGCCGCGGACCGGCGCGACGTCGACGCCGTGCTGGACACAGTCCTGGCGACGGCCGGGCTCGACCGTCCCGACGCGGCTGCGCTGGCCGGCGTCGGCGGTCGCACCGGGCGCGACGGCGTCCATACCGAGGCGATGGGATACGTGCTGGCCGAATTGCAGAGCATCGCCCGCGCCCACCCGGACGCGACATGGTGAACGAGCTCGCGAGTGGACCGGAGGTGTCGGGCTCGGCCGCCCGAACGGGCGCAGCGAGGCAGGGCGTGAGCGCGTGGACGGTCGCCGCCGAGACTCCCGACCCGGAACTGCCCACGCTGACGCTGGCCGATCTCGGCATCCTGCGCGACGTCAGCGAAGCTGGCGACACCGTCGTCGCGACCATCACGCCGACCTACTCGGGTTGCCCGGCGATGCGGGAGATGAGCCAGGATCTGCGGCACCGGCTGCAGCGGGCGGGCTTCCGCGACGTCCAGGTCCGCACCCGGCTGGCCCCCGCCTGGAGCAGCGACTGGATCACCGCCGAAGGGCGGGCCAAGCTGAGCGCTGCGGGCATCGCCCCGCCAACCGGTGCCGCCCGAAGCGCGGGGCCGATCCCGCTCACTCTCGGCCGTCCGGCTGCGGTCACCTGCCCGCGCTGTGGTTCGGTGCGCACGACGCAGACCGCCGCATTCAGCGCTACGGCCTGCAAGGCACTGCACCGCTGTGCGGATTGTCGCGAGCCGTTCGAGGCAGTGAAACCGATATGAGGACGGAATTCTTTCCGCTGCGGGTTGCGGCGGTCGAGCCGCTCACCGACGACTCCGCCGCCGTCACGTTCGACGTCCCCGACGAGTTGAGGACGACGTTCGCCTTCGCGCCCGGCCAGTCGATGACGGTCCGACGAGGCGGCGAGCGGCGGTCCTACTCGATCTGCGCACCCGTCGGCCGGGCGCCACGGATCGGCGTGCGCGAGGTCGTCGGCGGCGCGGTCTCGGGATGGCTCGTGCGCGAGCTGAGGGCGGGCGACGTGGTCGACGTCCAGGCTCCGACCGGGACGTTCACGCCCGACCTGACCACCGCCGGTCGGCACGTCCTCATCGCGGCCGGCTCGGGCATCACGCCGATGATCTCGATCGCGGCGTCCCTCCTGGCGGCCTCCGCAGACGCGACCGTCACGCTCATCTACGGCAACCGCCGCAGCGACTCGGTGATGTTCGCCGACGACGTCGCCGACCTCAAGGACGCCCATCCGGCGCGGATGCGGATCGTGCACGTGCTCTCCCGCGAAGCACAGGAGGTCGAGCTGTTCACTGGGCGCCTTGATGCCGGCCGGCTGAGTGCCCTGCTGCCGGCCACCGTCGAGGTCGCGGGCGTCGACCACTGGTGGCTGTGCGGGCCGTTCGGCATGGTCACCGACGCCATCGACGTCCTGACCGAATTCGGGGTCGACCGGGCGCGGATCCACCGGGAGCTGTTCTACGTCGAGGCCGCGCCGCCGGCCGAAGTGCAGCACGTCGATGCACCGGTGGGGCCCGGTGCCGAGGTGACGGTGGTTCTCGACGGTCGCACGAGCGTCGTCACGATCCCGCCCGATACTCCCGTGCTCGACGGTGCCCAGCGCTCTCGGCCCGATCTCCCGTTCGCGTGCAAGGGCGGCGTCTGCGGCACGTGCCGAGCACGGGTGACCAGCGGAGAGGTCCGGATGCGGCGCAACTACGCGCTGGAGCCGGCCGAGGTCGACGCCGGCTACGTGCTGACCTGCCAGTCGATACCGGTGTCGGATCGGGTGACGGTCGACTACGACGTATGAGGGCGTACTAACGTCGAAACCGGACATCGACGAAGGAGTACGCGTTGGAACTCGGGCTGCATCTACCCAACCTCACCTACCCGAACGGCGCCGCCGCCCTGGCCAGCGACCTCGGCCGGATCGCCACCGCCGCCGAAGACGCAGGCTTCACGAAGCTCAGCGTCATGGACCATGTCTGGCAGATCCGCGTCGTCGGACCGCCCGAGATGGACATGCTCGAGGCGTACACCACCCTCGGCTTTCTCGCCGCCCGCACGAAGCGGATCGAGATCCTCGCCTGGGTGACCGCCGTGGTGTACCGGGAACCCGGGCTGCTGGCGAAGGCGGTCTCGACGCTCGACGTCCTCTCCGAAGGACGGGCCTGGTTGGGGATCGGTGCCGCGTGGAACGAAGAAGAGTCCGTCGGACTCGGTCTGCCCTTCCCGTCCACGTCCGAGCGGTTCGAGCGGCTCGAGGAGGCGCTGCAGATCTTCATCCAGATGTGCTCGGACGATGACAGCCCGTACGAGGGCAACCATTACCGCCTGGGCCGCACGCTCAACGTGCCGCAGCCGCTGCAGCGCCCGCATCCGCCGATCCTGATCGGCGGCTCCGGCGAGAAGAAGACGCTTCGCCTCGTGGCCAAGTACGCCCAGGCGTGCAACCTCTTCGCGTCGCCGGACGTCGAGCACAAGCTCGACGTGTTGCGCGGGCACTGTGCGGAGGTGGGGCGCGATTACGCCGAGATCGAGAAGACCGTCATGATGCCTCTCGATCCAGGCCAGGACGGCGAGCACGTCGACGAGTTGCTCGAACGGCTGCAGGGTCTGGCGGCGCTCGGTATCCAGCACGTCCACGGGGCCCTGCCCGACGTCTCGTCCATCCGTCCGATCGAACTGATGGGCGAGCGGGTCATTCCGGCCGCGACCGGCTTCTGACCGATCAGGGCAGCCGGACGACCTGCGCCGCGATCGTCAGCCCCGCGCCGAACCCCGCGAGCAGCGCCAGCTGACCTCGGGGTTGGGTGCCGGACTTGCGCAGCCGGGCGAGTGCCAGAGGTATGGACGCGGCCGACGTGTTGCCTGACTCGATGACGTCGGTGGCTATCGTCGCTCGGACGAGGCCCAGCTTCTGCCGGATGGCCTCGACGATGCGCAGGTTGGCCTGGTGGGGTACGAAGACATCGATGTCGTCTGCGCTCACGCCCGCGCGCTCCATGGCCGTGGCCGCGACCTTGTGCACCTCGTCGACCGCCCAGCGAAAGACCTGCGACCCGAGCATCCGCAGCGCCGTCTCGCCCTCGCGGATCTCGAGGACGCCGGCCATCGCGCCGTCACTGCTCCACGCCGGTGCGGCGATCCCGGGCTCGCCCGTGGTAGTGGCAGTGACGACTGCGGCACCCGCTCCGTCCCCGAAGAGGATCGAGGTGCCGAGATCGTCCGGATCGATGAGCGTGCTCATCTGCTCGGCGCCGATCACAAGAACGGTCCGGGCCGAACCTGTGCCGACCAAGCCGCTGGCGACGCTGATCCCGTAACAGAACCCGGCGCAGGCCGCGTTGATGTCCAGTGCCGCGGCGTGCGGGAACATCCGGGCGGCAACGCGCTGCGAGAGGGGACCCAGGTGCGCGGCGTCGGCACTGCAGGTCGCGACGAGCACGAGGTCGATGTCGTGGCGATTAAGGTGCGCGTCGGAGAGCGCACGGACGCTGGCGGTCAGCGCGAGGTCGAGCAGGGTCTCCTCGGCGCCGAGTCGGCGGACGTGAGTGATGCCGGTGCGAAGTCGGAGCCATTCGGCGGTCTTGCCGAAGCGTTCGGTGAGGACAGCCCCGGAGGTGGAGGTGGAGGGGCGAGCTTCGCCGATTCCGACGATGCGGGCGCCCGTCACGGGGCGGGAGGAAACGCGCAAACCTACGGTCACGTAACTACTCTGACGTCCTACTAGTCAGTAACCTAATCGCGGGCGCGACTCGCCGAGGTCGGCCACGGTTTTCTGGGCGGAACGTCGCGTGGCTCGAGCAGCAGGGCCCCTACCGCGCTCCGCGCAGCTGGACGACACCGCCAACGGCGGCAATGGCGACGGATGGGTGTGCGGGAAGCCCGTCAACCCAACGAGGGCGGCTCAACTATGCGGCGGCCCCTGTGACGTCCCAGTCATCTACCTGTTCGCCGACAACAACCTCACTCCCAAGCACTGATACCCCGGTCCACCCACGACGACCCCACCGCCAGCTCGCTTGGCAACGGAGCTGTCGCGCAATCACTTCACGTGATCGGCCAGCACACCTTCGGTGCCGAACAGCTCGGCGCGCCAGCGATCCAGGAGCTCCGTGGCGTCGTTGTCGTCCGGGTGGAAGCCGACGCGGTTGTAGGCGCGGATCCGTTGAATGACCTCGCGCGCGAGAAACGGCGAGTCGCGCAGCGCCCACAGGCTGCGGGGTAGCCGCGTCGGGTGGTACGTCGCTCGATCGCCGAGCAACGAGAGGATGGTGTGCCCGACCACGGCGAGGAGGAACGCGAAGGTCGTGAACCGCATCGCCCGGATGCGGACCCTCTCGTCGCCGACGGCGTGCTGGAACACGTCGAAGGCCACCGCCTTGTGTTCGGACTCCTCCAACGCGTGCCAGAGCAGCAACGAACGCACCTCGGTCTCACCGAGCAGAGCCTGGGCCGCCGGATCCGTCAACAGCGTCTCGGCCAGAGCGGCCGTGTAGTGCTCGAGCGCTGCGGTCATCCCGAGCTGGAACCGATGCGAGAAGAACTTCTCGTTGCGCCGCAATCCGGCTTTGACCATCCGGTCGACGCGACGGGTGGGATACCCCATCTCCTGCAGGCGCTCGTTCAGTGACCGATGCTCCCGGCCGTGCGTGACCTCCTGCCCGATGAAGCCGGCCACCTGCTTCTTCAACTCCGGATCGGTGATCCGGTCGGCGTAGTGCCGCACCGACCGGACGAAGAAGTCCTCACCCTCGGGGAACATCGCCGACAGCACCGCCACGACATGGCTCATCACCAGATCACCCTGGACGTAGTGGCGGTCAAGCGAGGCAGGCGGGTAGCTGAACTTGATCCGGCGGGTGCGCACGTCGCGCGACGGGACGGGGCGCTGGGCGTAGTCAGGCAGCGCGGTCATGCGGTTCTCCTCGAGGTCGGGAAGCGAGTGGTCATTCGGGCGCTCCGGCCGCGGCGATCGTCAACAAGCCCTTGAGCATGTGGCGGACCGCTGCATGCCGGCCGTCGGCGTCGGAGTCCACGGCCTGTTGCAGCGCCAAGCCGGTGTAGAGGGCGAGAATCGCCTGCAGCGTCTCGGCGATGAACGGCTGCTCGGCAAGTTCGGGAAACGCCTCGCCGAACACTTCGAGCGTCGTATCGGCGATCTGCTTCGACTCGGCGGCCATCACGGTCCGCAGCTCGGGGTCGCTGCGGGCGGCGATCGTGAGTTCGAGCAGGGCGTGGAAGGACGGGTCGTCGAAGAACGACCAGAGGACGTTGAGCGCCTTCGCCACCGTGCGGCGCGACGGCGGGATGTCCGCGAAGCGCTCCCGGAACTCCGCCGCCCGCAGGGCGATCAAGCGTTGGCCGGCGGCGGCGATCAGGTCGGCCTTCACCGGGAAGTGATGCGCGAGGGCGCCCCGCGAGACTCCGGCGCGGCGCACGACGTCGTTGGTCGAAAAACCGCTGTAGCCGGTTGTGGCCAAGCTCTCGATCGTGGCGTCGAGCAGCCGGTTGCGCATCGCTTCGACCCGCTCGGGCTGGGTGAGCCGGGCACGAGTCGTCGGGGCGGACGGCATGCCTGGGACCGTAGGCCGAAATCTACCGGCAGGCAAGCCTGCCGGTATGTGAGGGCCGTTCGCACGAGCGGGCGGCCGGCAGTGCCCGGAGGAGTGCATCGCTATCGATGCTCAGCTGTGACATCGCTGAGCATTGACGGGAGGGGCGCGTCCCGCCAAGATCGTGACGGTTCGTCCGCGCCGGGCGACGAGTGAGTGTTGCCCCGAGGAGTGCGAATGTCTGAACGTCCCCGCCGCTCCGCCTCGAACCGTCGCCTGGCTGGTGCCGGCGTTGCTGGGCTCGCCGCCGTGTTCGCGGTGACGCCCTTTGCGCATGCGGCTCCGGCGCCGTCCGGCACGAGCACCGCGCCCGGTGGCGCCGCCCCGAACCAGGCCGACGCGAAGGTCACGCCCAAGGCCGCCGTCGACGTGAAGACCCCCGCGGTGCAGATCGGGCCGGACTTCGGCTTCCAGAAGGTCCGGGTCGGCGTGCAGATCAAGTCGGGCGCGTACGTCCCGCCGGGCACCACGACGGGCGACACCAAGATTTCGATTCTCGAAACCGGGCCGTTCGCGGCTTTGGCGGCACTCATCAATGGCGATTCGTGCCGGACGGTCGTCGGATCGGAACCCGCCGGGTCGTCCGAGACGTTCTGTGACTTCGGACTCCAGGCGCAAAGCCTTGCCGCCGCGAAGAAGGCTCTCGGCGCGTCGGAGGCGCAGATGCGCAAGCTCGCGGCCGTTCCGGAGACCGACTACCTCGTCTTCCCCGGCGACACCGTCACGTTCGAGCAGACGACGGTGAACGACAACCTGCTCATTGACCCGGTGCCGCAAACCGTCGGGCCGTGCCTCAACCCGAGTGCCACCGCGGAGGCGGCGGCTGCGGCGGACCCGCTGCCGACCTGCTCAAGCCCAAGCGACCCGCTCGACGTGACGTTCAACGACGCCGGCCTGCCGCCCACGGCGAAGAACGACACGTCCACGGTGACGGCCGATACCAAGAACAATCAAATCAGCGTTCTGGACAACGACGTCACCAACGGGGCACCCCCCAGCCTCAACCTCGCCAGCCAGCCGACCCACGGCACCGCCAAGGTCAGCAATTCGGCGGTCCTTTACACGCCGGACGCGGGATTCGTCGGCCACGACTCGTTCCGCTACACCCTCACGACCGCCAACGGCTCGTCCACGGCGACGGTTTCGGTGACCGTCATCGCTCCGCCGCCCACCGCGAACAACGACTCGGCCAGCACCATCGGTGGCGATCCGGTCACCGTGAGCGTCACGGCCAACGACGACGCCAACGGTGGTGGCGCGCTCAGCCTGAAGTCGGTCGGTGACCCCGCGCACGGCAGCGTCACCGTTGACGGTCTCAGTGTCGTGTACACGCCGGACGCCAACTTCGTTGGCACGGACACCTTCATTTACACCGTGGCGACCGCGTTCGGAACGGACACCGCAACCGTGACGATCGACGTCAGCGCACCACTCGATCTCGCGGCCACCGGCGCGCCGGACAGCGGCCTGCTCGACATCTCGATCATGCTGCTGATCGCCGGTGGCGCGGCCACCGTCGTCGGACGTCGCCGCAACCACGGACGGCATGCCTGACCCGAGCGAGGTCGCGAGGCAGGGCCGGTCCGGCTGGTGGCACTGCGTCGTCATCGGAACCGACGATCGCCCGTCCGATTTCGCAGTGGTGTGGTCGGACCGGCACGCTGACGGCACGAGGCTCGAACTGGGAGCCGGCGACGCCCAACGCGAGATCGGTGAGGACGCCGTGTGTGTCGCGACCTATGGGGACGAAGGACGGGTGACCCGGCTGCAGGTGAAGCCGCGCGGTGCCCCGAAGGCGCCGCCGGTGTGGTTCGCCGAGATTCGCGAGTCGACCGCCCAGCCGCCGGCGGTCAGCCTCATCGTGTTCAGCGGCTTCGGTGTTTTGGCCGGCGCGCTGGTGGACCAGGCCGATCTCGGCAACCTGCCGGTCAGCACCGATGATCAGATGGGCGCGGTCCGGTGGTATCCGGCCACGGGTGAGGTCGACCAGATCTACGTACAGCCGGCGTGGCGGCGGCGGACCCTGGCCGGTGCGCTCATCGCCGCGGCGTCGACGCTGAGTCTGGCGCGCGGTTGGTCGCGGCTGTGGTCCGACGGGCAGCGCACCGATCTGGGCGAAGCGTTGCGCAACAACAGCCCGTGGCGGCCGCGCGCAGCGGACCGTACGCACGTCGCCCCGCCGATGACGCCGGGCCCGGCCTGATCCGGCCCGACCGTCCGGTCAGTGCAGTTGGATGCGGCCGATCGTGCGCGCGGTGAGCGACCCGATCCACACGACACCGTCGAGCTCGCACACGCCGGTGATCATGTGCAGCCGCTCGTGCTGGGTCTGCAGGTCGTGGACCAGTACGCCGTCGGTGTCGTAGGCCTGCACCCAGACCGTCTTCTCCTCCTTGGGTTGGATTGCATCGGGGAGCGCCCAGGCGATCTTGCGCAGCACCGGCGCCCGTGGCGACAGCCGGTCCAGTACGGGATTGCGCGGGCTCGCCAGCGCCACCCAGATCAACCCGTCCGATCCGGTCGACATGTTGTCCGGAAACGCAGGAAGGTTCTCGACGAGCGGCTCGCGCTGGCCCGCCCGCGGCCCCGTCAGCCAGACCTTGCTGATGCGGTACCCGGCCGTCTCGGCGATCGCGAGCCAGGACTCGTCCGCCGCGAGCGCGAGGCCGTTCGCGAAGTCGAAGCCGTCTGCGATGAGATCGATCGAGCCGTCGGTTGCGAGGCGGGACAACCGGCCCGTGCCGGAGTGCGCGAGTAGGTCGGCTTTGAAATGCTCGAGGCCGTACTTCGTCGAGCTCTCGCTGAAGTACACCGTGCCGTCAGCGGTGCGCACGACGTTGCTGCAGAAAACGATCCGCCGACCATCGACCCGGTCGACGATCGTTGCCACGCGACCGGTAGCGAGCTCCACCCGCAACAGTCCCCGGCGCGCGTCGCACACGAGCAGCTCGTCGTCGGCAACAAACTCGAGGCCGAGGGGCCGGCCGCCCGTGTCGGCGACCGTGTCGACCTGCTGCCCGTCGGGGGAGATGCGCACGATCCGGCCGTCGGCGAGCCCGGCCAGCACATTGCCGCCGGCGTCGATGACCACGTCTTCAGGACCGGCACCGGGCAGATCGAAAACGTCGAGGCGGACGTCCGCTTCGCTGCGCTTCTGCTTCGCGCGCGGCGGCGCTTTGGGCGGGTGCCAAACGACGGGGTCGATCGATGGCTTCGCCGTTCGCGCCATGCCCAGCCTCCGCAGATCAGGAACGTTTGGTCAGATGGGCGGCTGCGGGTCGTACTGGATCCCGCGCTTGGTCCTTCGCGCCGCTTCCTCGGAATCCAATCGCACGACGAGATGTAACGCCATGTCGATGCCCGCTGAGACGCCGGCGGCGGTGACGACGTCGCCGTCGTCGACGAAGCGATCGTCCGGACGGACCTCGATCGTGGGGTCGAGCTCAGCGAGTAGGCCCAGCGCGTTCCAGTACGTCGTCGCCGGCCGGTTCCTCAACAGTCCGGCGGCGGCGTAGACGAGCGAGCCGGTGCACACGCTCGTCATCAGCGTGCCGCCCTCGTGCAGGGCCCGCAGAGCTACGTGCAGCGGCTCATCGGCGCCGAGCATGCGCCGGGTGCCCTTGCCGCCTGGCATCAGGAAGACGTCGATCGGGCCGGCGTCGTGAAGAGTGTGGTCGGGCAGGACGCGGAGGCCCTTGGCGGCGCGGATCGCTTCGAGTGTGGGGGCGACGGTCATCACCTCGACCTCAGCCTGAGCCACCTCTTGCGCCCAGTGCGTCAGGACCTCCCACGGCCCGACGAAGTCGAGCTCTTCGGCATCCTCGAACAGGGCGATCGCGATCCGCATGCACGGACCGTATCGGGCGTGGTGCTGGCATTTACCCGCCTGATCGGGCGATGGCTGGCCAGTAGCGTTCCCGTGGGATGCTCGTGTGTGACGAGAGCACCGTCATATTGCTACTCGCCAGTAACTTGGGCAGAGTGCTAACGAGAAGGTGTCGCGACGGCTGCGCTGCTGGTTCGTCCGATTGCCCGCGGTGTGTTGCCGGCGGGATCACTGAAAGACCTAGTCTGAGAGGTCAGCGAACGCATGAACATCGTGGTCCTGGTCAAGCAGGTGCCCGACACCGAAGGTGACCGCAAGCTCGATCCGCAGGACAATACGGTCGATCGCGGTGCGGTGGACCCGGTCATCAACTACATCGACGAGTTCGCGATCGAAGAGGGTCTGCGCCTCAAGGAGCAGCACGGTGGAGAGGTCACCATCCTCACCGTCGGTCCGGAGCGCGCCACCGAATCGATCCGCAAGGCGCTGTCGATGGGCGCCGACAAGGCGGTGCACGTGTTGGACGACGCGATTCATGGATCGGACGCCATTGCCACCGCGAAGGTGATCGCGAAGGCGCTCGGCACCATCGAGTGGGACGTCGCCATCGCCGGCTCGGAGGCCACTGACGCTCGCGGCGCGGTGGTCCCGGCCCTGCTCGCCGAGGTCCTCGGCGCGCCGCAGCTCACCCAGGCTCGCAAGGTCACTATCGAGGGCTCGACCGTGACGATCGAACGGGTGACCGACGTCGGCTACGAGAAGGTCGAGGGATCGACGCCCGCGGTGATCAGCGTCGTCGAGAAGATCAACGACCCGCGGTACCCGTCCTTCAAGGGCATCATGGCCGCCAAGAGCAAGCCGATCGATGTCAAGTCGCTGGGAGACATCGGCCTCGACGCCGCCGAGGTCGGACTCGACAACTCGTGGACGCAGGTCGCGTCGTTCGAGAACGCCCCGCCGCGTGAGGCCGGCCAGACCGTCAAGGACGAAGGGGACGGTGGCGTGAAGATCGCCGACTTCCTCGCGTCCAAGAAGCTGATCTGACCGAGCCGAGACGAAGGAGACAACAGATATGGCAGAGGTCCTCGTTCTCGTCGACTCGGTCGATGGCAACGTCAAGAAGCCCACGCTCGAACTTCTCACCGCCGCGCGCCAGCTCGGCGAGCCCGCCGCTGTGGTGGTCGGCGCGGCCGGTACCGCCGCCGCGTTGAACGATCGACTCGCCGAGTACGGCGCGGCCAAGGTGTACGTCGTCGAGAGCGACGACATCGGCGGCTACTCCGTCGCCCCGAAGGCCGAGGCGTTGGCCGCGATTGCCGAACAGGCATCGCCCGCCGCGATACTCGTCTCGTCCAACCCGGAGAACAAGGAGATCGCCGCCCGGCTCGCGGTGAAGCTCGGGTCCGGCGTCCTGTACGACGCGGTCGGCTTCGACAGCGACGGCAACGTCAGTCAGCAGATCTTCGGCGCCAGCGTCACGGTCACCGCCAAGGTCAGCAAGGGCACCCCGGTGATCACGGTCCGCCCGAACTCGTTCGCGCCGGAGCCGTCGTCCGGTGCGGCCGAGGAGGTCCCGGTATCGGTCACGATCTCCGACGCCGGCAAGGGCGCCAAGATCCTCGATTCGGTCGTCGAAGAGAAGGGCTCCCGTCCGCAGCTGTCCGACGCCTCGGTTGTCGTCTCGGGTGGGCGCGGCGTCGGCAACGCCGAGAACTTCGCTGTCATCGAGAAGCTGGCTGACTCGCTCGGGGCGGCTGTCGGCGCCTCGCGCGCCGTCGTCGATGCCGGCTGGGTCCCGCACACCATGCAGGTCGGGCAGACCGGTGTCACCGTGTCGCCGCAGCTCTACGTCGCCGTCGGCATCTCCGGCGCCATCCAGCACCGCGCCGGCATGCAGACGTCGAAGACCATCGTGGCCATCAACAAGGACCCCGAGGCGCCGATCTTCGAGCTCGCCGACTTCGGTGTCGTGGGTGACCTCTTCCAGGTCGCGCCGCAGCTGACCGACGAAATCACCAAGCGGAAGAGCTGACTTAATCGGCCCGGACGGGCCGTCGACCGAAGGCGCGGCGCGGATCGAGGACCCACCCGAGCGAAGCAAGTGGTGGATGACGAGATTGGTCCTCGGCGGATGATGTACGCGTGACAGTCGAGGAGCGGACGGAGCCTGCTCCGCAGTCGATCTTCGGGAGTGTGCTGCGGCCGACGAGCATCGGCCTGCTGATCCTGATCACGCTGATCGCCTTCGAGGCCATGGCGGTCTCGGCCGCGCTGCCGACGGCCGCCCGCGAGCTGCACGGCCTGGGCTCCTTCGGCTGGGCGTTCACCGGTTTCCTCGTCGCCAACGTCGTGGGAATGGTCGCCTCCGGCCAGCTCACCGACAGCCGTGGTCCGCGCCCGTCATTGATCGCCGGCCTGGGGTGCTTTGTCGGCGGCCTCGTCCTGTCCGGCACGGCCACCACGATGGAACAGTTCGTCGCCGGGCGGGTCGTCCAGGGCCTGGGTAGCGGACTGATGATCACTGCGATCTACGTCGTGATCGGCGAGGCGTATCCGGAACGGCTGCGGCCGCGGTTGTTCGCGGCGACGTCCTCGGCGTGGGTGGTGCCGTCGCTGATCGGTCCGGCGGTCGCCGGCGTTCTCGCCGAGCACGCGAGCTGGCGTTGGGTGTTCCTGGGCTTGCTCCCCTTCGCCGCTGGTGGGGGACTGTTGCTGATCCCGGTGCTCCGCTCGCTGCGCCCGGCCAGTGCCGCGAAACCGCTCGCCAACCCCTCTCGGTTGGTACGGGCGCTGGCCGTCGCGGCCGGGGTGGCCGGGCTCGAGCAGGCCGGCCAGCACCCGTCCGCCGGGTCAGCAGCGATTGGGATCGCTGGGCTCGTCGCGCTGGGTTGGGGATTGCGCACCCTGTTGCCGTCCGGAACCTTGCGCGTCCGTCCCGGCGTCTCGGCCCCGATCGCGATGCGCGGGCTGCTGGCCGGCGCGTTCTTCGGCATCGAGGCGACCGTGCCGTTGTCGCTGTCGGTCCAGCACGGGTTCAGCGCGACCGCAGCCGGCCTGCCGCTCACCTGCGCCGGATTCAGCTGGGCCGCGGGGTCCTGGTGGCAGGGCCGGGCGGACGACAGCGCCGGGCCCGGGGTCCGCATCCGGCTCATCCGCGTCGGGTTCGCGTTCCTGAGCGTCGCGGCCGTGGGGATGGCGCTGGCCGCCCGGCCCGAGTTGCCGGGGTGGCTCGCCTACCCGTCCTGGATGTTCGCCGGGCTGGGGGCTGGGCTCACGATGTCGAGTGTCAGCGTTCTTGTGCTCAAGTACACGACCGACGCCGATCGAGGCGCCGATTCGGCAGCGCTGCAGCTGTCCGATGCCACCGCGAGCGCGCTGACGACCGGCATCGCCGGTGTACTCGTGGCGGCCGCAGCCCGTGGCTCCATCGGTGCGACGACCGGGTTCGTGGTGCTGGACGCCGCGATGTGCGCTCTGGCCCTGGTGGGGGTCTGCGTCGCGGGCCGGGCCCGTCCGGCGCGATAGGTAGCGGAGCGCCGCCGCAGCGGTTTCCCGCCTCGCCGTAAACTCGGCGACAATGCCCTACTTGGACCACGCAGCCACGACACCCATGCTGCCCGAGGCGATCGCGGCCGTCTCTGAGGCGCTGGGTGCAGTAGGCAACCCTTCGTCGCTGCACGGTTCGGGCCGCGACGCCCGCCGGCGCGTCGAGGAGTCCCGCGAGGAGCTCGCCGCGGCCCTGGGGGCCCGGCCGTCGGAGGTCATCCTCACCGCAGGTGGCACCGAGTCCGACAACCTCGCGGTCAAGGGCATCTACTGGGCCCGCCGCGCCGTCGATCCGCGGCGGCGCCGCATCATCGCCAGCTCGATCGAGCATCACGCCGTTATGGACGCGGTCGAGTGGCTCGTCACGCACGAAGCCGCCGAGGTCACCTGGTTGCCGGTCGACTCCTACGGCATGGTCGCCCCGTCCGCGCTGCGCGCCGCGATCGAGACCGACCCGCACGACGTCGCCCTGGTGACGACCATGTATGCGAACAACGAGGTCGGCACGGTCCAGCCCATCATCGAGCTCGTACGCGTCGCGCACGAGTACCACCTGCCCATCCACAGCGACGCCGTGCAGGCCGTCGGCGCCGTCGCCGTCGACTTCGGCACGTCCGGCCTCGACGCGCTCACCATGACCGGGCACAAGCTCGGCGGGCCGCCCGGCGCCGGCGCCTTGCTGCTGCGTCGAGACATCGAGTGTGTACCGCTCCAGCACGGCGGCGGGCAGGAGCGGGAGGTCCGCTCGGGCACGCTCGACGTTCCCGGCGCCGTCGGGCTCGCAGCGGCCACGACGCTCGCGGTACAGCGCCGCGACGAGGTCGCCGCACGGGTGTCGGCGCTGCGCGACGAGCTCGTCACCGGCGTGCTCGCGGGCGTCCCCGACGCCCGGGTGAACGGCCACCCGACCCGGCGACTGCCGGGCATCGCCAACCTGACCTTCGCGGGATGCGAAGGCGACGCCCTGCTGATGCTGCTCGACGCCCGCGGCATCGAGTGCTCAACCGGCTCGGCCTGCTCAGCCGGTGTGGCGCAGCCGTCACACGTGCTCACCGCGATGGGCGCCAGCGCGGCCGAGGCCAAGGGTTCGCTGCGCTTCTCGCTCGGTCACGACTCGACGCCGGCCGACGTCGCCGCTGCGGTCGAGGCCATCGTCCCGGCCGTGGAGCGGGCCCGCCGCGCCGGCCTCACCTCGGTGGTGTCGTCGTGACCGAGCCGCGGTCGAAGACCACGGGCCTGCGCGTTCTCGCCGCGATGAGCGGTGGGGTCGACTCCGCGGTGGCGGCGGCCCGTGCGGTGGACGCGGGGTACGACGTGACCGGCGTGCACCTCGCCCTGTCGGCCGCCCCGGCGACGCTGCGGCACGGGGCGCGCGGCTGCTGCACGATCGAGGACTCACACGACGCGCGACGCGCGGCCGACGTCCTCGGCATTCCGTTCTACATCTGGGACCTCGCCGAGCGCTTCCGCGCGGACGTCATCGACGACTTCGTCAGCGAGTACGCCGCCGGCCGCACCCCCAACCCCTGCCTGCGCTGCAATGAGAAGATCAAGTTCTCGGCGGTCCTCGACCGCGCGCTCGCCCTGGGCTTTGACGCAGTCGTCACCGGCCACCATGCCCGGCTCGTCGACGGGCGTCTCATGCGTTCGGTGGACGCGGCCAAGGACCAGTCGTACGTGCTGGCCGTCTGCACCCCGTACCAACTCGCGCACGCGATCTTCCCGCTCGGCGACTCGACGAAGGCCGAGGTGCGGGCCGAGGCGGCGGGGCTCGGACTCGGGGTTGCCGACAAGCCCGACTCGCACGACATCTGCTTCATCGCCGACGGTGACACGCGCGGCTTCCTCGCCCGCGCCCTCGGCGCCCAGCACGGCCCGATCGTCGATGCGCAGAGCGGGTCCGTCGTGGGCACCCACGCCGGCTCGTTCGGCTTCACCGTCGGTCAGCGGCGCGGTCTCAACCTGCAGCGTTCGGGTCCAGACGGCGAGCCTCGCTACGTCCTGTCGATCCGGCCCGTCGACAACACCGTGGTGGTCGGACCCCGAGAGCTCCTCGATGCGGACGTCGTGACGGCTGAGCGGGTTGTCTGGACCTCCGGCGCCGCGCCCACGGCGTCGTTCCCATGCGCGGTGCAGCTGCGGGCACACGGCACGACGAGCCCGGCAACCGTGACGGTCGAGGGCGACACGGTGACCGCGGCGCTCGGGCGCCCGCAGACCGGCGTTGCCGCCGGGCAGGCGTTGGTGATGTACGACGGCGACGAGGTCATCGGGTCGGCAACGATCACCGCGGCCCGTCGCCTGGCCGACATGCCGGCGTGATCCGTCCCTGGCCGGCCGGTGCGGTCACCGGCGTCGGATCGCTGCCGGGCACGGATCCGGTGGACGCCGCGGCCCTCGTCTTCGGCGAGCTGCCCGACCTGCCCCACCTGCCCGAGCTGCCCGACCGCGGACCGGGCGCGGACATGATCGGACGCGGCGCCGCCCTGCTCGTTGATCTGCCCGTCGAACTCGTTCCGTCCGGTTGGCGCATCGCGGCGCACCCCGGTCGCGACCTGCGACGAGCGCAGGACTTCCTGGCCCGTGACCTCGATGCGGTCGAGGCGCAGGCGGCCGGCTTTACCGGCGCGCTCAAGCTGCAGGCCGTCGGCCAGTGGACCCTCGCGGCACATGTCGAGCTCGCCAACGGGCACAAGATCGTCACCGACCGCGGAGCGGTGCGCGACCTTGCCGCCTCGCTGGCCGAGGGCCTGCGCCTGCACCTCGCCGATGTGTCGGGGCGCGTGCCGGGCGCCCGCCTGGTCGCGCAGCTGGACGAACCGTCCCTGCCCGCTGTCCTCGGCGGACGGGTACCCACTCCGTCGGGCTACGGAACGGTGCGCGCGGTCGATGCCTCGGTGGTGGAGCAGTCGTTGGGCGACGTGCTGTCGGTGGCGCCGGAGGGCGGACGGGTCGTCCACTGCTGCGCGGACGACGTGCCGATCGGTCTGCTGCGATCGGCCGGCGCCGACGCGCTGTCCCTCGACGCATCGCGGCTGCACCGGGGCCAGTACGACGCGCTGGGCGAGGCGGTCGACGCCGGCGTGAGCCTCTGGCTGGGCATCGCGGGGCCGGACGGCACGCTCGGCGCCGCGCGTCAGGCGATCCGGCGGTTGTGGTCCGACCTCGGTTTCGCACCGGGCGAACTCGCCGCCGGCGTCGTGCCAACGCCGGCCTGCGGGCTGGCCGGAGCGACACCCGATGAGGTGCGCCGGGTGCTGGCGCTCCTGCGCGACGTCGGCAAGAGCCTGCTCGACGAAGGATGACAGTGGTGCTCGATAGGTTGAGCCCATGACCGAGGTCGTCGCCGCCACCGACGCGGCCCGCCAGGAACATGCGCGGCTCGCGCAGGAACTCGACGAGCACGCCTACCGCTACTACGTCCTGGATTCGCCTACGGCCAGCGACGCCGACTACGACTCCCTGATGCGGCGCCTGCAGGATCTTGAGGACCAGTTTCCTGACCTGCGCACCCCGGCCTCGCCGACCCAGCGCGTGGCGGGCACGTACTCGACCCTGTTCACCGCAGTGAATCATCTCGAGCGGATGCTCAGCCTCGACAACGCGTTCTCGGCCGAGGACATGACCGCGTGGGCGCAACGGGTCGAGCGTGATGCCGGCGCGGCTCCCGGCTACCTGTGTGAGCTCAAGGTCGACGGACTGGCGGTGAACCTCCTGTACGAAGACGGGCGTTTGGTGCGGGGGTTGACCCGCGGCGACGGGCGCACCGGCGAGGACGTCACGCCCAATATCCGCTCGATCGACAACGTGCCGGATCGGCTCACCGGCGACGACGTCCCCGCGGTGCTCGAGGTCCGCGGTGAGGTGTTCTTCCCGGTGGCCCGCTTCGAGGAGCTCAACGCGTCCCTGGTGGCGGCCGGCAAGGCGCCGTTCGCCAATCCGCGCAACACTGCGGCCGGTTCCCTGCGGCAGAAGGACCCACGGGTCACCGCCAGCCGGCACCTGGCGATGGTCGTGCACGGCGTCGGCCGGGTCGAGGGCGGACCGAAGGTCACGACCCAGTCGGGTTGGTATGAGCACCTGTCCTCGTGGGGCCTGCCGACGTCCGACCGGGCGAAGGTCGTCGACGACCTCGGCGGCGTGCAGGAGTTCATCGATTACTACGGCACTCACCGCCACGACGTCGAGCACGAGATCGACGGCGTCGTCGTGAAGGTCGACGACCTTTCCCGGCAGCGCCGGCTCGGCTCGACCAGCCGGGCGCCGCGCTGGGCCATCGCCTTCAAGTACCCGCCCGAAGAGGTCAACACCAAGCTGCTCGAGATCCGCGTCAACGTCGGGCGCACCGGCCGCGTCACTCCCTACGGCGTGATGGAACCGGTCAAGGTCGCGGGCTCCACAGTCGAGCAGGCGACCTTGCACAACCAGTGGGAGGTCGAGCGCAAGGGAGTGCTGATCGGCGACACGGTCGTGCTACGCAAAGCCGGCGACGTCATCCCCGAGATCGTTGGCCCGGTAGTCGCACTGCGCGACGGCACCGAGACCGCCTTCGTGATGCCCACCGAGTGTCCGGCGTGCAACACGACGCTCGCTCCCGAGAAGGAGGGCGACAAGGACATCCGTTGCCCGAACGCTCGCTCCTGTCCCGCTCAGTTGCGCGAGCGGCTGTTCAACCTGGCGTCCCGGTCGGCCCTGGACATCGAGGCGCTCGGTTACGAGGGAGCCGTCGCCTTGCTGCAGGCCGGCGTCATCACCGATGAGGGGGACCTCTTCGCGCTCGCGCCGGAGCTCGACGGCGACGACTCGTCCGCCCGGGCGCTGCTCGCCGGCGTGCCCCTTTACACGCGGGCGGCGAAGAAGACCGACCCGCCCGACGCTGTGCGCGACGAGCGGGTGCTCTCGGCTAATGGCGAGAAGCTCGTGGCCAACCTCGCGCAGGCTCGCACCCGGCCGCTGTGGCGAGTGATCGTCGCGCTGTCGATCCGCCACGTCGGACCCACTGCCGCTCGGGCGCTGGCCGGTCACTTCGGCACGCTCGACGCGATCCGCGCCGCCTCCGTGGACGAACTCGCCGACGCCGAGGGCGTGGGCGGGGTGATCGCCGAGGCCCTGGTCGAGTGGTTCAGCGTCGACTGGCACGTGGCGATCGTCGACAAGTGGGCGGCGGGCGGCGTGCGGATGGCGGACGACGTCGACGAGTCCACCCCGAAGACCCTCGCCGGGTTGACGCTCGTCGTCACCGGCTCGCTCGCTGGGTTCTCCCGGGACGAGGCCAAGGAGGCGATCCTGTCGCGCGGGGGGAAGGCATCAGGCTCGGTATCGAAGCAGACGGATTACGTCGTCGTCGGCGAGAACGCGGGCAGCAAGGCCGAGAAGGCCGAGCAACTCGGCGTGCGGATACTCGACGAGGACGGATTCCGCGCATTGTTGGCGAACGGCCCGGCGTCGGGATCGGCCCCCGATTAGGTGTTCTGGCGCACAGGAACGGTCCGAATCGGCCTTATTCGCGGGTATTTCACAGGTCGATATGGAAAGAAGGTAAGGGTGGGATTCCCGGTCATGGCGCTGCGGGGCCGGAGGTCTGCGTTAACGTCCCTCCCCGCGGCGCCCCGCCGATTCTCCTGGCGAGCCATCGCCTTCTGGATTTTGTTCGCCGCCTTCGTCCTGGTCACTCTCGGCGTGATCTTCCGGTCGCCGATCCTCAGCCTCGACACCGACCTCGTGAAGCTCGACCTGCGGCACCGCTTTCCCGAGTGGAAGCGCCCGATCCTCGACTACGTCATGTTCGGCCAGCGCGGTCCGGCCACTTTTGCCTTCCTGCCCTACTTCGCGTGGGTTGCCTGGCGCCGGCGGTCCATCCAGCCGCTCGTGCTGCTCGGTACGGCGCTGGTGCTGTTGAACGTCGGCGTCGGAATCGTCAAGATCGCCACCGGGCGGATCGGGCCGCGGAGTACCCAGCAGGCACACGACGTCTTCGCCGGAGGCAACATCTACCCGTCCGGCCACGTCTCCAACACCGTGGTGCTGTACGGCCTCATCGCGTGGATCGCGATCAACCATCGCAAGCTCGCCATCACCGCCGCCGCGTTCCTGTCGGTCACGGTGGGGCTCGGCACCGTCTACCTCGATACACACTGGTTCAGCGACGTCCTCGGCGGGTGGATCGCGGGTGGGCTGATCTTGCTCGCGCTGCCCACCGTCATGCCGACGACGCAGCGCTGGGCCGACCGCGCAATTGAGTGGTGCCGCAAGCGGTGGGTGCGCGGCCGCGAGCAACGGCGCATACGGGCCGAAGCGGTGCCGCGGTCACGGGCGAAGGCGATCCCCGGTCAGGGGAAGGTGACGCCGGTCAGTTCGGTCGCCCGGTCCCACAACTTCGCCGCCACGCCGGTGTCCTTCGACGCCTTGGACGGGCCCGTCCGGTGAGGGTATCCGCGCAGCTCTCCGATGCCGTCCGGGCCGTAATAGTCCCCGCCTGACACGTCGGGCATCGTGGCCGCGTACAGCGTCGGCAGCGCGCCCATGGCGGCGCTCTGGGCCACGACCCGGTTGCCGAGTGCCATTACCCGGTCCATCAGCGATTCGGTGTGCCCCTGCAGTTCGGTCGCCGCGTATCCCGGGTGCGCCGCCACCGACCGGACCTTCGAGCCCTGTTTGGCCAGTCGTCGCTGCAGTTCGTAGGCGAACATCAGGTCGGCCAGCTTGGACTGAGCGTATGCCGGCCACCGCCGGTAGGTGCGCTTCTCGTAGTTGAGGTCGTCCAGGTCGATCTTGCCCATCTTGTGGGCTCCGCTGGACAGCGTCACTACTCGCTCGGTGATGCTGGGCAGCAGCAGTCCGGTGAGCGCGAAGTGGCCGAGGAAGTTCGTGCCGATCTGCATCTCGAATCCGTCCGCGGTGCGCTGGTGCGGGACCGCCATGACGCCAGCGTTGTTGATGAGAACATCAACGGCTTCGGTCCCTTTCGCGAACGCGCGCACCGAGGAGAGGTCGGCCAGGTCCAGAGCCCGCACCGAGACGTCGCCGGTCATCGTGGCGGCCGCAGCGTCGCCCTTCGCGGTGTTGCGGCAGGCCAGGACGACCGTCGCTCCGTGGGCGGCGAGCGCCCCTGCGGTGGCCGCTCCCAAACCGCTGTTCGCGCCGGTGACGATGACAGTGCGACCCGACTGGTCAGGGATGTCGGCCCCGGTCCATTTCGACATGGACGAAGCCTAGGACGCCTCAGGTGGTGGCGTCGGACTGAACCGGTGTGACGGTCGCCGCGATCGCAGCGAGGTGCTGCAACCGCACCAGTTCGGAAGGCAGCCACCGCAGGGCCGGCCGTCCGATCAGCAGTGCGGCGTCGCCGAGGGCAGTCACGGCGAGTTCGGTACCGAGCCGGCCCCAGTCGGCCGGCGCCCAGTCGGCCGTGCAGTCGAGCGGGCGGGTCGGCGCGGGCGGCCACCACGGCGTGCGGAGGGAAACGAGTTCCGGGGCGGCGCCTCCGCACGCGAGCACCTCGGCGTGGCCCAGAACCGGCGGCCCCAGGACCAGCGCCCAGCCGGCGCGAAACACCCGGGCCACGCCGTCCGCGAGGAGCGGCAGGGAGGACTCCGGCGATCGACCGAGACCGTCCAGCAGCGCGAGCTCGCGATGTGGGTCGATTTGACCGGCGTAGGGACGGATCGACTCGACCTGCACGCCAGGGACGGTCGCGGCGGCCGACACCAGCGAATCGGCCAGCTTGTCCGGCGGCAGCTCAACCACGAAATCGTCGGTCGCGCTGCCGGGGGAGCGTTCGATGACGTCCACGCTCAGGATGTCTGCGCCCACGGTGCCCAGGGCGGTCGCCACTGCGCCGAGGGCTCCCGGCCGGTCGGGCAGCACGAGCCGCAACAGATAGGACACGTCCCCCAGCCTGCCGCACCGACGTGTCGCACTCGTTACGCGGCCCTCCGGCGGTGATCCGACAATGGCGATGCGAGCGGCGTTGCGGCATCCGTAGACTCCGGGGTCGTGCCCGACGCAACCGAACCGTCACCAGGACCTCGGGTCGACGAGCCCGTCGGCCGGCTCAGCCGGGCCGACGTAGCCCATCTGGCCCGCCTCGCCCGCCTCGCCGTCACCGACGACGAGCTCGACATCTTCGCCGGCCAGCTCGATGTGATCCTCGGCGCCGTCGCGCGGGTCGGTGAGGTCGCGAGCGACGACATCCCGCCGACTTCGCACGCGGTGCCGATGACCAACGTCTACCGGGTCGACGAGGTCGTCCCGTCCCTGCCTCGTGAGGCCGTACTGGCCTGCGCGCCCGCGGTCGAGGACGAGAAGTTCCGCGTCCCGCGCATCCTCGCGGAAGACGCGTGATGAGCGCCTGGCACCACGAACGCGAGGAGCGCTCGAGACTGAGATCCGCCCCGGGCGGAGGAAGGCAGCGATGAGCGACGACCTCACGCGGATGACCGCCGCCGAGATCGCCGCGCTGATCGCTGGCGGTGAAGTCGCGGCCGTCGAGGTGGCACAGGCGCACCTGGACCGGATCGCCGCCGTGGACCAGTCGGTGCACGCGTTCCTGCACGTCGACACGGCGGGTGCGCTGGACGCGGCGAAGGCCGTGGACGCCGCTCGCGCAGCCGGGACCGTGCTCGGCCCGCTCGCCGGCGTACCGCTGGCGATGAAGGACGTCGTGGTCACCAAGGATCTGCCGACAACGGCCGGGTCGAAAATCCTCGAGGGCTGGCACCCGCCGTACGACGCGACGATCACCCGCCGGATCAAGGACGCCGGGATCGTCATGCTCGGCAAGACGAACATGGACGAGTTCGCGATGGGCAGCTCGACCGAGAACTCGGCGTACGGGCCGACCCACAACCCGTGGGACCTCAGCCGGATTCCGGGCGGCTCGTCGGGCGGTTCGTCGGCCGCCGTGGCCGCCTATGAAGCGCCGCTGGCGATCGGCACCGACACCGGCGGCTCGATCCGGCAGCCGGCCGCGGTCACCGGCATCGTCGGGCACAAGCCCACGTACGGCGCGGTCTCGCGCTACGGCCTGGTCGCGTTCTCGTCCTCCCTCGACCAGGCCGGCCCGTTCGGGCGCACCGTGCTCGACGCCGCGCTGCTGCACGAGGTGATGGCCGGGCACGATCCGTGCGACTCGACGTCCATCGACGCGCCGATCGCACCCGTCGTGGCCGCCGCGCGCGAAGGCGCTGAGCTCTCCAGCCTCGCCGGAGTCCGGGTCGGGGTGGTGCGCGAACTCGGCGGCGAGGGCTACCAGGCCGGGGTCGTCGCGTCCTTCGAAGCAGCGGTCGAGACCCTGCGTGGCCTGGGCGCCGAGATCGTCGAGGTCAGCTGCCCGAACTTCGACTACGCGCTCGCCGCCTACTACCTGATCGCGCCGAGCGAGTGCTCGTCGAACCTCGCCCGCTTCGACGGCGTGCGCTACGGGCTGCGGGTCGGCGATGACGGCGCGAATTCGCTCGAGGACGTCATGTCGATCACCCGCGAGGCCGGCTTCGGCGCAGAGGTCAAGCGCCGCATCATCATCGGCACGTACGCGCTCTCGTCCGGGTACTACGACGCCTACTACGGGCAGGCGCAGAAGGTCCGCACGCTGATCGCCCGCGACTTCACGGCTGCGTTCGCGCGGGCCGACGTCCTGGTGTCCCCGACCTCTCCGTTCGTCGCGTTCGGAATCGGCGAGCGCATCGACGATCCGATGGCGATGTACGTCAACGACCTGTGCACGCTGCCGGCGTCGCTGGCCGGGACGCCGGCGATCTCGGTCCCGTGTGGGTTGGCGGACGGGCTGCCGGTGGGGTTGCAGATCATGGCGCCGGCGATGGCCGATGATCGCTGCTACCGGGTGGCCGCTGCGTTCGAAGCGGCGACCGAACATGTCCTCGCGTCCATCCCGGAGCTTTCATGACCGCGCTTTGCACCTTTAAGGTCCCCAAATCGGCTCGATCTGTGGCGCTGAAAGGTGCAAAGCCGTGAACTATGCGGACGTGATCGCGCGGTACGAGCCGGTGATCGGACTCGAGACGCACGTCGAACTGAGTACCGCGTCGAAGATGTTCTGCGGCTGCTCGACCGAGTTCGGGGCCGAGCCGAACACGCACACCTGTGCGGTGTGCCTCGGGCTGCCCGGGGCGCTACCGGTGGCGAACGAGACGGCCATCGAGTCGACGATCCGGATCGGCCTGGCGCTCAACTGCTCAATCGCCGCGTGGTGCCGGTTCGCGCGGAAGAACTACTTCTACCCGGACATGCCGAAGAACTTCCAGACGTCGCAGTACGACGAGCCGCTGTGCGTCGAGGGCTATCTCGACGTCGAGGTCGAGGGCAACACCGTGCGGGTCGGCATCGAGCGCGTGCACCTGGAGGAGGACACCGGCAAGAACACCCACGTCGGCACCTCCGGACGCATCCACGGCGCGGACTACTCGCTGGTCGACTACAACCGCGCCGGCATCCCGCTGGTTGAGATCGTGACCAAGCCGGTGCCCGGCACCGGAGCGCTGGCGCCCGAGGTGGCGAAGGCGTACGTCACCGAACTACGCAACATCCTGCGCACGCTCGGTGTCAGCGACGTCCGCATGGAGCAGGGGTCGCTGCGCTGCGACGTCAACACCTCGCTGAATCTGCCGGGCGCCGAGTGGGGCACCCGGACCGAGACCAAGAACGTCAACTCGCTGCGCAGTGTGGAGCGTGCTGTCCGCTCGGAGATCCTGCGGCAGGCCGAGGTCCTCGACGGCGGTGGCCGGGTCACCCAGGAGACCCGACACTTCCAGGAGACGACGGGCGACACCCGGCGCGGGCGCAGCAAGGAGGAGGCCACCGACTACCGGTACTTCCCCGAGCCGGATCTCGTGCCCATCGCGCCCGACCCGGACTGGGTCGAGTCGCTGCGTGTGGCCCTGCCGGAACTGCCGGCGGCCCGGCGGGTCCGATTGCGCGACGAGATGGGCGTGTCGGCCGAAGACCTGGTGCAGATGTCGAATGCGGGAGTGGTCGACCTCGTCGGCATCACGACCTTCGCAGGTGCCCCGGTCGGTGAGGCGCGCAACTGGTGGCTGGGTTACCTGGCTCAGAAGGCCAACGAGCGCGGCGTCGAGCCGCCGGATCTGCCCATCACGCCGGAGCAGGTCGCCCGGGTGATCGAGCTCGTGTCGTCCGGCTCGCTGTCGGTCGCGCTCGCCCGGCAGGCGGTGGACGGGGTCCTCGAGACCGGTTCGGACGTCGACGAGGTGGTCGCCGAGCGTGGCCTCAAGGTCGTGTCTGACACCGGGGCGCTCGAGCAGGCCGCCGACGGGGCCATCGCCGCCAACCCGGACATCGCCGCCAAGGTCCGAGGCGGCAAGCTGTCCGCCGTCGGTGCCCTGGTCGGGGCCGTCATGAAGGCGACACGAGGTCAGGCGGACGCGGCGGCGGTCAAGCAGATCCTGCTCGATCGGCTGGGCGTCGGCAGCTGAACGATCGCTGGCGCCGCACTTCTGGTAGGCATGCCCCATGCGTGTGTCCTCGGCTGTTGTGCGGGCCGCCCTCGTCGGGTTCGGCAGCGGCGCCCGCTCGTTGAGTGCGATCACCGCCTGCGCACTGACGACGCCGGGCCCGGGCCGGGTGGACGGCGTCCTGCACCGGCCGCGGGTCCGGAAGTCGCTGCGGTCCTCCGCCCTGCTCGAACTCGTCAGCGACAAGCTGCCGGTCACGCCGCCCCGCACCTCGCCGCCCTCGCTGACGTCGCGGATCGCGCTGGGTGCACTCTCGGCCGGCGTGCTGGCGAGCCGAGCCGGGGACCGGCGACGGCACGCTGTGGTGGTCGGTGCGGCAACCGCAGCCGGGTGGGCGCTCGCGGGTGGACGGTACCGAGCGGTGCTGACCCGACGGTTCGGCAGCGATCTGCCCGGAGCGGCGTTCGAGGACGGCGCGACAGTCCTGGCCGGCGTCATCGCGACGCGGATCCGCTGACCCGCCGGCCTCGATCCAGCGCGCGGCGCGCTGCCCTCGTCATCTGCCTGGTCGCCCTGGTGCTGCCCCCTCCCGCCGCCGCTGCCCCGCCCGCCGCCGCTGCCCCGCCCGCGCCGACCCGAGTGCTCTTCCGGATCGCCGACCCGCGGATCACCGAGGCGAGTGGCATCGCCACCGGGCTCGCCTCGCCGGCAGTCGTCTACGTCCACAACGACAGCGGCGACGCCAACCGATTCTTCGCTCTCGACCGGCGCACCGGCGCGACCGTGGCCACCATCCGGGTCACCGGCGCGACCAACGTCGACTGGGAGGACATCGCCGTCGCCCGCGACGCACGGGGCACGCCGTCGGTCTGGCTCGCCGACATCGGCGACAACGACGCCGTACGGGACGAGGTCCGGGTCTACCGCGTCGACGAGCCGAAGGTGCGCGCATCGGCTCGCGGCCTGACGATCCGAACCGAGCGTGCCGACGTCTGGCGGCTGCGCTACCCCGGCGGACCCGTCAATGCCGAGGCGCTCGCGGTCAGCCCGAGCGGAGTCGGCTACATCGTCACGAAGTCCTATGCGGGTGACGCGGCGGTGTACCGGCTGCCGCCACACGCCGACCCGGCCCGAGTGCAGGTGCTGCACCGCATCGCCTCGGTCAAATTCGGCCTCACCAAGACGAAGAACCCCTTCGGTGCGGCCGGCGGGCTTCCCGTCACCGCCGCGGCGATCTCGCGCGACGGGTCGCTACTCACCGCCCGCAGCTACTCCGACGCCCACGTCTGGCGCCTGAATCACGCCGACGTTGCCGAAGCGTTGAAGGGGACGGCGACCGTCATTGCTCTGCCCGACCAGGAACTGGGCGAGGGGATCGATTTCGACGGGCAGCGGCTGCTCGTCGACTCGGAAGGAATTCGCAGCCCGGTCTATGCGGTGCCGCTGGGCAAGCGCACGCCGACGTCCGCGCCCTCGTCGTCGTCGCGGGCCACGGCGTCACCCACCGCACCGTCGAAGTCCGGGGGTTTTTCCGGCAACGGCCGGACGTTGGGCCTGCTGCTGGCCGCGGCGCTCGTCGGTGTCGCGCTCGTCGGCTTCGCCGTCAGATGGCCGAGCCGGCGCAGGTCGTCACGACGACGCCGGTCCCGGTAGCCGGACCGAAGCGCGGCGAATTCGGGCAGGATCTGGCCATGCCGGTCGCTGCGCACCACAGCACGCTCACGCTCGCTCTCTGGGTCATCGGGGTCCTCGTCGGTGTCGCGATCCTGGCCGCCGTCTTCGGCCGGATGCTCATCCATCGCGGGATCCGCGAGCCATGGGTCGTCCGCCTGATCAATCGCACGTCGGACCGCGTGGTCGACACGATCAAGCGGCCGATCACCATCGCCGTGCTCGACGAGGTGGCGTCGGTCCTGCAGACCGGGCACTACACGCGCAACATCGCCGCCGCGCTCGCCGAGAACCACGACGAGATCAGGCAGATGGTGGCCGAGAAGATCAAACAGGACCCGGCCGCCGGACGGATCAACCTCGTCCCGTTCCACGACCGGATTATCGACGAGGCCACCGAGACCACGCTGCGCGTCATCCTCGAGATCCTCGCCGACCCCCGCACCGACGAACTCGTGTCCGACATGCTGCGCGACAACATCACCCAGATCCGTCAGGCGGTCCGGGAACAGCTCGACTGAACGCCGCCGTCAGGCGGGTGACTTGCCCGATCCGGACGCGGAATTGGGCACGTAGCGAATCACGCGTTCGTCGGCCGCGACCGGCTTGCCGTGGCCGTCCCGGTTGGACGTCGTCAACCACAACGCGCCGTCCGGTGCGGCAACGACGGTCTTGAGCCGGCCGTAGCGGTTCTGGAGGAACGTCGAGAACTTGGCCACGCTCAGCGTGCCGGTGCTCGAAGCGAGCAGCGACCCGGCCAGCAGGGACTTGCCGTCCAACGACGTCACCCAGATCTGCCCACGGCGGACGGCGCAGCCGCCGGGATCACGGGTGGTGTCGGGCAGTTCGGCGGCCGGGCGGCGAACTGTCCCGGCGTTGGTGGGCCAACCGAAGAAATCGCCTCCCGCGAGCAGGTTGACCTCGGCCGGCCGCGTGGCTGTCGTGCGTTCGACCTCGAAGAGGGTGTCGCTCTGCGGCACCAGGCACAGGCCGTCCACCTCGTGATGACCGCTCGTCCAGACCGGTGACGAGGCCTTCGGGTTGCCGGGCGCCGGTTCACCGATGTCGGTGATTCGCAGGACCTTGCCGGCCAGGCTGGCGGGATTCGCCGCCCGGGTCGGCACGCCGGCGTCGCCGGTGCCGACGTAGAGGTTGCCGTCGGCGCCGAACGCGATCCGCCCCGTGTTGCCGGTCTGGCCCTTCGGGATGCCTGTCAGCACCGGGGTCACCGGCCCGGTCAGCGTGAAGTCAACGATCCGGTTATCCGTGCGGGTCGTGATGTAGGCGTAGATCAGGTTGTCCTCGTCGTAGGTCGGCGACAACGCGAGATCGAGCAGGCCGCCGTCACCGCTCGCGTCGATGCCGCGCAGCGTCCGCATGGTGCGTACCGGCTGGCCGGCGACCGGCTGCACCCGCACGATGCGGCCGGTCGTCCGTTCGCCCACCAGTGCGCTGCCGTCGAGCATCATCGTCAGCCCGACGGGCGCCGTCAGATGCGTGGCGACGACGAGCGGGTCGATCTTCTTGGCCGCACTCGACGAGGACGACCCGGGTCCCCCGTTTGATGCGGTGCCTCCGCCGCCCGGTCCGGGGGGCGAGGGGATCGGGACGATCGGGCTCAGATGCACGCCGGGACCCTCACCCCGACTGCCGAAGGCCGGGCTCGGCACCCAGGTGGGGGCGGCCTGCCCGCCCGGCGAACTGCACCCGGCCACCATGAGCGCCGCCGCACCTGCGAGCAGGCTGGTACCGGCACGGCGCATTCGCCAAGTCTGCCTCGTTAACCTGTGGGACGCCCCCACGCCCCGGCTGGGTAGCCTCGGATCGGTGACGACCGTGAGCCTTCCTACAGCGGATGCACTCGACCACGTCTCCGGATTGCCGGACCGGATCGAGGTGCTGGTGTGGGACGGCACCGGCGCGCCGCCCGAGGGCGCAGAGCGCATCGAATTCTTCGTCGGCCGCTACAACGCGCCGCCCCCACCTGCCTCGGTCTTCGCCGCGTTGCCGGCGCTGAAGGTGATCCAGCTCGTATCCGCCGGCGTGGAGCCCTGGCTCGACGTCGTCCCGGCCGGCGTGCAGCTGTGCAACGGGCGAGGTGTGCACGGGGCGTCGACGGCCGAACTCGCGGTCGCCGGCATGCTCACCGTGCTGCGCGACCTCCCCCGCTTTCGAGCGGCGCAGACCGAGCATCGCTGGGATCAGGCCGTGACCGAGGGTCTTGCCGGCCGTCGGGTCTTGGTCGTCGGAGCCGGCGACATCGGCGCCCGGATCGCGGCTGCGGTGCGGGTATTCGATGCCGAGACAACGCTCGTGGCGCGGACGGCGCGAGACGGTGCTCGAGCCATCGCCGACCTGCCCGACCTCCTCCCCGACCACGAGGTCGTCGCCATCGCGGTGCCGCACACGCCGGCCACGCACCGGCTCGTCGATGCCGCGTTCCTGGCCGCGATGCCGGATGGTGGGCTGCTCGTGAACATCGCGCGCGGCGGCATCGTCGACACCGACGCGTTGCTGGCCGAGCTGAGCGCGGGTCGGTTGCGGGCCTTCCTGGACGTCACCGACCCGGAGCCGCCGCCCCCGGACCACCCCTTGTGGGACGCGCCCAACCTGGTGCTGACGCCGCACGTCGGCGGCGGCACGACCGGGTGGGAAGGTCGCGCCTACCGGTTGGTGCGCGATCAGGTGCTGCGCTTCGACGCCGGCGAGCCACTGACCAATGTGGTGACCGACGGCTACTAGCCGCGCCGACGTCGAGTCGGTGGCGTTTTGCGGACTGGCTCGGGAATCTCCGGCAGCCGCGCGCCGCTGGCCCGGGACACCTCGGCGAGGTTGCTGACGGTCACGCACGGCAGCCGGACCGAACCGTCGTCCAGTACGGCGTAGACCGATCGCCCGGAGACGGACAGTCCCCGCACGTCGTCCCAGGGCAGCCGCCGGCTCCCGAAGATCGCCCGCACAACCACGGCCTCCGCGTCCACAATCGTCGCCGTGCGGGCAATGAACGCCGCGGCGAGCACCGGGACGAGCAGCGCGAGCGTCCGGAGCCCGACGGCGGTCGTCCAGCTCGAGTCCAGGGCCTTGTCGCCGAAGCTCAGCGGCAGCACGCAGAAGAGCAGGAACAGCACTGCGGCGTAGGCGAGCGCCGGCAGCCGGAAGATCCGAGCCTTCGGCGTCGGTGCGGACACGTCGAAACCGTACCCGTAGGGTTTAGCCGTGAGCGACGAGCCGGCACCGCGCAAGACGCATCGCAAGCCACACAGCGGCATCGTGACCGACGGCCTCGAGCGGGCCGCGGCCCGCGGCATGCTCCGCGCGGTAGGCATGGGCGACGACGACTGGCGCAAGCCCCAGATCGGCGTCGCGTCCTCGTGGAACGAGATCACGCCGTGCAACCTGTCCCTGGCCCGGCTCGCCAAGAAGGCGAAGATAGGAGTCAGGGGCGCCGACGGCTTCCCGCTGGAGTTCGGCACGATTTCGGTGTCGGACGGCATCTCCATGGGCCACTCCGGGATGCACTACTCGCTGGTCTCCCGCGAGATCATCGCGGACTCCGTTGAGACCGTGTTCCGCGCCGAGCAGCTGGACGGCGGCGTGTTGCTCGCCGGGTGTGACAAGTCGCTGCCCGGCATGCTCATGGCGGCGGCCCGGCTCGACGTCGCCGCGGTGTTCCTCTACGCCGGCTCGACGTTGCCGGGACGAGTCGGCGACCGCACGGTCACGATCATCGACGCCTTCGAGGCGATCGGCGCGTGCCTGGCCGGCAAGATCACCCTCGACGAGGTGACCGAGATCGAGAAGGCCATCTGCCCGGGCGAGGGCGCGTGCGGGGGTATGTACACGGCGAACACAATGGCCTGCGCCGCCGAGGCCATGGGCATGTCCCTGCCGGGCAGCGCTTCGCCGCCGGCCCCGGACTCGCGCCGCGACAACTACGCGGAGCGGTCAGGTGAGGCCGCGGTGCACCTCGTCGACGCGGGCATCACCGCGCGCACGATCATCACCAAGCAGGCGCTGGAGAACGCCATCACCGTCGTCATGGCGCTCGGTGGTTCGACGAACGCGGTGCTACACCTCATGGCGATCGCGCACGAGGCCAAGGTCGACCTCAGTCTCGATGACTTCAACCGGATCGGGGACAAGGTTCCGCACCTGGCTGATGTGAAGCCGTTCGGCTCCTACGTCATGACCGACGTCGACCAGATCGGCGGCGTGCCCGTCGTCATGAAGGCTCTGCTCGATGCCGGGCTCCTGCACGGCGACGCCCTGACCGTCACCGGCCGGACCGTGGCCCAGAACCTGCGCGACATCGCGCCGCCCGATCCAGACGGCAAGATCATCCATCACATGGCCGATCCGATCCACCGGACCGGGGGACTCGCGATCCTGCGCGGCTCACTCGCACCGGACGGCGCCGTCGTCAAAAGCGCGGGATTCGACGCTGAGGTGTTCGAGGGTACGGCTCGGGTGTTCGACCGCGAGCAGGCGGCCATGGACGCGCTCGCCGCCGGGCAGCTGCAGCCGAACGACGTCGTCGTCATCCGCTGGGAGGGTCCCAAGGGCGGTCCGGGGATGCGCGAGATGCTGCAGATCACCGGCGCGATCAAGGGTGCCGGCCTCGGCAAGGACGTCCTGCTCCTCACCGATGGGCGCTTCTCTGGTGGCACGACCGGGTTGTGCATCGGGCACATCGCCCCGGAGGCCGCGGTAGGTGGGCCGATCGCCTTCGTCCAGGACGGCGACCGCATCCGGCTCGAGATGGCGACGCGCACCCTCGACCTGCTCGTCGAGGACGATGAGCTCGAGCGCCGGCGCGGAGAGTGGAAGCCGGCCGACGCCCAGTTCGACTTCGGCGTCCTGCGCAAGTACGCCAAGCTGGTCGGATCAGCAGCGAACGGGGCCGTCTGTGATTGACGGCCCCGTCCCCTGCACTCGCAAGGTGCAGCCGGGCTGCTAGTGGTGACCGTAATCGGTCGTCAGCCAGGCCTTGTGATGCACCTTGTCCAGGTAGACGTCCACGCCGACATGCCTGAAGTGCGGGTTCAGGATGTTTTGGCGGTGGTAGTCATTGGGGGGAGTCTCGTTGTACATCAGCTTCTCGAGCGTCACGACGCCCCTGGTGGTCATCGCTGAATTCCAGGCGATGTTCTCGCCGGCCCACGACCACGTGTAGCCGGCGTTGGTCATCCGGGTGCCGAAGTACGGCTCGCCGGGCAACTGGTGCGACATGGTGTTGTACCGGGCCATCGTGACGTTGTGCCTGCGGGCCGAGTGGATCAGATTCAAGTTCATGTACACCGGAGCGAGGCCGTGCAACTTGCGTTCGGCGTTGATGACGGTCCGGACCGCGTTGGCGAGGGAAATCTCATACGTCGTGCGGGGCGGCACCGTTATCGCCGCCGCCGGCGTCACGGCGACCGCGAGCGGGGCAACGAGGCCGAGCAGCACGGCGACGATCGTCGCGATGCGCCGCAGCGGGTGGCGATGGGCGGCGGCAACCGCGCCCTTGGGATTACGGGTGGGGCGTACGCGCAGCGTAGTCGTGGGAGCCATGGGGGACCATCCGAGTTTCGTCGCGGATCCAACTGGTGGAGTCCCCCGCGTCGTGCACATCGGTCTTGCACCGCCTGGTGAAGCCCCCTTCGGCGGTGGGCTCGATCGTGCTGAGCCGCTACGTGCAGTAAACCGACCGCACGCAGAATTCACAAGGGGGAGCACAAAGTTTTCTTGCTCGGGACCAATGTCCCTGGACTCTGCGCGACGATCGGGGGTGGATCCCGGCACGAGTGCCTCGAATGGGACAGTCCGCCCAGGGGGAAGACGAAACGGCGCCCGAGCGACGGATTGAACCCGAAGCCCGTTTCGCATCGCTCGCGGTGTCTCATTGTCCGGGACGGCCGTCCCGCCCAGTTGAACCGCGTCGCGCGGCGCGTGTAGTGTCTGCCTCGTGCGTCGACTCGTACTCGTTATCGAGCGCGCTGCGTAGGTTCTCCGACCATCGCGGCGCGCTAGCCCTTCGTGCATTTGGCACGAGGGGCTTTTTGTTGGGATTTTGATCCTGGCGCCGACGCATGGACGACCGTCACGACCCGAAAGAGGGAGCATGACCGAGGTGACAATCACCGGCGCCCAGGCGCTGGTCCGGGCGCTCGAAGAGGTCGGCGCCGACGTCGTTTTCGGCATCCCGGGCGGCGCGATCCTGCCGGCGTACGACCCGCTCTACGACTCCACAAAGGTCCGGCACATCCTGGTCCGCCACGAGCAGGGCGCTGGGCACGCCGCCGAGGGCTACGCGCAGGCCTCCGGCAGGGTGGGCGTCTGCATGGCGACCTCCGGACCCGGCGCCACCAATCTCGTCACCCCGATCGCGGACGCCTACATGGACTCGGTGCCGATGGTCGCGATCACCGGCCAGGTCGGGCGTCCGTTCATCGGCACGGACGCGTTCCAGGAAGCTGACATATCCGGGATCACGTTGCCGATCACCAAGCACAATTTCCTCGTCCAGTCCGCCGACGCGATCCCGCAAGCGATTGCCGAGGCGTTCCACCTCGCCGCCACCGGGCGGCCGGGGCCGGTGCTCGTGGACCTGCCGAAGGACGTCCTGCAGGAGAGCACGACCTTTGCCTGGCCGCCGCGGCTGGACCTGCCCGGCTACCGCCCGGTCACGCGCCCGCACGGCAAGCAGATCCGCGAGGCGGCCCGGCTGATCGCGGCGGCCCGGCGACCCGTCCTCTACATCGGCGGCGGCGTGCTCAAGGCCCGCGCCAACGTCGAACTGCGCCAGCTCGCAGAGTTGAGCGGCATCCCCGTCGTCACCACGTTGATGGCCCGCGGGGCCTTCCCGGACAGCCACCGCCAGCACCTCGGCATGCCGGGGATGCACGGCTCGGTCTCCGCGGTGACCGCACTGCAGAAGGCCGACCTGCTGATCGCTCTCGGCACCCGCTTCGACGATCGGGTGACGGGCCGGCTCTCGACCTTCGCTCCGCATGCCGCCGTCATCCACGCCGACATCGACCCGGCCGAGATCGGCAAGAACCGGGTGGCCGACGTGCCGATCGTCGGCGACGTCCGCGAGGTTCTGCTCGAGCTGATCCCGGCCCTCGAGGCCGAGGCCGACAATCGCGCCGACCTCACGGGTTGGTGGCGCCAGATCGATCAGTGGCGTGACACCTACCCGCTCGGCTTCGAAGAGCCCTCCGACGGCACGCTCGCGCCGCAGTACGTCATCGAGCGATTGGGCAAGATCGCCGGCCCGGACACGATCTTCACGGCGGGCGTGGGACAGCATCAGATGTGGGCCGCGCAGTTCATCAGCTACGAGAAGCCTTACACGTGGTTGAACTCCGGTGGCGCCGGGACGATGGGCTACGCCGTGCCGGCCGCGATGGGCGCCAAGGTCGCCTGCCCGGACACGCTGGTCTGGGCCATCGACGGTGACGGCTGTTTCCAGATGACGAACCAGGAACTCGCCACCTGCGCGATCGAGGGCATCCCGATCAAGGTGGCGGTGATCAACAACGGCAATCTCGGTATGGTCCGGCAGTGGCAGACGCTGTTCTACGGCGAGCGCTACAGCCAGACCGAGCTGGGCACCCACAAGCACCGCATCCCGGACTTCGTGAAGCTCGCCGACGCGCTCGGCTGCGTCGGCCTGCGGTGCGAGACCAAAGCCGAGGTGGACGAGACGATCGAGAAGGCCATGGCGATCAATGACCAGCCGGTCGTCGTCGACTTCACCGTCGGCAAGGACGCGATGGTGTGGCCGATGGTGGCCGCGGGCGCGAGCAACGACGACATCCAGGCCGCCCGCGACATCCGTCCCGAGTACGAGGCCGACGAGTGAACCGGGTCGGCCTGCTCGGCGGGATGAGCTGGGAGTCCACCGCGGTCTATTACCGGCTGCTCAACGAGGCGGTGCACGAGCGCGTAGGCGGACACGCGAGCGCTCCGCTGGTGGTGTGGTCCGTCGACTTCGCCGAGATCGAGGCGCTGCAGCAGGCCGGCGACTGGGCCGAGCAGGGACGCATCCTCGGCGAAGCCGCGGCCGCGCTGCAGAGGGCAGGCGTCGACGCGATCGCTCTCGCGACGAACACGCTGCATCTGGTGGCCGACGACATCACCGCGCGCATCGACGTGCCCTTCATCGATCTGATCGACGTCGTCGGGGCCGCCACCGAGGCCGCCGGTCACCAGCGGGTCGGCATCCTCGCGACGGGATACACGATGGACAGCGACCTCTACCCATCCCGGCTGGCGAAGTTCGGGGCGGAGGTGCTCGTCCCCGACGTCGACGATCGGGCCGAGGTGCACCGCGTGATCTTCGAGGAACTTGTCCATGGCGTCGTCCGCGACGAGTCGCGCGCTGCCTACCTCGCGGTGATCGACCGGTTGGTCGAGCGCGGCGCCGACGCCGTCATCCTGGCCTGCACCGAGATCGGCCTGCTGGTGCGCGACGGTGACGCTGCCGTGCCTCTGCTGGACACCACGGCGCTGCACTGTGCGGCGCTCACCGACGTCATGATCAACGGAGTCAAGCGATGAGTACGCACACCTTGTCGGTGCTGGTCGAGAACAAGCCCGGCGTCCTCAGTCGGGTCGCCGGCCTGTTCACCCGCCGCGGCTTCAACATCGAGTCGCTGGCCGTCGGTCCCACCGAGCATCCCGAGATCTCCCGCATCACGATCCTGGTGAGCGTCGAGGGCAGTGTGCTCGAGCAGGTGACCAAGCAGCTCAACAAACTCATCAACGTGCTCAAGATCGTCGAGCTCGAGGAGCGGCAGGCGGTACAGCGGGAACTGTTGCTCGTCAAGGTTCGCGCCGACGAGACCAACCGCCGCGACGTCCTGCAGGTTGTCGAGCTGTTCAAGGCCAAGGTCGCCGACGTCGGCCCCGAGGCCGTTACCGTCGAGCTGACCGGCCGTCCGGACAAGCTCGAGGCCATGCTGAAGATGCTCGAGCCGTACGGCATCCGCGAGATGGTGCAGTCCGGCATGGTCGCGCTCGGCCGGGGCCCTCGTTCCATGACCCAAGCCGCGCTCCGCTCGGTCGAGCGCAGCGCATAACCCGACTGAAGAAGAGGACCGCGTAGCGATGGCAGTGGAGATGTACTACGACGACGACGCCGACCTGTCGATCGTCCAGGGCCGCAAGGTGGCCGTACTCGGTTTCGGCAGCCAGGGTCATGCCCACGCGCTGTCACTGCGCGATTCGGGCGTCGACGTGCGCGTCGGCCTGCCCGAGGGCTCGCGCAGCCGCCCGAAGGCCGAGGACGAGGGACTTCGCGTGCTGACGCCCGCCGAGGCTTCCGCCGAGGCTGACCTGATCATGGTGCTGGCGCCCGACCCGGCGCAGCGCAAGCTCTACGCCGACTCGATCGCGCCGAACCTGAAGGACGGCGACGCGATCTTCTTCGGCCACGGGTTCAACATCCGCTTCGGCTACATCGACCCGCCGGCCAACGTCGACGTCGCGATGGTCGCGCCGAAGGGGCCCGGTCACCTCGTCCGCCGTCAGTTTGTCGACGGCAAGGGCGTTCCGGTTCTCGTGGCGGTCGAGCAGGACGCGACCGGCAAGGCGTTCGACCTTGCCTTGTCCTACGCGAAAGCGATCGGCGGCACCCGCGCTGGGGCGATCAAGACGACGTTCACCGAGGAGACCGAGACCGATCTGTTCGGCGAGCAGGCCGTGCTCTGTGGCGGCGCGTCGCAGCTCGTGATGTACGGCTTCGAGGTGCTCACCGAGGCCGGGTACGCCCCCGAGATCGCCTACTTCGAATGCCTGCACGAGCTGAAGCTGATCGTCGACCTGATGTACGAGGGCGGTATCGCCAAGCAGCGTTGGTCAGTGTCGGACACCGCCGAGTACGGCGACTACGTCTCGGGTCCGCGCATCATCGACCCACATGTCAAGGAGAACATGAAGGCCGTGCTGGGTGAGATCCAGAGCGGCGCGTTCGCCGAGCGGTTCATCGCCGACCAGGATGCCGGCGGCCCGGAGTTCGCGGCGCTGCGCGCGAAGGGTGAGGCCCACCCGATCGAGGAGACCGGGCGCAAGCTGCGGGGCCTGATGTCCTGGGTCGAATCCGACGACGACTACACCGAAGGCACGGCTCAACGCTGATTTGATCCGCCGTCAGGGCGGACGGAACTACGGCCGGTTCGGGTCGGGGTGGATCGCGATGAACAGCGACATCGCCTCGCCGTCAGGTTGATCCGGCTGGGCGCGGAACTCATCGAGGACGTCCCGCACGCGGTCCATGAACGCCTCCATCTGGGCGGGGCTCAACCTCAGGCCGAGACGCGCGGTCTCCAGTCTGTCCACGGGCACGAGCGCGACCTCCTCGAGGAACGCGTCGAGCAGGACCCGGTCCTTGGCCGGCGTCATCAGCCGCCACGACTTCCCGGTCGCCAAGTAGGGGATCTCCCGCGAGCCACGCGTGCCGCGGCGCACCGGCTGCGCCGCGAGGAACTCGGTGTCCACCAGGCGTCGGACGTGATGCAGGGTCGTCGCCGGGTCCTTGCCAAGGATCGCGGCGATCTCCTTGTTCGACTTCGCCTCGTCGAGGCACACCCGCAGGATCCGCATGCGCAGCGCGGACGCGAGTGCGCGGGCCTCCTCGTCGGTGGCCCAGCGGCGGGGTGCAGCGTCCGTCGCCGGCCGAGCCTCTTGGGAGGGCTTCGGAGGCTTGGCCACGCGTCGACTCTAACTGATTGACATTTCCCAATCAGTGACGGACGCTGTCTGGCGTGACGACGCAGGACGCCGGCGGCGAACCCCGCGAGACGACCGCCGAGCTGGCCGCGGAACTGGTGGCCGAGGGGTCCGGATCCACGGCTCCGGCATCCCGACGCGGCGGCCTGTGGCATCACCTCGACTTCCGCCGGCTCTGGATCGGCGAGACGGTCAGCCAGTTCGGCACGATGATCAGCCAGCTCGCGCTGCCGCTCGTGGCGATCCTCATCGTCCACGCGTCGACCTTCGAAGTCGGCCTGTTGACCACGTTCGAGACGCTGGCCTTCCTCGTGGTCGGGCTGCCAGCCGGCGCCTGGGTCGACCGGATGCGGTTCCGCGCGGTGTTGATCACCAACGACGTCATCCGGGCGGTGGCCCTGGGCTCGATCCCGCTGGCCCAGGCCTGCCACGTCCTGACGATCGGCCAGCTCTACGTGGTTGCGCTGGTCATCGGCATCAGCACGGTGTTCTTCGACGTCGCGTACCAGTCCTACCTGCCCCAGCTGGTCGAGCGCACCGCGATCGTCGAGGGCAACGCCAAGTTGCAGGCCAGCGAATCGGTGTCGCAGATCGCCGGGCCCAGCGTCGGTGGCCTGCTCATCCAGGCGCTGACCGCGCCGTACGCGGTCCTCGTAGACGCGCTGAGCTTCCTGTGGTCGGCGGCCTGGATCACCTCGATCAAGGCCCGACCGCCGAAGCCCGAACGCAAGGCCGATCGCCATCTCGGTCGCGAGATGAAGGAGGGGCTGTCGTTCGTACTGGGCAACCGGATGCTGCGGTCGATCGCCATGTGCACCGGCTCGTCGAACCTGTTCAGCTCGATGGACGCCGCCGTCATCTATGTGCTGCTCGCACGTGACCTGCACCTGTCGCCAGGCGTGATCGGGCTGCTGACCTCAACGGCTGCGGTGGGTGGCTTGCTGGGCTCGCTGGTGACGACGCGGGTCGCTACGCGGCTCGGCCAGGGGCCGACCATCTGGATCTCGGCCGCCGTCTTCGCGCCGACCGCGTTCGTCATCCCATTCGTGCACCGCGACTGGACGCTCGGCCTGTATGCTGCGGCGCAGCTGATCATGTGGGGCAGCGTGGTCATCTACAACGTGACGCAGGTGAGCTTTCGGCAGGCCCTGTGCCCACCGCACCTGCTCGGCCGGATGAACGCCACGATGCGGTTCCTGGTATGGGGGACTATGCCGCTCGGCGCCCTGCTCGGCGGTGTGCTCGGAGCATCCATCGGTGTTCGGTCGACCCTCCTGGTCGTGGCGATTTGCAGCTGCTTCACCTTCCTGCCGGTATTCCTGTCCCCGTTACGTCGGATGCGGACCCTGCCGTCCTACGTCCCAGATGATGGGACGCAGAGTTCACTGGTTGAGAGCGGGAGTTAGACCTCCATTACGCTCGGGGCATGAGACTTGCGGTCATCCCGGGCGACGGAATCGGCATCGAGGTCACCGAGCAGGCGCTGCGCGTGCTCGACGCGGTGCACCGCAACGTCGAGGCGACGCAGTACGACTTGGGCGCGGCTCGATGGCACCGCACCGGCGAGGTCCTGCCTGATTCCGTCCTCGACGAGATCCGCGGGCACGACGCGATCCTGCTCGGCGCGGTCGGCGACC
>JAVHVH010000134.1:0-2607 GCA_032160665.1 Pseudonocardiales bacterium
CCAGGAACATGTAGCCGATCTGGCTCACGGTCGAGTAGGCGAGCACGCGCTTGAGGTCGTCCTGCCCGCAGCCGCAGATGCAGCCGTAGAGCAGCGTGATCGCGCCGATGATCGTGACGACGGTGCGGGCCGACCCGGACGCGTCGAAGATCGGCGCCGAGCGCGCGATCAGGTACACGCCGGCGGTGACCATCGTTGCCGCGTGGATGAGCGCCGAGACCGGGGTCGGGCCCTCCATCGCGTCGGGCAGCCAGGTCTGCAGCGGGAACTGCCCGGACTTGCCGCACGCGCCGAGCAGCAGCATCAGCGCAATCGCGGTCGCGACGCCGGTCGAGGCGCCCGCTGATCCGCCGAAGTGGCTGAAGACGCCGGCGAAGGACGTGCTGCCGAAGTAGGCGAACATCAGCATGATCGCGATCGACAGGCCGACGTCACCGACCCGGTTGGCGAAGAACGCCTTGTTGCCGGCCGTGGCCGCGGAGTTGCGGGTGAAGTAGTACGAGATGAGCAGATAGGACGTGAGGCCCACGCCCTCCCAGCCGACGTAGAGCAGCAGGTAGCTGTCGGCCAGGACGAGCAGCAGCATCGCCGCGATGAACAGGTTGAAGTAGCCGAAGAAGCGACGCCGGCCGTCGTCGTGGGCCATGTAGCCGACCGCGTAGATGTGGATCAGACCGCCGACGCCGGTGATGAGCAGCACGAAGACCAGGGCCAGCGGATCGAGCAGGATGCCCGCGTTGACGTTGAAGCCGCCGACCGGCACCCAGCTGAACAGGTGCTGGTCGACCAGCCGGTTCTTCTCGCCCTTGACCGAGAAGAACAGCATCACGGCGTAGACGAACAGCACGACCGGCACCAGGGCGCCGAGCAGGTGTCCCCACTTGTCGGCGCGCTTGCCGGCCATCAACAGGACAGCGGCCGACAGCGCGGGCAGGGCGACGAGCAGCCAGACGCCGGTCTGGATCCCGTGGGCGGCGGTGGTCATGAGCTCCTCTAGTACTTCAGGAGGTTCGAGTCGTCGACCGACGCAGACCTCCGGGTCCGGAAGATGGACATGATGATGGCCAGCCCGACCACGACTTCGGCCGCCGCGACGACCATGACGAAGAACGCCATGACCTGGCCCTCGAGGTCGCCGTTGATGCGCGAGAACGTGACCAGCGTCAGGTTGACCGCGTTCAGCATCAGCTCGACGGACATGAAGACGACGATCGCGTTGCGGCGCACGAGCACGCCCACCGCGCCGATCGTGAACAGCGCCGCGCTGAGCACGAGGTAGTACGCCGGGGTCACTGTGCCACCCCGCTCGCCTGCGGTTGATCTTCCTGCACTGGGCGCGCAGGAGCACACGTGGCGCAGGAAGATCGCGCGGATGCGGTCATCGGCGCACCTCGCTGTCGTCGTAGTCGCCCGGATCGAGCGCGGCCGGGATCCCGGTGTCGAGCGGGAAGTCCTGCACCCCGCTCATCACCGACTCGTGCGAGATCGTCCCGTCCGGCAGCAGCGCCGGCGTGCCGATCGAGTTGCCGGTGGCCAGCACGCCCGGCCCGGGCAGCGGTTGCGGGCGCCCGGAGCGGATCCGCTCCCGCGCCAGCGTCTTCTGGGTCGGCTTGGGGCCCTCACGCTCGATGTGGGCCAGGACCATGGCGCCCACCGCCGCGACGATCAGCAGCGCCGAGGTGAGCTCGAACGCGAACAGGTACTTGGTGAACAGCAGCGCGGCGATCGAGTTGACGTTGTTGCCGTTGACGTTCGGCTGGTCGAGATTGACGGGACGCGTCCCGGTGAAGGCCCGGCCCACCGAGAGCGCGACCAGCAGAGCGAAGCCCAGCCCGAACAGCGCCGCGGCCAAGCGCTGGCCGCGCAGCGTCTCGACGATCGAGTCCGAGGAGTCGCGTCCGATGAGCATCAGCACGAACAGGAACAGGATCATGATTGCGCCGGTGTAGACGATGATCTGCACGAGGCCCAGGAACGGCCCCTGCTCGATCACGTAGAACGCGCCCAGGCTCATCATCGTCGCGACCAGCGACAGCGCCGAGTGGATCGCGTTGCGCAGCAGCACCATGCCGATGCCCCCGGCCAGCGCGATCGGTCCGAGGATCCAGAACGCGATCGCCTCGCCGAGCGGCACCTGCCCGTTGATGAGCGGGCTCCCCGCCAATGCGCTCATCCGTGATGCCGCCCAACTTCGATGGCGTGGCCGGTGATCGGCTTGCCGGCGACGTTCGCGGTGCTCTGCGGCGCGCCCTGCTGCAGCGGCGCCTGCGACTGGACGGTGTAGTAGTCCTTCTCGTCATCGCCGAGGCGCATCGGGTGGGGCGGCGCCTCCATGCCCGGCAGCAGCGGAGCCATCAGCTGCTCCTTGGTGTAGATGAGCTCCTGGCGGTTGTCGAGCGCGAGTTCGTACTCGTTGCTCATCGTCAGCGAACGGGTCGGGCAGGCCTCGATGCACAGCCCGCAGAAGATGCAGCGCAGGTAGTTGATCTGGTACACCGCGCCGTAGCGCTCGCCGGGCGAGAAGCGCGCCTCGTCGGTGTTGTCGGCGCCCTCGACATAGATCGCGTCGGCCGGGCAGGCCCACGCGCACAGCTCGCAGCCGACGCA
>JAVHVH010000136.1:0-5562 GCA_032160665.1 Pseudonocardiales bacterium
TGCCGGCCCGGGCGCAGAAGGCCGTCCTGCACGGCCTCGACGAGCAGGTGCACGTCAGCTACCGCAACCGGTACGGCCGCGACCGCTCGTACTACGCAGCCTACGAGGGCGTGGTGCCGTGGATCGAGCGCCGCTACGCCGAGACCGACAGCGACTACTCGCGTGAGAAGTACGAGGGCTTCATGCGCGAGGTTCCGTGTCCGTCCTGCCAGGGCACCCGGCTCAAGCCCGAGATCCTGGCGGTCACCGTTGAAGGACGCTCGATCGCCGAGGTGTCGGCGCTCTCCATCGGCGACGCCGCCAAGTGGCTCGGCGGGTTCCACCTCAACACCCGCGACGCGATGATCGGCGAGCGGGTGCTGAAAGAGATCAACGCCCGGCTCGGCTTCCTCGTCGACGTCGGTCTGCACTACCTGTCGCTCGACCGCGCGGCCGCCACCCTCGCCGGCGGCGAAGCCCAGCGCATCCGGCTGGCCACCCAGATCGGGTCGGGCCTGGTCGGTGTGCTCTACGTGCTGGACGAGCCGTCGATCGGGCTGCACCAGCGCGACAATCATCGGCTGATCGAGACGCTGCAGCGGCTCAAGCGGCTGGGCAACACCCTGATCGTCGTCGAGCACGACGAGGACACGATCCGGACCGCCGACTGGATCGTCGACATCGGCCCGCTGGCGGGTGAGCACGGAGGCCGCATCGTCGTCAGCGGCACCCTCGACGACCTGCGGGCCTCCGAGGAGTCGATCACCGGCGCCTACCTGTCCGGCCGCCGTTCGATCCCGGTCCCCTTGATTCGGCGGCCCCGCCAGAAGAGCCGCGAGGTCGTCGTCGAGGGCGCCCGCGAGCACAACCTGAAGAACGTCGACGTAGCCTTCCCGCTGGGCTGCTTCGTCACCGTCACCGGCGTCAGCGGGTCGGGCAAGTCCAGCCTCGTCAATGACATCCTCTACGCCTCCCTTGCCAACAAGATCAACGGCGCCAAACTGCCACCCGGACGGCACAAGCGGGTCCGTGGCGTCGAGCAGCTCGACAAGGTCGTCGGCGTCGACCAGTCACCGATCGGGCGGACCCCGCGCTCGAACCCGGCCACCTACACCGGCGTGTTCGACCACATCCGCAAACTGTTCAGCGAGACCACCGAGGCCAAGATCCGCGGCTACCAGCAGGGGCGGTTCTCGTTCAACGTCAAGGGCGGTCGCTGCGAGAACTGCGCCGGCGACGGCACGATCAAGATCGAGATGAACTTCTTGCCGGACGTCTACGTCCCCTGCGAGGTCTGCAAGGGGGCGCGGTACAACCGCGAGACTCTCGAGGTCCACTACAAGGGCAAGACGATCAGCGAGATCCTCGAGATGCCCATCGACGAGGCCGCCGAGTTCTTCCGGCCGATCAGCAGAATCGCCCGGCACCTCGAAACGCTGGTCGACGTCGGTCTCGGCTATGTCCGGCTCGGCCAACCGGCGCCGACCCTGTCCGGTGGCGAGGCGCAGCGGGTCAAGCTCGCCGCCGAACTGCAGAAGCGCTCGACCGGCCGCACGATCTACGTCCTGGACGAGCCGACGACCGGCCTGCACTTCGAGGACGTGTCCAAGCTGCTCGGCGTGCTGCACTCGCTGGTCGACAAGGGCAACACGGTGATCGTCATCGAGCACAACCTCGACGTGATCAAGACGGCGGACTGGGTGATCGACATGGGCCCCGAAGGCGGTTCCGGCGGTGGCCTGGTCGTCGCCGAGGGCACGCCGGAAGAGGTCGCGGCCGTCGAGGCGTCATATACCGGCGAGTTCCTCAAGGCCTTGCTCGACGTCCCGGCGACGCGGCCCAAGCGGGCGCCGCGCAAGACGGCCGCCGCGGCCACCCGCGGGCCAACGAAGCGGGCCGCGGCGAAGTCCGCCTAGTCCGGCCCAGCGCGCGGCTCGTCCGGATTTGTGTCGGTGGCGCGTGACAGAGTGATGGCGTGGGATTGCAGGCGTATCGCGACGTGCTCCGGGTGCGGGACGTCCGGCGGGTCCTGCTCCTGAGCCTGGTCATGCGTGTCCCGATGTGGGCCGGCATGGTCATCATGACGCTGCACGTGGTCACGCAGCTCGGTCGCTCCTACGGAGCCGCCGGCCTGCTCGTCGGCGTCGCGACAGTCGCCGCCACCATCAGCGGACCGTGGCGGGGGCGCCGGCTCGACCGGGTGGGGCTTCGGGCGGCCGTGCTTCCGTCGCTGGTGATCCTGGCGGCCTGCTGGAGCGTCGCGCCCTTCGTCGGCTACTGGGCGCTGTTCGTGCTTGCGTTCGTCGCCAACCTGTTCATCGTCCCGTCGTTCTCGATCGTGCGGCAGGCGCTGATGCATGCGGTCGATGACTCTCGCCGCCGGTCCGTCCTGGCGATCGACTCGGTCATGGTCGAGGTTTCCTACATGATCGGCCCGGCCGTCGGCGTCCTGCTGGCCACGTACTGGGTGACGTCGTGGGCCTTGTTTGCGTGTGAGTTGGCGTCCATCGCCGGTGGCCTCCTGATGTGGATCGTCAACCCACCGCTGCGGGCCCCTGCGGACGAAGGCACGGAGGCGGTATCGCACGCAGTCCCGGCTCGCATGTGGGTTACCCGGCGGGTCGTCGCGGTGCTGTCGATGAGCGCGGCGGCGACCGTGGTCCTTACCGGTACCGACCTCGGCGTCGTCTCGGCGATGCGCTCCATGCAGCACCAGTCGTGGATCGGTTGGGAACTGGCGGTTTGGGGTCTCGGTTCGGCGGTGGGCGGTCTGATCTACGGAGTGCTGCGGCGGCCGGTGCCCGTCGCCGTGCTGCTCGGACTGCTGGCCGGAACCACCCTGCCGGTCGTCCTGGCGCAGGACGCGTTCACGATCGCGCTCCTGCTGTTCGTCACCGGCCTCTTCTGCGCGCCGATCATCACCGCCACCGTGGACGCCCTGTCCCGAGCGGTGCCCGAACGGGTGCGGGGCGAGGCGCTCGGTTGGCACGGTGCGGCGTTGACGGCCGGCTCGGCCGTGGGTGCCCCGCTCGCCGGCGTTGCCATCGACCACGCGGGCTGGCACGGCGGCTTCACCATTCCCGCACTCATCGGGCTCGCCGCGGCCCTCGGCGGAGCGGCAGCGATGCGATCGCGCCGGGGCGACCGCCTGCTGAAACCTGACATGACTGTGTCAGAATGGGTCGATGCCTGATCTGGAGTCCTTCATTGCCGGACTGCCCAAGGCCGAGTTGCATGTGCACCATGTCGGCTCGGCGTCCCCCCGCATCGTCGCCGAGCTCGCCGCGCGACACGAGGGATCGACCCCGGTGCCGGCCGATCCCGACCGGCTCGCCGAGTACTTCGTGTTCAGCGATTTCGCGCACTTCATCACGGTTTACCTGGCTGTCGTCGACCTCATCCGCGATGCCGAGGACGTGTGGACGCTGACCTACGAGGTCGCGCGCGAACTGGCAGCGCAGCAGGTGCGCTATGCGGAGCTGACCCTGACGCCCTACTCATCGATCGTTCGGGGCATCCCCGCCGAGGCGTTCTGCGAGGCCGTCGAGGACGCCCGGCGCCGGGCGCAGTCCGACCACGGCGTCGCCCTGAAATGGTGTTTCGACATTCCCGGTGAGGCCGGGCTCCCCGCCGCCGATCTCACGCTCGACGTGGCATCGAGACTGCGTCCGGACGGTCTGGTCAGCTTCGGTCTCGGCGGCCCGGAGATCGGCGTCCCCCGCGAGCAGTTCGCGCCGCACTTCCGTGCCGCGCGAGCCGAAGGGCTGCACAGCGTGCCGCATGCCGGTGAGTCGACAGGGCCGGAGACGATCTGGGACGCGCTGACCCATCTCGGCGCCGAGCGCATCGGGCACGGCATCTCGGCCGTGCACGACCCGCGGTTACTGGTGCACCTGCGCGACGAGGCGATCCCGCTCGAGGTGTGCCCCACCTCCAACGTCCGAACCCGGTCCGTCGCATCGATGGCGGAGCACCCGCTGCCCGCGCTCGTCGCCGCCGGCGTGCCCGTGACCATCAACTCCGACGATCCGCCGATGTTCTCCACCACGCTGAACCACGAGTACGCGGTCGCCGCGGAACTCCTCGGCCTCGGCGCCGCCGGGGTCGCTGAACTCGCGCGCGCTGGCGTCCGCGCCTCATTCCTCGACCCTCACGGCCAGGCGAGCCTGCTGGCCGAGATCGACGCGTACGCCGCGGGCGGGGTGCAGTCAGGTGGCCGGGCGCGTCCACTCGGCGGGCAGAACAGTAGCCGGGATATCAGTCTTCCTTGACGAACTGGATCTCGGTGAGCGCGACCTGGGGGTTCTTGCCCGGGGTGGTGTGCTGCACGGAGATTGTCACGCTCGTGACCCCATTCGCGCTGCAGTTGTACGTATGCGGCTCGGGATCGTCGTGGGTGACGCTGACGTTGCAACCCTTGTTCGTGTCGAACTCGAGATGCAGCTCCGTCGGACGCGAGTACGTCTGGTAGTCGGTCCGGCCACTGGGGCCGTTGTAGATGTTGATCTTTTTGAGATTGATCTTGTCCGGGAACGTCAGCCGGAGGGTCGGTGTCGGTGAGGCCGGCGCCAGCCAATAGGTGTCCTTGAGCTTGTCCGTGGCGAAGCTGCCCGGGTGCCCCCTGACCGCCTTCACCGCGGTCGTGTTCGTAATCGGACCGAGCGTCGTGAGACTCGGACTGATCCAGTTCTTGACCGTGCGCGTGATCGAGCTGAACTGCTCGTTCACGCTGCTGCGGACGTTCGGGAGGATGCCGTACACCAGGCCGCCGACGATCAGGATGATCCCGACTACGCGGCTGACGCCGCCGAAGAGGATGCCCATCACCTTGGCCGGGAACGATCGACGAGTCTTGCGCGCGGACGGGCGGTCACCGGCCTTGCGCTTCTTGGGCCCCTTGCGGAAGAGCTTCTGCCACCACTTGCGCTTGACGACCTGAGCCGCCTCGAGCGACGTGCCGCAGCGGCTGCAGAACTTGCGCGTTTCGGGGTTGCCCTCACCGCACTCCGGGCAGACCAGGTCACCGGCTTCGAGCCGCCGTGTCGGGGGGCGTCGCTGGATCGATGGTGCCGCCGGGCGCGCCTGCTGCGGCAGCTGGGCGGCCGGTTGCTCACTCGTATCCGCGGCGCCGCGCGGCTCGTTCGGCCTGGCCACCAGCGCGGACGCGTCCGGCAGTTCGAGCGGTCGTGCCGGGGGAGCGGCTGCCGTGGCGGTCGGTGAAACCAGCGAGGACGCGTCCGGCCGAGCCGGTGCGGAGGCACCGGCTGCCGCAGGGACGGGCGGAGGCGGTGGCGGTGGCGGCACCGCCGGCAGGCTCGGAGGCGGTGGCGGCACCGCCGGCAGGCTCGGTCCGGTGGTCGTGGCAGCCGCGACCGTCGCGACTCCAGCCGGCACCGCACCAGGCGGAGGCGGCGGACCACCCGCACCCGGAGGTGGCGGCGGTGGCCCCGGCGGCCGGGCGCCGGGTGGCGGCGGACCACCGGCACCGGGAGGCGGCGGAGGGGGAGGCGGCGGACCACCGGCACCGGGAGGCGGAGGCGGCGGACCACCGGCACCCGGGGGCGGAGGGGGCGGGCCCGGTGG
>JAVHVH010000154.1:0-52142 GCA_032160665.1 Pseudonocardiales bacterium
CGCCGTCCGTCCAGAACCACCGCCGCTGGCCGCTCAGTCCGCGGAAGAGTGTGGCCGATCCGCACCGTGTCGGCGCCGACGCGGTACCCGGTGTTGATCGTGGTGACGTAGATGTTGCCCTGATGAGTGGCGCGGACGGCGGCCGATCCGGCGCCAAGTCGGATTGCGCTCCCAGCGACGGTCGTCTGACCCTGCGGGACCTGCGGGACGAAGTCGACCTCGTGGCGGCCGAGGTCCGGTCGCACGCCAAGCCACTGATGCACGACGGCCCAGGCGGTGCCGTAGTTGCCCCACGCCTGCATGAACATCGAGCGGCACGTCCAGCAGCGGTCGATGTTGGGTCCCTGGTCCGGCGACGGGAAGATCTCGGGCATCGCTCCCGGCTGCTCGTCGGGCGTTCCGCCGGTCGCCGGCTCGGCGAACATGGGCTCGGCCAGCGCGTGCGTGTAGCGCTGCTGCTGCCCCGGTCCCAGCCGACCGTAGTTGCCCTCGCCGACCGACTGGATCGAGGTTGTCAGCCCGAAGATGACCTTCTCGCCGAGCCCGTTCGGGCCGCCGCCGCACCCCGTGTGGAACAGCCCCGGGTTGTCCGGCGGCGTGCCGCTGTAGCAGTCGTTCTCGCGCCCGGCGAGCGCAGTGGTGCCGTGGGCCAACGGCGCCAGGCCGGGAACGGTCTGGCCGCCGATGCGCAACTCGGCCTCCATCGGCGTCTGGCCGATCCAGTGCTTCTGGAAGACCTGCACGTTGCCCGGATCGGTGAGCGAGTCCGCGTACTGCTGCGCGGCCTGGTACCACCACGTGGTGTCGAAGCGCTGCTTCAGTTTCCGGGCGAGGTTCGTCGTCCACGCATACGTCGCGCCGTCGTGCTTCGAGCTCGCCATGTCGGCCAGGTCGTACAAGCCCCGGATGAAGTACACGGTGTTGTCCAGCTTCTCCGGGCCCATGCCGCTGCGTTCGACGTTCCCGAGTCCCTCGGGCCAGCCGTCGTGGTCCGCGTCGAGGTTGCGCACGACGTATTTGAGGTTGCGCACCGTGAAGTTGTACATCTCGTCGCGGAAGTGATTGTCGCCGGTCCAACGCCAGACCAACGCGACAGTGCTCGGGAACTTAACCGTCTCGTCGGTGTTGAAGTCATAGGACGTCGTGCCGTCCGGGTTGGTCGTTCGCGAGTCGTGACCGAACCAGATCGAACCGTCGGAGACGACCTCGTGAGTGACTACGCCCGACCGGTTGTTGAGGATGTCGGACACGTCGCGAAGCGTGCGCAGGTGCCCTTCGATGGCTTTGAACTGGCCGACCGCCAGCGCGGCGAACGCCGTGTATTCGGCGTCGGTGCCGAAGATCCACGGATAGTCCGGGAACCCGGCTCCGATCCAGTCCGCCCTGGCTACCGTCCCCAGCGGTGGCGGGAACTGCTTGCCCTGGTTGGTCCATCGGATCTGCAGGTTCGTGGCGGTCTGCGTCAGGTCGGCCATGTTCTGCTTGCCCCACTCGATGGCCTGCTGAACCAGCGGGTCACCGGGCAGCGAAAGCTGCGTCCGCTGCGACAGCTGCTTCCTGGACGCAACCTTCGCGGCCAGCTCAGCCGCGGGATCCTGGAGTACTTGGGACAGCTGTTGGTGCGCCTCGGACAGCCCGTTGTCCGAGCCGGCCACCCCGAGCCATACCGTCCGGGAACCGCTGGCCGGCAGCGAGAGCGTGTAGGTGAGCTCGCCGCCGGTGCCGCGGCCGAACGGGCCGTCGTCACACGCCGACGGCTTCGGGTCCGCAGGTGCCCCGGGCTCCGTCCCGGTGCACCGATGTCCCGGCTGCGGACCCCAGAACTGCTGGCCGGTGGCGCCCGAGGTCGGGGTGAGGGACGTGCCGACCAGCGCCGCGTAGTGGTGCACGGGGGCCCCGGGCAGGGCGCCGTCGTCGGTGAACTTCAGGTTCTGGCCGTCGAAGCTGCCGACGTCGGGCAGGTTGTCACTCGCGTTCGGGGTAACCCCGGTGAACCCCCACGGGTACTGCCCCATGAGCTCGGAGTGCGCGTCGACGGACAGCGTCGTCGTCCGAGCCGCGCCGGGGTTAGTGATGGTGAGCCCGAACAGCGCTCCGCGCACCCCGTCGGGCACGAAGTCGGTGCGCGCGACGCTGAGGCCGGCAGTGTCGGGCAGGTCGTATCGGGTGTACCCCTGCCCACTGACGAACCTCGTCGCCGGACCGATCCATTGTCCGTCGAGGCCGAACCACACGCCGTCGACGAGCTTCAGCGGCGGCGTCCATACGCCGCCCATCTCGCCGGTGATGTGCCAGCCGTTGGCATAGAAGCGTCCGTCCTCGAAGCCGATCGAATACGCACGCGTGCCCGCTGCCACCTCGCGGCGGTCCGCCAGCCTGGTCGTGACCGGGAGCTCCGGCCCGTTCGTCGCCGAGTTCGAGGCCGCGGTCGTCGTGCCCACCCTCGGATTCGCCAGTGCCTGGCTCGACGCCGATGTGCTCAGTGCCAGGACGCCGGCACAGATGACGGCAACCAAGGAACGAGACATGTCGCTGTCCTCCACAACGTTCGACAGATCGTTGGCGAATGGTGAAGCACGCTCTTATTTGGTTCAAAGGCTGGCAAACCGACACTGCGCCTGTCGACGTGACGTGTCAAGATTCTCGTGGCGATGCGTCGGCTGCGCTCGCGCCGTTCGCCTCCTCGGCCGCCTGCTGACGAGCCCGAGCGCGCCGTTTGCCTTCGTGCATCGCCTGGACTCGGGCAATCGGAATCTGCCGACCCTCGTCGATCAGGTCAGCGTTCAACTCCTGCGGTTCGGGCATGAGCTCGGCCCACGGATTGCCCGCGGCCAGCAGGCTCGGCGCGGTGTGCAGGGTGAAGTCATTCGGGACGACGCCGTCGAGGTCGTCCCACGCCAGCGGATAGGACACCGGTACCCCGGCCCGCAGGCGTGGGCTGTACGCCGCAGCGACCGTTGCGCCGCCGGCCCGGGTCGAGTCGAGGAACACCTTCCCGTCGCGGTCCTCGCGAACGAATGCCGTGGTGGCGAGGGTGGGATCGAGGCGTTCGGCTCGAACGGCAAGCGCCCGGGTCGCGGCCGCCACGTGCTCGATGGTGGCTGAGCGGACCGGCACGAAGATGTGCAGACCCTTCGCGCCGCTGGTCTTGACCGCGCCGGCGAGCCCGGCATCGGCGAGCGCCTGCCGAACCAACTGTGCCGCTCGGACCGCGAGCTGGAATCCGTTCGCCGGCGGCGGATCGATATCGAGTACGAGGTGCGTCGGGTGGTCCCAATCGCCCATCCGGAGCAGCGTCGGGTGGTATTCCACCGAGCGTTGATTGGCGAACCAGAGCAACGTCCTGCGGTCGTTGCACAGCGCATACGACACGTGACGTTTCGACGACTCCGCCCACAGCGGCACCGTGGGCACCCACGGCGGGGCGTACTTGGGGACGTTCTTCTGCATGAAAGGGGCCTGCCCGCGCAAGACCCGCACGACCGAGAGCGGCCGGTCCGTCAACTCCGGGATGATTCGATCACTGACCGCGTCGAGATAGTCGACCAGGTCGCGCTTGGTTGCATCAGCGCCGTCGAACAACGGTTGGTCGAGGTTCGTGAGCTGAACGGTCTCGCGTACGTCGTCGTTGCTCATGGGCTCATCGTGCACCCGTGCGCGAACGACTCATCTGTGCGACCGTGCAAGCCCGGCGGTCGAGCGATGGGTGAGGAGACACGGGTGAGCGCTAGCCAGGATGCGCAGTTGATGCCGGCCGCGTTCGTCGGGCACGGCAACCCGATGAACGCCCTGGACGTCAACCGCTACACGAGCGCGTGGCGGGCATTCGGGCAGGCCGTCCCGCGACCTCGGGCGATCTTGGTCGTCAGCGCGCACTGGTACATCAATGCCACCGCGGTCACCGCGATGCCGCGGCCGCGCACGATCCACGACTTCTACGGTTTCCCACCGGAGTTGTTCGAGGTGCAGTACCCGGCCCCCGGGTTGCCGGCGCTCGCCGACGAGGTCCGCGACGTCGTCGAACCGACGTGGGTCGGCGCCGACGTCGACTCGTGGGGCATCGACCACGGAACCTGGTCGGTTCTGGTCCACGCGTTTCCCGATGCGTCCATCCCCGTGGTACAGCTGTCGATCAACGCCGAGCAGGGATTCGACTACCACCTCGAACTCGGCGCCAAGCTCGCACCCCTGCGCGGCCGGGGCGTGCTGATCGTCGCGAGCGGAAACGTCGTGCACAACCTGCGCGGCGTCAACCCGCAGATGATCGACGCCGGCTACGACTGGGCGCAGCGCTTCGACGAGGACGCCAAGACGCGCATGCTCACGCAGCCGGCAGAGGCGGCACGACTCGACGGTCACGGCGACTTCAGGACCGCGGTGCCGACGCCCGACCATTTCATCCCGCTGCTCTACCTGGCCGGCTTGGCTGGGGTCTCGGACGCCGAAGGCGTAGGCGTTCTGGTCGACGGCTACGCATACGGGTCGCTGTCCATGACCGCGTACACACTCGGCCTCACCTGCCCGCCGGTGGAGGAGGCTGGCTCAGCGGCGCGCCTGCCCGAAGGGATGCCGGCCGATCACGCCAACATCTGAGATTGGTCCGCTGTCCGACTCCCCAACGGTCCCCGGACGGGCTCGGGCGCTGCTCGGCTTCGGTGCGTTCGGAGCCTTCTGGGGTACCTGGGGCGCCTCGCTCCCGCTGGTCCAGTCCCACGCGGGCGTGAGCGACGCCGCGCTCGGGTCGGCGCTGCTGTGGGTCGGTGTCGGCGCGCTGGGCTCCATCCGGTGGGCCGGCCGGGTCAGCGATCGCTTCGACCGGAGCCTGGTGGCAGTGTCGATCGCCGCGCTGGCGCTCAGCGGTCTCCTGCCGGTGTTCGCGCACGGCGTCGTCGAGCTGTCGATCGCCCTGCTGGTGGTCGGGGTGTGTTCGGGTGCGGTCGACGCCGGGATCAACGCTTCCGCCACCCGCTCGGAAGCCGGCGGCCGTCCGGTCGTGAGCCTGGCCCACGGCGTGTTCTCCGTCGCGGTCGTCATCAGCAGTCTGGGTGTAGCCGCTGCGGCCGGCCAGCACACCGGCGGGCAGCCGTGGGCGCTCGTCGTCGTAGCGGGAGTTCTGGTTCTGGCTGCGGTGCTGAGCGCGCGGCTCAGCACCGGGCACCCCGTCCCGGACCCGGCATCGGCCAGGACGCGGCGCCGTTGGTCGCCGCCGTTGCTAATCATCGGCATTCTGGCGGCGCTCGCCTACCTCGTCGAGAACGCGTGGCAGTCCTGGGGCGCTATCCAGTTGCACGCGACGGTAGGCGCCTCGTTGGCGGTGTCCGCGCTGGCCCCGGCGGTGTTCGCGACGGCGGCCGCCGCCGGCCGCTTCGCCGGCCACGTGCTGACGGCGGCGATGCCGGCCGCCACGCTGTTCGGCGTCGGAGCCGCCACCGCCGCCGCGGGCACCATCCTGGGCGCGCTCGCGCCCTCGACGGCCTGGGTCCTGCTGGGCATCGCGGTTGCCGGCCTCGGCACCAGTGTGTGCGCCCCGACCCTGATCGCGCTGGCCGGGCGCACCACGTCCGACGCGCACGGAGCCGCGACCGGAACCGTCATCACCATCGCCTACCTCGGCTTCGTATTCGGCCCGGCGGCTGTCGGGTTGCTGTCCGGCGCAACCACACTGCCCACCGCGCTGGTCGGCGTGGCAATCGTCGCCGTCGTGCTGCTCGTGGCCAGCCCGGTCCTGGTCAAAGTGGCCTCCCACTCATCGACGCCTACCTGAGCGGCGCGTGCAGGTGGGGGCGCTCGACCGCTGCTCCGGGTCCGTCGAAGTGCCACCACTCGCCCGCATACACAGTTAGGCCGCCGAGGTTCATCGCTGTGCGCAGTCGTGCGCGGTTGGACTGTGCCCGCGGGCTGACGCCGGCGGTGGCGAAGGCGTGCGCCCGGGGCGAGAAGTCGTCGAAGCCGCTGCCCATGTCCAGCAGGCAGTGGTGCTGGACCCGCTGGGCGGGTCGACATGGCCGCCCGGTTGCCGCGTGCGCGAGCGTGACGTCCACCGAACGGGCGGCTTCGTGGCTGGTCGCGAACGGCCCCGGCCGGGCGACCCAATTCGGATCCGGAACGACCTCGAACATGTGCACCTGCACGGCATGGGGTCGGTAGCAGTCCCAGAAGACGAGGAGGTTGCCTCCACGCCTGAGCCGACCGGCAGCTGCAGTCAGACCCGCCGCCATCGACTTGTGCACCAAGCAACGGGCGTCGGTCGGGTACAGGCGCACGCCGACGAAGTTGTGGCTGGTCGCGTACCGCAGGTCAACGATCGCGTCCGGGACGACAGCGCGGATATCGACCAATCCGGCCGCGCGCGCCTTGGCCGACACGGGCGGCATGGGGACGGCGGTCGACGCGGTCGACGCGGTCGGCCGGGCGGGCGAGCGGCTGGGCGGGATGAGCGCCCTAGCCGAGGGACGCGGCGACGATGGACTCGAAGGCGGGCTGGATGGCGGGGTGGATGACGCCGAGTCGTCAGGGGCCGGACCTCCTGCGCAGCCGGCGCCGGCCGCGACGAGGACCAGCGCAAGCATCCGCCGGCGAAGCACGACCATCGGCTCATCCTTCCCGACCGATCGATGGTCCGAAGGCCTGACCGGGCCAAAACCCGCACCGGGCCACACGTATACCCGGCCGAAGGTGCAGGGAGCGGTGCACTTTTGGGTGGTATCGCCCCGTCGCCCACGCGAAACGCACCCGGCCGGATTAAGTTGCTCGCGTGACGAACCCATATGACGGCAATGAGCCGTATCAGACGGCGTGGCAGCAAGGGTACGACTACGCCACGCAGAATCCGTCTGAGACGTCGCCGCAGACTCCCGACTTCTCGGGTTGGGGCTACGACTCTGACATCACGAGCTACCTCGGCCAGGTCTGGCAAGAGGGCGCCCTGGCCGGCGGCGCCTCCGGTGTCACCGGCGGCGGAGGCGGCACCGGTGGTGCCGGCAGTGGTGGCAGCAGTGGCGACCCCGGACAAGGGGGCGGCGCCGGAGGCGGCGGCTCCAGTGAGCTGCCGTACTACGACGCCGAGACCGACACGCTCTACGTGTCCGCGGAGGAGTTCCCGGCCCTGACCCAGATGGCCGAGGCCGCCGACTTCGACACGTGGCTTCAGCAACTCGGAATCGACCCGAGCACGATGGCTGACGACGAGCCCATCGCGAACGCGTAGGGCAGGGAATCGAAATGCCGTGCAACTCCGAGGTGAAAGCTGCGGGCATGTCCTACGGCGGCGCCGTGGCGAATCTCGCCGTCACGTTCTGGAAGAGCAACACGAAGGCCGTCGGAGTCCTCGGGGTCGCCGGAGCGGTGGCGGCCATGGTTCGGCTGCTCGTCGACCTGCAGAACATCGAGGATTGCGCCCGGCTGCACAAGATGGACGTCGATCGCCTGCAGAGCGAGCACGCGCGCCTGGAACAGGAACTGGCCGAGCTGCAACGACAACAGCAAGCGGCGCAACAGAAAGCCGCGCAGCCGTGAACTCCGATAGGAACGTGTGCTGATGCCCTGCTACACCGCTTACGCGTCCTGCGCGCTCACCGCCGGGGTGACCATCGGTGCCGCCGCCGCGATCGAGGTCGGGTCGGCCGGAACCGCGACCCTCGTGGCCGTCGGGACCACCATCCTCGGACTGATCGCCTTCCACCATGCGGTCGATGCCCTCGTGGACTGTCTCCTGACGAACAATCAGCTCGAGTACGCGCACAAGCTGCAGAATCAAAACGCGCAGCTCCAGCATGAGATCGATCGCCTGAAGGCGGCCGCGGGCAAGTGACCGCACGGCGCCGGCAAACGTGATCGGCCACCTTGTGAGCGCATACTGCAAACATGGCTGAGGACGAGGTGGAACGGGAAGCGCCCGACGACGCGGAGCCGGGTGCACAGCGGTTCAAGCGGCTGCCCGAGCGCGTCGCCGTGGAGGACACGGTGGAGAGTCAAGACACGCACGTCGCGCGAGACCCCGAGGGGGGACGCGACACCGACCGGGACTTCATGATCCGTTACTCGGGCGGCTGATGATGGTGGCGCCGGATCACTCGAATGGGGCACGCGAGGAACCGGCCGGCCCCGGATCCAGCGCGGGGCTCTGCGGTCGGTGCACGTACGCGATCCTCAGGCCGACCCGCCGTGGCCCGGTTTATCTACGCTGTGGCCGTGCCGCATCCGACAGCCGTTTTCCGAAGTACCCGCGGCTGCCCGTGCTCGACTGCCTAGGACACCAGCTCGTGGGCGGCCTTTGATGCCCCTAGGGCTCGCTTGATCCGGTAACTCACATCGCGCAATGCCGTGCACCGGGTCGGAGGAACGGAGTCTTCGCGCGCCCAGTCACCGATCGAGACGTCCTGCGTCCACCCGGTTGCGTCGAAGGTCTCGTTCACCCCGACGAGCGGCCACCGCGAGTTGTTCGGCAGCGTGATGAAGCCTCCGATGTCGAATGCCCGATCGGTCCCGAACATCGTCAGGACCTCTCCCAGGCCGCTTGCGTCCACCAACGCTGGGTTGCGGTTGGCTCGGCCATCGTGCACACGAACCCACACGAGAGCCGTAGCGTCGGACGAATCGTAGTCAAGATCGACGGTAGCGGTGGCGGTCATCGTCTGCTCCCTCGGTACTGCGTTCCCTCTTGTGGGGCGCTTAACACGAACTGTAGATCGGACATTGCGCCCATCATCAGATTCAAATGCACTAAGCCCGATGTGCACTTGCACTCAGGATCTCCGTTGCCAGCCGCGAGCCGATACCTTGCGGGCGTATCTAGTGCAAATCACACAAGATCACGCAGTCCGGCAGCAGCGTCGTGCGGACCGCGATAGCGCGAATGCCGGCGCCAAGGGCAGCCCAGGTCTCGTCCTCCCGGCCGGGTCGGACGGATCGACGAACAGCTCGATCACACAGCTAGCGCGCTGCGCTGCGCACGAGCGGCGCGATGCGGGCCCAGCCATAGCCAATGAGATGAACGCCGTCGATCGTGTACTGCTGGTCGATCTCCCCAGTGGATGCGATCAATGGCCCGTGCCGACCTCGACGATGACGCGACTGGTCCGCGGCGACAATGCCACCCGCGCGAACGACGTCACCTGAGCGATCGTCGCGGCGTTGATGCCGCGCTGCGCGACCGAGCCGATGATCTCGCCGAACGGCCCTCCTTCGACGTGGCTGTCGCCCAGCCTGCCGCCACCAAAAGAGCGCGTTGAGCACCAGAGACACGACGAGCAGGATCTTGGTCCGCTTCGTCGCCGGCGCACGGTAGCAAGATCGGCGCCCGGCGGACAGCTGCGCCCGGTCCGAATTCGGCGGAAGGGCGCTGAGTTGGTGGTCAGCGCGGAAGGGCGCTGAGGTGGTGCCGGTTCCCGGCGGTCGTCCGGGCGAGCTCGCTGTCGCCCGCCGTGTCGGTGAAGAACGTGAACTGCGCCCGGCCGGCCTGCTTTGACAGGTACATGGCGGTGTCGGCCTCGCGCAGCAGGGCGTCCGGGTCGTCGCCGGGCCCCTCACTGAGAGCGATGCCGATGCTGGCGGTGACGTCCACCTGCTCGTCGTCGAGCTGCACCGGTGCGGAGACCACCTCGATGATCTTGGCCGCGACTCGGGCGACGGCGTCGCGGCTGAGAATGCGTTCGAGGATGACGACAAACTCGTCGCCGCCGTAACGGACGACCGTGTCCTCGGTGCGGACCGCGAATCGGATCCGGCTGGCCACGATCTTGAGCAGCTCGTCACCTGCGTCGTGTCCGAGCCGGTCGTTGACCAGCTTGAAGCCGTCGAGGTCGAGGAACAGTACGGCGACCGCCCCGGATTGCCTCGTCAAGCGGACGAGCGAAAGGCTCAGCCGGTCGAACAGCAATCGCCGGTTCGGCAGCCCGGTGAGCTGGTCGTGCGTGGCCTGCAGCGCGAGCATCTCTTCGGCGTCCTTGAGCAGGGTGATGTCGACAGTCGCGACGAAGGCGCCGGCAAACGGTCCGGGCCATTCCTGCGCCGGTACGCCGTACCACGCCACCCAACGGTCTTCACCGTCGTCGCTGTGCACCCTGATCTGGGCGTTGGCCCGTCGCCCCGCGGCGACCTCGGAAATGGCTTCCTGGAGGACGGCGCGCTCGCGGTCGTCGACCGTGCGATCGATCAAGTGCTCGGGCGTGAACCCGAGGACGGACGTCCCGAAGATGCGCTCGGTCTCTTCGTTGGCGAAGACGATCTCGAGGTTCGGATTGGTCTCAAGAATGCCGACCGGAGCAGCCGTGGCGAGGAAGCGGAACCGCCGCTCACTCGTATCGGCTTGCTGGAACGCGCGCTCGGTGTCGCGCACCAGGTTGGCGAAGCGGATCCCGATCACGGCGACGAGGCCGACGGTGCAAACCTCGATGATGACGTCGTGACGATTGCCCACGAGCGCGACGAAGGACACGGCAGCCAGCGACGAGCACAGGAAGACGAGTCGGGCGGGATGGACGGACCGAGATCGAAGCGCGGCGCGGCCGGTCAGGTTTGTGACCGCGGGGTGCAGCGCAGCCGCCGCGATGAGCGCGTAGGAGAACGGGTACATCGGATTGATCCAGGCGTCCCAATTCGACCTCGACAACCGCATCTCCAGATCCCACGCGATGTCGGCGGCGAGGCTCGTCGCCATCCCGCCCGCAAGTAGCCAGGCGGACGGGTTCCGCATGCCGGACGCGAACAGCAGCCACGCCGCCGCACCGACCAGCAGCGCGTCACCGAGGGGGAAGGCCGCGCTGAAGACGTTCTCGAGGGTGTTCCCGCTGAAGTCGGTGTCGACCACGAACATCCGCAGGACCAGCGCGGTCCCGAAGGCCAGGATCGCGCAGTCGATCAGGTTGTCCCAGCCACCCCGGCGCCCGGATGACGTCACCAGTCCGGCGACGGCCAGGAAGAGCGTCGGGTACATGCTGAGGTACAGCGTGTTGGCCACGTACCACCAACTCGATCCGTCACTGACGCCGGCGACCGTGAGGCCGTCCCACAACGCGTCCCCGATCACCCACACAGCGATGCCGAGGGCAACGAGAGACCACGCACCGGCGGGCTGGGCGTGATGACGGCGCGCACCGTAGACAAGTGCGGCAACCGCGAGCGTGCCCCCGAGACCGCGGATCACGGCACCAGCCAGGTCTCCGACGAGGTCGGCTCCGGCGGCGGCACCGCCGACGACGACGATCAGGAAGATCGGCGCGGCCCACTCCGACGATGTCCAACGCGGTACCCGGGTCATCGCCGGCGCCCGTGGGTCAGGTTCGGTGCACTTCCGGCAGACCCGACGAGGTGGGCGTAGGCCGCGGCGCTGGGACCGCGATGGGTACGCGGGTGCGACAGCCGCTTCGCATCCAGCCGGCGAAGGGTTGTCCCGGTTTCGCTCGCCGGCGCGGGCTTGGCGTACAGGTAACCCTGGATCGCCCCGCAACCGAGCTCGGCCAGGGTTGCGGCCTGCTCCGCATCCTCGACGCCCTCGGCGACCGACATCATCCCGAGCGCCTGGGTCACGTCGATGACGCTGCGCACCAAGGCCTTGGCCTCGAGGCTGTTGACGAGCGGATCGATGAACGACTTGTCGACCTTGACGATGTTGATCGGAAGGCTGCGAAGCCGATTGAGTGACGAGTAGCCGGTGCCGAAGTCGTCCAATGCGATCCGCACGCCCAGGCTGCGGAGCGCATTGAGGCGGCGGAGACTGGAATCAAAGTCCAGCATGATGCTGCCTTCGGTGATCTCCAGGACGAGCGCGTGTGGTGGCAGGCCCGAGGTACGCAGGGCGCGAGCGACCTCCTCGACCAGTCGCGGCTCGACGAGCTGTCGTGGCGAAACGTTCACGCTGATATAGAAGTCGTCGTCGACGGTGCCGTCCGTACGCCAGCTCTGGGCCTGGTTGCAGGACTGGTTGAGGACCCAATCGCCGAGCGCGACGATCAACCCCGTGGACTCCGCGACGTCGATGAACCGGGCGGGGGAGAGCAGGCCGTTGTGCGGATGGTGCCAACGCACGAGGGCCTCGACCCCGATCGGTGTCGTATCGCTCACCCGGACGATGGGCTGATAGAAGACCTCGAACTCGTCGGCATGGAGCGCGTGGCGCAGGTCGGTGATCAGGGCGAGATTGTGCAGGGCCTCGTTCTGCATGCCCGGACGGACCATCTCGAAGCGGTTCTTGCCCCGCTGTTTGGCGAGGTACATCGCCAGGTCGGCGTCGCGGAGGAGATCCTCCGGGTCGACCTGGGAGCGATGTCCGATGGCTATGCCGATGCTGGCGCGAACCGACACCTCGACATCGCCGAATGGGAACGGTGGTTCGAGCGCCTCGGCGATACGCCGGGCAACCTCCTCGGCGGTTCGCGGCATCGGACCCGATTCAAGGAGGAGCGCGTACTCGTCGCCGCCGAGCCGGGCGACCGTGTCCCCGGCGCGCGTCACCGACTGCAGGCGACGGGCGACGGCGGCAAGCAGACGGTCACCTGTCGAGTGGCCGAGGCTCTCGTTGACGGCCTTGAAGTCGTCGAGATCCAGGAAGAGAACGGCCACCGGATCGGTCAAGCTGTTGTTCGCGTGCAGGGCGGTGTCGATCTTGGTGAGGAACAGCGAACGGTTGCCGAGGCCGGTCACCGGGTCAAAGAAGGTGCGGTGGTGCAAGGCGCTGTCAGCTTGACGTACGGCGAAGGAGAATCCACCGACCATCAGGGTCGTCACTCCCAGCGAAGCCATCGCCAACAACCATTGGCCGACGAACGCGGGGGCGGGGTCGGCGGCGAGCGCGGCGGCGTAGAACAGGCCCACGAGCGTGATGTGGCCGACCACCTCGACGGGTCGGAAGTACGCGGCCGCGTAGAGGACGACCGGGAAGTAGAAGTACGCCGCGCTCATGGACGCAGGAGCAGCGCCGCACCCGTAGGCGGCAACGCTCGCGGCGAACGTGCCGAGCACGAGCACGACGTGTCGATGCCGCTGTCTCATGTGGTGCCGCATGACCCAGATCAGCGGGGCAAAGCCGAGCGCGGCGAGGGCAATGCCGAAGACGAGGACCGGGCGCGCCACCGGCCAGTGCGGCAGGACCATGAGTACGACCCCCTGCGCGCCGCCGGCCAGGAAGGCGACGGCCAAGGCCTTGCCCCGATCAGCCATCAGACGCAGCAACCAGCCGGACGCGCCCTCGTGGCTCGCGCCCAGGACTTCGGCCGCCACGGGCGGCAGGGGCTCGACGCGCGAGCTCTTTGTCGCCATCAGGGCACCGTCCACGTAGACGTTGCCGCCGATCCGGGACGGAACGGCGGCGGTCTCCCTCAGTGTCGGGATGGCCGAACCCGGTTCAGCAGAGCACAACGGCCTACTGGCGCGGGGGCGTTGGGCGTGTGAAGTCGCCATAAGGGCCGCCTCGGGGTCTGGCGAAACGCCCGAATCACCATTATCGGGCAGTCCCGGAGAATCAGGCGCACTCGGTTGGTCGGCCGAGGAAGACCTCAATCCGTCCGCACGGGACAGCCGGCAGGCGACGATTCGCCCTGGGTCGAGGAGGTTGCCGGCCGCGTCCGGGCGTTAGTGTTCCCGACGGATCCGGACGATCTTGAAAGCGTCCGGATTCGCGGCGCTCGCAGGTCTGTCTGGTTTTCCGCGGGTGCGAGGTTAAGGTGTGGCAGGCGTGACATCGATGGTGTGCTCAACCTGTGGGCGGCAGGAGGCCGGTGATGGGCGGGGAAATCCCGGGCTCCACACCGCCCGGGCGGTTCGACATTGGCGCTGCCCTGGAGCGGTTGCAGGTTCATCTTCAACCGATCGTCGACCTCGCCACTGGCGCCCCACTTGCCATGGAAGCCTTGGCCCGCTTCGGGCAGGGGGCCGACGCGGCGACCGAGGCGATCCTGGCCGCCGCGCACGACGCCGGTTACGGCTACACGCTCGAGGCGGCGTGCCTGCGCGCCGCTCTCGCACGGCGCAGCGAGTTGCCCGACGGCGTTCGGTTGGCAGTCAACCTCAGCCCGGACGTCCTTCACCACCCCGGGATCGAACGCAGTTGGGTCGCTGACCTGGACGGCGTGATCATCGAGATCACCGAACACTGGGCGAGCCGACCCGCCGCCTTGCAGGATCAGTTCGCCCATCTCCGACGGGCGGGCGCCGAGATCGCCGTGGACGATGTCGGCACCGGATATGCCGGGCTGCTCCGGCTGGCCACGATGCGACCGGACTACGTGAAGATTGATCGGACGATCGTGGCCGGCGTCCGTCACAGCGACGCCCAGAGCGCGGTCCTCGAAGCCTTGGTGACCTTCTCGCAGCGGACCGGGGCGGCCGTGATCGGCGAGGGCGTCGAATCCTTCGACGGGCTCAAGGCGCTCGCCGAATTCGATGTCGACTACGGCCAGGGTTGGGCGATCGGACGGCCGGAACCCACGGTGCAACCGATCGACCGCTTCGTCGTCGAGGCGTGTCAGCAGGCTCGCCGAAGCGTGTTGGAACGCCGCGCCGCGCTCGGCGCACCGGCCGCATACACCCAGGCGATGCATGCGGTCACGTCCGCGGTTGCCAACGCGACCGGCGTCGCCGGACTGCACGTCGCGGCGGCCCAGGCCGCTGCAGAACTCGGCGTCGACGCCGTCGGCGTCTCGGTCCTGGACGCGGATGGCATCCTGCGTGAGATCACGTCCAGCGGCGCGATGATCGATACGTCGGGCTACGCCCTGGCCGATTACCCGGCGACCCGGGAGGTTGTGCTGACCGGGAATCCCGTCGAGGTGCACCTGAACGATCCGGACGCGGACCCGGCCGAGCGCGCGGTGCTCGAGCGGCGCGGCTACGCCAGCATGCTGATCATCCCGTTCGCCGTGGGCGATCTGCCGATCGGCATCCTCGAGTTCGCGCAACGCGCGCACCGACGCTGGACCACCCATGACATCGCCCACGGTCGTGGCCTGGCCACGCACCTGGGCAATGCGCTGCTGCGCATCAACAGCTGACGCGCCTACCGACGCGACGCGCGTCGGTCAGTTCTGTTGTTGCGGCGCGGTGTTCTCGCCGTGGATCGACGGGTCGTGCGGGCCGTGCTTGGACTCGTCGAACTGGCCGTGTTTCGACTCGTCGAACTGGCCGTGGACGTTGACGGAGAACTGGCCGTGCAGCTGCGGGTCGTACGGGCCGAAGATCGCCGGATCGAACTCGCCGAAGGCCTCCACCGAGAACTGCCCGTGCACCTGCGGGTCGAACTGCCCGTGCAGTTCGGGATGGAAGGACCCGTGCGTCTGTTGGTGGTACTGCCCGTGCGTCTGCGGGTCGAACTGCCCGTGCGTCTGCGGGTGGTACTGACCATGGGTCTCGGGGTGGTACTGGCCGTGCGTGTTCGGCTCGTATTGTCCGTGGACGTCGGGGTGGTAGTCGCCCTGGCTCTGCGGGTGGTACGGACCGTGGGTGTTCGGATCGAACTCGCCGTGGCTCTGCGGGTGGTACTGGCCGTGGGCCTGCGGGTGGTACTGGCCGTGCTTGTTCGGATCGAACTGTCCATGGATGTCGGGGTGGTAGTCGCCCTGGGTCTGCGGGTGGTACTGGCCGTGCTTGCCCGGGTCGTACTCGCCGTGATTCTGGGGGTGGTACTGGCCGTGCGTCTGCGGGTCGTACTGGCCGTGTTGGTTCGGGTCGTAGGGACCATGCGTGTCCGGGTGATACGGGCCGAGGTCCTGCGCTTGTGACTGCGACATGTCGTTCTCGCCACCGGCGCCGTAGTCGATGTCGTCCGATCCGGGTGCAGTCTGTTGCGTGGGGTCGCTGTAGCCGACCGGCGTTTCCTCAGACATGGTTGCGCTCCTTCGCCGTCGGTGGGCCCCGCCCGGCACGGTCCGTCGTGGGCAGGACCAGCGTGCTGCATCGACGGCGCAAACCCACCGGTGCCCGAACTGTTCGAGGGGGCAGTCCCGGCCACCCCAAGGGGCGATCGCGTCAGGCGGGGCCGAGCAGGTCCCAACGGTTGCCGGCGATGTCCACGAACACCGCGACCTGGCCGTAGGCCTCCGTCCGGGGCGGGGAGACGAATTCGACGCCGCGGGCGGTCATCCGGTCGTACGCGGACCCGAAGTCGTCCACCCGGAGGAAGAACCCGACCCGGCCGGCCACCTGCCCGCCCACCGCCGCCGACTGCTGGTCACCGTCGGCGCGGGCGAGCAGGATCCCGGTCTGCGCGTTCGGTGGGCGGACCACCACCCAACGTTTCGCCTCGCCGTCGTTCGTCTGCGCCGGCGAGTCCTCGATCAGGTCGAAGCGGAGGACGTCGACGAAGAAGTCGATCGCAGGGTCGTACTCGTCGACGACTATGGCGACCAATTCGAGATGCACCGCACCACCGTAGAGCGCGCGCCCCGGCCTACGGGCTTCGGTAGGTACCCGTCCAGGCGAGTCGCCAGGTGTTCGGTCCGATGTAGCCGTTGGGCACGAGCCCGTTCAGGCGCTGCAGTTGCTTGACCGTCGCGAGCGTGTTCGGCCCGTACTCGCCGGTGCCGACCGGGAAGTACCCGCGCCGGTGCATCTGGTCCTGGAAGGTCTTGATGTTGCGGTTGGTCTCGCCGTACTGGTACCAGTGCGAGCCGCCCGGGAACGCCGGAATCCCGGCCGGGCCGGGGGACATGACCGGAACCCGGATGTCGCTGGTCCGGCCCGAACGCGCATCGGCGTCCTCGCGCAATCCGAGGATCGAGGCGCACTGCCACGGCTGCCACCCCCGCTCCCGGTAGAGGATGAGGGCGCGGGCATCCTGCTCGGCGGCGGAGGCGCGATTCGGGTAGCCGGCACCGCCGACACTGCGCCAAGTGGCCAGATCGAACTGGTACGCGCCGTAGTGGTCATTGCCGGTGTTGATCCGGTAGTTGTTGCTCGACTCGCACAGCCGCAGCCGATACCAGGCGTTCGCCGAGGGGTCGGCCGACGCCGTCGCGCCGGGGAGCACCACGGTCGAGACCGCGAGGCCGATGAGCGCGACCGCCGTCACGGGGGCGCGCCAGCGTCGGGTCGACGGTGGCCGGTCGGCCTTCTCCCGAACGGTGGCGGGATCGGTGGCGCGAGTGGCGTTCTCTCGGGCCCATTCGGTGAAGAAGGACGGCGTGCGTCCCGTCGGCTGACTCATTGGTCGACGAACCTTTCGGCGGTCGGCCCCGTCGGGGCCTGCGTCGGCGCCACGCCTTGCCCGGTGAGCGGCGACTCCAGCGTCTCAACTGCAACAACCGTCACACATGTCCCAGGGATGCACAAGGCGAGCGGGCACAAAAATGTCACCAAGGGCGGCGTGGCGCGTACGTCACGGGGGTTTTGTGTGCTAATCGCTGCGGTCGCGAGGAAGGGTCTCCACCGGTCCGGGGGCCCTGAGGGAGCCACCGACCCCGGCCGGGCAGCACGTCATACTGGGTGGCCTAGTGGCGTCCCTGGGCGCGGACAGTGTGACGAACCGCAGCGAGGAGGTCGGAATGCTCGACGATCCGCCTTCGGAACCTGCGGAATCGGATCTGCGGCGGCGAGCCGCCTGGTTGCTGGCCATGCTGGCCGTGGTCGCCGTCCTGTTCGTCACCTTGATGACGGTCTTGCTCAACACTGGCGGTAGCAACCCGCCCGGCGCCGCGGGGAACGGCATCGACAGCTCGTTCACCGAAACGCCGTCAGCCCCGGCGTCGAGCACGCACCCGACCCGCTCGCCGGCGCAACACCGCACCCCGACGAAGACGGCGGCGAAGGCCAGCAGCACGGCCCCGCGCGTGACGAAATCGTGCCCAACGTCCGCGCCGTGCATCCTCGACGGCGACGTCGGCAACGCGATCAGCGCCGTCAACGCCTATCGCGCGCAGCACCAGCTGTCGCCGGTACCGGGCGCGGTCTCGGCCGCGGCGCAGACCTGCGCGCTGCACCGCGGCAACGGGTGCTCGGGCGGCTGGGCCGAAACCGAATTGCCGAGCCCGAACGGCAAGGTTGCCGTCGCCAAGATCCAGCAGTTCGCGAAACTGCTCGACCCGCAGATGACCTCGATCAACGTCGGCTGGGCCTATGACCCGGGGTCCAAGACGTACTACTTCGTGACGATCCGCCAGGACTGACCCTCCGCCGGCACCGGCCTGGCCCGTTAGGGTCTGAGAGTCTGCGTCGTCGAGATCTGGAGACTCCTGTGAGTGTGAACCTGACCAAGGGCGGCAATGTGTCGCTGACCAAGGCCGCCCCCGGCCTCAGCGCCGTCGTCGTCGGCCTCGGCTGGGACGCGCGGACCACGGACGGGCAGCCCTTCGACCTCGACGCCAGTGCGATCGTGTGCGACGCGGAAGGCAAGGCCCTGTCCGACGCGCACTTCGTCTTCTTCAACAACCTGACCAGCCCCGATGGCGCCGTCCAGCACAGCGGGGACAACCTGACCGGCGACGCTGCCGGAGACGACGAGGCGATCAAGGTCAACCTCGCCGGCCTACCCCAGCAGGCGGCCCGCGTGGTCTTCCCGGTCTCGATCTATTCCGGCGACACATCCGGCCAGACCTTCGGCCAGGTGCGCAACGCCTACATCCGGGTGATCAACCAGGGCGACAGCGCCGAGCTGACCCGCTACGACCTGTCCGAGGACGCCTCGACCGAGACCGCGATGGTGTTCGGGGAGCTGTACCGCAACGGCGCCGAGTGGAAGTTCCGCGCTGTCGGCCAGGGCTACAGCTCAGGGCTGGCGGGTATCGCGCGTGACTTCGGCGTCAACGCCTGAGCTGCGGAACTCTAGGACCTGTCGCACACGTTCCTACTAAGGTCGAACTTCTCAGCCAATTCGCGCCGGCGACTCTTCCGGTGATCTCGAGAGAAAGGCCAGCGATGAGCGTCAGTCTCAGCAAGGGCGGCAATGTCTCCCTGTCGAAGGAGGCGCCCGGACTCCAGGCCGTCCTGGTCGGACTGGGTTGGGACGTGCGAACGACCACCGGCGCGGACTTCGACCTCGACGCGTCGGCCCTGTTGGTGGACACCTCGGGCAAGATCCTGTCCGACGCGCATTTCATCTTCTTCAACAACCTGACCAGCCCCGACGGCTCGGTCGAGCACACCGGTGACAACCTGACCGGCGAGGGCGAGGGCGACGACGAGGCGATCAAGGTCAACCTGGTCGGCGTTCCGCAAGAGGTCGACAAGGTCGTGGTGGCGGTGTCCATCTATGACGCCGAGACCCGACAGCAGTCATTCGGGCAGGTTCGCAACGCGTTCATCCGGGTAGTCAACCAGGCCGACAACCGCGAACTGACCCGGTACGACCTGTCCGAGGACGCTTCGACCGAGACCGCGATGATCTTCGGCGAGCTCTACCGCAACGGCGCCGAGTGGAAGTTCCGCGCGGTCGGTCAGGGCTACAGCACCGGACTCGCGGGCATCGCCCGCGACTACGGCGTCAACGTCGGCTGAGCGCAGGAGACCACGTGTTTCTACGGACCTTCGGCGGGTCGCTCGGCGTCGCCGTCGTCGGCCTCGTAGCCGGATTCCTCTACGGGGGCGGGACGGGGCTGGCGCTCGCCGCAATCCTCGCCGTCCTGGAAGTTTCGCTCTCCTTCGACAACGCGGTCGTCAACGCGACCGTGCTGGTTCGGATGAGCCCGTTCTGGCAAAGACTGTTCCTTACCCTGGGCGTCGCTATCGCGGTGTTCGGGATGCGGCTGGTCTTCCCGCTGCTCATCGTCGGCATCACCGCGAAGCTGAACCCGGTCGAGGCCGTTCGCCTGGCGCTGGAGAAGGGCGACCCGAACCAGCCCGGCACGTACGGCTACCTGCTGCACCAGGCCCACCCTGCGATCGCTGCATTCGGCGGGTTGTTCCTGCTGATGCTGTTCCTCGACTTCGTCTTTGAAGAACGCGACCTCACCTGGTTGTCGTGGGTCGAGCGTCCGCTGGCCCGGATCGGCAAGCTGGACCAACTGTCGGTCGTCATCGCCCTCACGGCGCTCGCCGTGTCGGCCTACACCCTCGCGCCCGCGGACAAGATCTCCACCGTGCTCGTCTCCGGCCTGCTGGGGTTGGGCACCTACCTGCTGGTCAACGGCCTGGGTGAGTTCTTCGACGAGGGCAGCGACGACGCCGACGACGAGGACGCCGATCTGTCCACGAAGTTGGAGAAGCGCAAGACGATGCACGTCGTCGGCAAGGCCGCGTTCTTCCTGTTCCTCTACCTCGAGGTCCTGGACGCGTCCTTCAGCTTCGATGGGGTGGTCGGCGCGTTCGCGATCACGTCAGACCCGATCATCATCGCCATCGGCTTGGGCATCGGCGCGATGTTCATCCGATCGCTGACGGTGTACCTCGTGCGCAAGGGGACGCTGTCGGAGTACGTGTACCTCGAGCACGGCGCGCTGTGGGCCATCGGTGCCCTGGCGGTTCTGCTGCTCATCACCATCAAGTACGAGGTCCCGGAGGTCGTCACCGGCCTGATCGGCGTCGCCTTCATCGGTGCCGCCCTGGTGTCCTCGATTGTCCGAAACCGGCGCACCGCGGCCACCGAGGCCGCGGGCAGCGAGCGGACACCGGCCGCGGTCTGAGGCGTCATGGGTATCGACTACACGAAGCGTCCGCGAGCCACTGCTCCTGCGGCTCCGGCTCCAGCGGCTCCGGCTCCAGCGGCTCCGGCTCCGGCTCCTGCCGCTCCGGCTCCAGCGGCTCCAGCGGCTCCGGCTCCGGCCGCTGCCGCGACGGCCCCGCCGGGTGTCGCGGCCCCGGCCGCGACTGCGCCGCCGGTGCGCCTGACCAAGGTCACGTTGACCAAGACGGCGCCGACGGTCTCGCTCACCAAGCATGGCGGCGCATCCGGGCTGTTGCGGGTGAACCTCAACTGGGACGCCAAGGCCCCGGAGCGCGGATTCTTCAAGAAGAACACCCAGCTCGACCTCGACCTGGGCTGCCTGTACGAGTTCACCGACGGTTCCAAGGGTGTCGTGCAAGCGATGGGCAACGCGTTCAACGCCACCGACCGCAGCCGGCGCCGGATCATCTGGCTCGACGGCGACGACCGCTCCGGGAAGGTGACGACCGGCGAGAACCTGTTCGTCGACCTCGCGAACGCGTCAGTGGTCAAGCGCATCCTCGTGTTCGCGCTCATCTACGAGGGTGCGGCCAACTGGGCCGCGGCCAACGCCCTGGCCACCTTGATGCCGCTCGGGGCGCCTCCGGTCGAGATCCGGCTGGACGACCCCCGCGATGGCGCCCGGATCTGCGCGATCGCGATGATCGAGAACCAGAACGGCGAGATCGTGGTTCGCCGCGAGATCAACTACCTCAACGGCGCGCAGCGCTTGCTCGACGAGACCTACGGCTGGGGCATGAACTGGTCGCGGGGCCGCAAGTGATGGGCGGTGTGCGATGGGCGTCAGCCTGAGCAAGGGCCAGAAAGTCTCGCTCAGCAAGGAAGGCGGCGGAAAGCTCAGCAAGGTCCGGATGGGTCTTGGCTGGGACGCCGCCCCGAAGAAGGGCCTCTTCGGTCGCAGGCGCGCTCAGACGATCGACCTGGACGCGTCCGCGCTGCTGTTCGACGCCCGCGGCAAGCTCGTCGATCAGGTGTGGTTCCAACAGCTCACGAGCAAGGACGGCTCCGTCCAACACACGGGCGACAACCTCACCGGTGAAGGCGAGGGCGACGACGAGTCGATCCGCGTCGATCTGTCAAAGGTGCCGGCCCAGGTGACGAGCCTGGTCTTCACGGTGAACTCGTTCACCGGCCAGGACTTCTCGCAGATCGAGAACGCCTTCTGCCGGCTCATCGACGAGTCCGACGAGCGTGAGATCGCCCGGTACGAGCTCACCGGTTCCGGCGCACACACGGCGCAGATCATGGCCAAGGTCGCGCGCGACGGCGACGGCTGGGCAATGACCGCCATCGGCGCCCCGGCCAGCGGCCGGACCTTCCGCGACCTTCTTCCCACGATCTCCGGCCAGCTGTAGCACCATTGAGCACCAGCACGATCCGTCCCACGCAATGAGTCCGTCAAGGAGTCGATGACATGTCCGAGCTCGACCTCGGTGCAACCTCCACCCCGGCCGCCACAACCACGGCTGCACCCGCCGCCGGCGGCCTCGTGCTCGACCCGCCCAAGCCCGTCCCCGTTGTGCAAGAGGAGCAGGCCGCCGGCGCCATCCCGGTCGACGACGCGAAGAAGACCGAGCTCGCGGCTCGGGCCGAGGCGTTCGCGAACGAGCTCGCCGCGATGGACACCCGGGCGCCGGAGTTCGCCAAGCGGGTCGAGTCCATCACGTCGATGGGTGACAAGGAACTGCGCGCATCGGCCAACGTGTCCAACCGCATGCTCGATCGTCCGGCCGCGGTGATCAAGGCCAGCAAGGGGGGCGGCGGCGGCGACGCGCAGACCCGGGTCGCGTCCACGCTGAACGAATTGCGCAACACGGTCACCGATCTCGACCCCAACCGGGCCGACCTCACCGGAGTCAAGAAGGTGCTCAAGTGGCTGCCCGGTGGCGACAAGATCCAGAAATACTTCCAGAAGTACGAGTCCGCGCAGACGCAGCTCAACGCGATCATCAAGTCGCTCGAGTCCGGTCAGGACGATCTGCGCAAGGACAACGCGGCGATCGAGACCGAGAAGACCAACATGTGGACGACGATGGGCAAGCTGAGCGAGTACAACGCGCTCGCGTCCGCCCTCGACACAGCGATCACGAGCAAGGTCGCCGAGCTGGAAGCCGCCAGCAACACCGAGGCCGCTAACACCTTGAAGTCCGACGCGCTGTTCGCTATTCGGCAGCGGCGCCAGGACATCATGACTCAGATGGCCGTTTCGGTGCAGGGCTACATGGCGCTGGATCTCGTCCGCAAGAACAACATCGAACTGATCAAGGGTGTCGACCGCGCGCAGACCACGACGATCTCGGCCCTGCGCACCGCGGTGATCGTGTCGCAGGCGCTGGCCCGGCAGAAGCTCGTCCTCGATCAGATCAGTGCGCTGAACACCACGACGTCCAACCTGATCGAATCCACGTCTCAGCAGCTCAAGGTGCAGGGCACGGCGATCAACGAGCAGGCCGCCAGCAGCACGATCGATGTGCAGAAGCTTCAGGCCGCGTTTGACAACGTCTTCCAGACCATGGACGCGATCGACAACTTCCGGGCGCAGGCGGTCGACAGCATGGCGCAGACCGTCACCGCGCTGGAGGGCCAGATCGAGCGGGCCAAGCCCTACCTCGAGCGGACCCGTCGGGGCGAAGGACAGAGTGGGGAACTCGGTGCTTCGCCAAACCCTCCCCAGCTCGGATCCTGATCGACGCATGACCTCGCACCGACTATGACGTGGTTCCGGCGTGGGCGCGATGAGGCCCCACCTCCGGCGACGTCGCCACCCGAAGCTGAACCCGAGGACTCGCCCGACACGCTGCGGCTGCGGCTGTGGGAACTCGTGCAGTTCATCAACCGCAGCGCGGGCAAGTTGCCGGTCGAGGCGGTGGTGGCCGCGCGCGAGACCACTGACACGATCCGCGAGGTGATCGAGACCTCGGCCGATCGTGACCTGGACGTGTACGCGGTGGTGTCGATCAACGGCATCGTCGGGGACTACCTGCCGACGACGCTGCGCAGCTATCTCGCCCTCGACCCGGCGCTCACGACGCGGGTGGGGCCGTCCGGGCGGACACCGCGGGCGGCGCTGCGCGAGCAGGTGGGGGCGCTGGAGGCGGCAGCCGCGGACCTGCTCGAGGCCACCCAGGCGCACGACGTCGACGCGCTGTTCACCCAGGGCAGTTTCCTGCGGACGAAGTTCACCCGCTCCGACCTCGATCTCTGAGCACGGCTGCGATGTTCGGCCGCGATGTTCCTGCGCCGGGCGCGTCAAGAGGGCTGAGGCGCAGGAAGATCGCGGTCCCAGATGCCATAGGGTCGATATCGAAATGGCGGAGATGAAGCGGGGGGCGAATGTCGCCCTCACTCGTGAGATACCCGGGCTGAGCGGGCTCGTCCTCGGGATGCGCTGGAATGCCGGTGCCGAGCGGGTGCTGGACGAGAACTTGGTCTTTGCCGCCATCCTCTGCGGGGCGGATGGTCGGGTGCGCAGCGACCAGGACCTCGTGTTCTTCAACCAGCTGTCCTCGTCGGACCGGTCGGTCCATCAACTGGAGCAGGCGCTCGGCGGTGACAACGAGCAGATCGAAGTCGATCTCGCCGCCGTCCCTCGAGAGATCGACCGGATCGTCGTCGTCCTCTACATCAACGACAGCCCCGCGCAACGCCGCACCCTCGGACAGCTGCGCTCCTGCGTGATCCGGGTGCTGAACCTCGCCGACAACCAGGAGCTGGTCCGCTCGGAGGAACTGGCGTCGGCGTTCGTCGCCGAGACGGCGGTCGCGCTGGGTGAGGTGTACCGGCACGAGACCGGGTGGAAGTTCAAGGTGCTCGGACAGGGGTACTCGAAGGGCGTTGCCGGGATTGCGGCCGACTACGGGATCCCGCTGTGATCAGCGACCCGGCGACCGCGCCACCGAGGCCGGATCTCGGCTTCCTCCGACACCGGGCCAAGCCACGGCCACCCGCGCAACCCGCGGCGAACCCGGCAGCGACCCCGGCCCCTCCGCTGACGGACTTTCTCACCGGACACAGCCACGGCCCCCACCATGCCCACCCGGCTCCCGCGCCGGCGTCGGCCCCGCTGGATCTCTCGGCCCCTGCGGCTTCGCCCGCGCCGGCGTCCGGCTCGCTCGACCTGTCGGCGCCCGCGACGCCCGCGGCACCGCCCCGGCCGCCACCGGCCGCCCCCGTCGCCCCGCGATCCCGTGGCAGCGCGCTCGACCTGTCGGGCGGAAGCGTCCTCGACCTATCGCCCGCAGCGGCGCCCGCATCGGCACCCCGACCATCGGCCCAACCGAAGCCTCAGGTGCGGCGCGACCATCGGGTGCGCGCGGGCGAGCAGCACCTGCTCGACCTCAAGCAGCCGACGGTCACGCTCACCCGCGTGCAATCCGGCATCGGTCAGCTGGGCATCGAGGCGGTCTGTTCCGCGGACGTCGGCGACCTGCGGCTCGGCGCGGCCTACCAGCTGCGCGGAGGCCCGACGTCGACGGTCCAGTACACCGGTGGCAACCGGTTCGCGCCGTCGTCGCGGCGTCCGGTGATCGTGGCCGGCCGCGAGGAGTACGAGCACCTGCGCGTCGACCTGCGGCAGGTGCGCGAGCTCGAGCGACTTGCGGTCTACGCGTTCTCCGAGTCCCGCGCCGAGCTCAGGTGGGGCGGGACGCTCGTGGTCACCACGTTCGGCGGCGCCCGCATCGAACTGCCCCTCGAGACCCTGTACGCCGGCAAGGTCGCCGTCCTCACGTCGATCTACAACCTCGACGGTGAGCTGGTGATCCGCGCGGAAATGGAGACGATCACCGGCGACGTCCGCGAGGCCGCCCGCGCGTACGGCTACGACCGCATCACCTGGCGCGACGACCGCTCGCCGGTGGATTGATCACGCCTCGGTGACGTGCCGGGCCGCCGGTTCGACCAATTTCTTCACCGTCTTGGCATCGTGGAATTCGCCGATGGCGCGCATCTCCCAGGCATCGCCCGTGGTTCGCCGCAGCATCGCCATCAGAACCGCGCTCGCCGGCTGCGCATCGGACAGGTCGTAGCGCACGAGTTCCCGGCCGCTCTCGGCGTCCACCAGTCGGCAGAAGGCATTGGCGACGTCGCTGAACTTGTGACCCCGGAAGGACGTGATCGTGAAGACGAGCGCGGCAACCTCGGCCGGGAGCTTCTGCAGGTCGACGTGGATCTGCTCGTCGTCGCCGTCCCCCTTGCCGGTGCGGTTGTCGCCGCCGTGCAGGAGCGCTCCGCGGAATTCCTTGAGGTGCATGAACCACGCCATCCCCAGCTTGCGGCCAGTGGCGTCGTAGGCGATCGCCGAGGCATCGAGGTCGATGCCTTTGCCCGTCGTGGCCGGGTCCCAGCCCAGCCCCATGATCACCCGGCTCAGCGCGGGGGCTCCGCGTTTGACGAGGCTGACCCGGGCGCCCTTCACGAGATTGACCCGGCCGCTTCCGTCGAGCGTGCTGGTCGAACCGGGTGACGGTTGGCCGGATCCGGACACCGGCCCAGGCGATGACGCGGGGACGGAGCCGGGCAACTCCCCAGGGAACGGCGGCGGCACGAAGCCCGGGGGCGGTGGCGGCGGGACGAAGCCGGTGGGCGGTGGCGGCGGGAGCGGAGTCGGGGCGGAAGTGGATCCGGTCTGAGTGGGCGCCGCTGGTTCGTCGCCGACCGAGATGCCGAAATCGGTGGCCAGCCCGGCCAGCCCCTCGGCGTACCCCTGACCGATCGCGCGGAACTTCCACCGACCGCCGCGGCGGTAGAGCTCGCCGCTGACCATCGCGGTCTCCTGCGTCGCGGTGATGTCGAACGTGGCGAGGACCGAACCGGTCGCGGCGTCCGACACCACCAACTTGAGCTGCGGGACCTGGCCGAACGTCCCGCCGTCCGCGGAGGCGGCGAGGACCACGCGGTCAACGTCCGCCGGCAGCGCCGCGAGGTCGATCTCGACCGCATCCGTCGCCGCCCGCTTGCCGACGTGTCGGACGGCCCCGCTGGGATGACGTGGCTGGTTGTAGAAGACGAAGTCGTCGTCCGAGGCGACGCGTCCGGACTCCAGTAGCAACAAGGCCGAACCGTCGATGTCAGGGACGCCCGCCCCCGCCGACCAGGACAGTTCGGCGCGCACCGCGGCGGCGTCGATCGGGAGGTTCGCGCCCTTCGAGATCGTCGTCATGCGCCCATCGTCGCGCATCGGGCTGTGCGCGCCTGGAATTGGGACCTCCCCCACGGTGACGGCGGGCGATCACCTATTGAGGCGCACCTGCCGGGCAGCGGCGGGTACCAGCTTCTTCACCGTCCGGAAATCGTGGAACTCGCCGATCGCCCGCAGGCTCCAGGTGCCGGGCTGGTCGCCCCGCCGCAACTCGGCCATCAGGAGCGCGGTACTCGGCTGAGTGTCCGTGAGGTCGAACCGCACCAGCGGCTCGCTTGTGTCGACATTCCATACCGCGCAGTACGCGTTCGCGATGTCGGTGAACGTCTGGCCGCGGAACGAGTTGATCGTGAAGACCAGCGAGCTGATGTTGATCGGCATCCGGATGAGATCGACCAGGATCTGCTCGGTGTCACCGTCGCTTCCGCCGGTGCGGTTGTCGCCAGCGTGCTGGAGGGCACCGAAGAACTCGTTCTTGTGCATGTACCAGACGATGGCCTGCTTCTCCCCGGCTGCATCGAAGGCGATGACCGATGCGTCGAGGTCGACGTCGCCTCGGCCCTCGGCGGCCGTCCAACCGAGGCTGAAGACGACGCGGTTGAGCGGGCCCGGGCCCGTGTGCGTCAGCTCGACGCGCTGGTTCTTGGCCAGGCTGACGCCTCCGGACGGTGGTGGCGCAGTCGACTGCTGAGGGGGTTGGCCGTACGCCTGCGGCCCGGGCTGCGGGTACCCCGCGGGCGGCTGCGGGTATCCAGCCGGGGGCGGTGGCGGGACCGGCGCCGGCTGCGGTGGTGCAGGTGCGGCCTGGGCTGGGGGCGGCGGCTGGACCGGCGCCGGCGCCGGCGCCGGCGCGGGTGGCGGTGGCGCCGGTTGCGGGTACGCGCTGGACGCATCGGGCGCCGGCCACTCGGACGGCGGCGGTACGGCCGGAGCCGGCGCGGGTGCGGGTGGCGTTGCCGCGGGTGGCGCCACGACGGGCGGTGGCAGGTTGAGCGGTGGTCCAGTGGGCGGCGGGGCCGGCGCGGACAGGTCCAGCCCGGTGGTCGGCGGTGAGAGGTCCAGTGCCGGCGGGGGCGCAGCCGGGGGAGCCGCAACCGGCGGAGCAACCGGCGGAGGTACCGGCGCTTGGTCGGCCACGGCCGGACCCGGCTCAGCGTGCCCGGTGTCGATCCCGAAGTCGCTGGCGAGCCCAGCGAGCCCAGCCGAGTAACCCTGCCCGATGGCGCGGAACTTCCAGACACCGTCGCGGCGGTAGATCTCGGCGCTGACGAAGGCCGTCTCTGCATCCGCCCGCATGGGGAAATGCGCGATCGGCTGCCCGCTCGCCAGGTCCGTCAGCACCATCTGCAGTTCCGGCACCTGACCGAACGTCCCACCGTCAGCCGACGCGGCGAGCACGATGCGCTGGTACCCCGCCGGAACTCGGCTGAGATCGATATCAACGGAGTCCGATGCCTGCGGAGGCGGTGTCTTTCCCGCCATTCGGACCGCGCCGCTGTAGTGCTGAGGCTGGTTGTAGAAGACGAAGTCCGCGTCGCTGCCGACCTCGCCGTCGTCCTCGACCAGAATTGCCGAACCGTCGACGTCGGGAACCCCCGGATTGGCAGTCCAACGCAAGGATGCACGGACCGCGGCGACCGGGATGGGGACGTTGCTCCCCATGCTCATCTGAGTCATGACCGGATCGTGCCAGACCCTGGACGACATTCAAGCATGGCACCATTCGCAGATGCGGCATTTCGACTTCCTCGGTGACGACGAGCGGGCGCGGCTGTTCCAACGCGCGCCCGAAGCGTTCACCGTCGATGACGATCCGGACATGGTGGGGGTCGGTCTCGGCGCCACCCTCTACTGTCCGGCGACTCGTCCGCGGCTGGCCGAGGACATCATCCGGCGGGCCGCCCAGGGTGTCCTGAGCATGGTCATATGCCTCGAGGACTCGGTGCCCGACGAGGACGTGCCCGCCGCCGAACAGAACGCCGTGGCCCACCTTCGCCAGCTCGGACGATCCGCGGCCGAGAAACCGATGATCTTTGTCCGGGTCCGTTCCGTCGGGCAGATCCCGATGCTCATCGATGCCCTCGGTGATCAGGCCGACGGCCTCACGGGCTTCGTCCTGCCGAAGTTCAACGAGGAGACGGGCGGCGATTATCTCGACGCCATCGTGTCGGCGGGCACGGCAATCGGGCGACGGCTGCTCGCGATGCCGGTCCTCGAGACACCGGACATCGCCTTCGTCGAATCGAGGCTGACCAGCCTGCACGCGGCGCGCCGGCTCGTCGACAAGTACCGAGACTGCGTTCCCGCCGTGCGCATCGGGGCAACCGATCTCTCCGGCGCCTATGGCCTGCGCCGGGCGCGCGAGTTCACGGTCTGGGATCTGCGCGTCGTCGCCGATGTCATCTGCGCGGTCGTGAATGTCTTCGGTCGGGTCGACGCAGGAGGATTCGTCGTCGCCGGGCCGGTCTGGGAGTACTTCTCGTCGACCGAGCGCATGTTCAAACCGCAGCTTCGTGAATCGCCGTTCGTCGCTCACGAGGAACGCGCGCTGCGCGCCCAGCTGATCGCCGCGGACCTGGACGGGCTCATCCGCGAAGTCGTCCTGGATCGCGTGAACGGTCTGACCGGCAAGACCGTGATCCATCCGTCGCACGTCGCCGCAGTGCACGCCTTGTCGGTCGTGCCGCCCGAGGACTACGCCGACGCCAGCGACATCCTCGCCACCAACGCCCATGGCGGCGCAGCGGCGTCGAGCTTCGGCAACAAGATGAACGAGAGCAAGCCGCACTCCGCGTGGGCGCGCCGGGTACTGCTGCGCGCTCGTGCGTTCGGGGTGTCCCGCGAAGGGGTGTCCTTCGTCGACCTCCTCGGTGCGGGTCTGCAGCAGTGAGCGACGCTTGCGAGCGAACAATGGGCATCGGGCTGTGCCGGTCGGATCGAGCGAAGCGAGGACGACCGTGAGCAAGTGGGTCGAAGATCGCTTCGACGTCACTCTCGAAGGCGATGACGCACTGGGCGACCTGGTGTCACTCGCGCTGCGCCGCAACCCGCGGCGCGCGCACCTGCTGGTCTCGACCGTGCTGGGCAAGCACATCCCGGCCGACCCGCGGGTCGTCCACTCCCGCGGCTTGGAACTCGGGGCGCGGGTCGCGGACGTCCTGGCTGGTGATCCGGCCGTCGTCCTGGGCTTCGCCGAGACCGCCACCGGACTGGGCCACTGCGTCGCCGAGGCCCTCGGGGCGCCTTACCTGCACTCGACGCGCCGTCGCGTCCCAACCGCCCGGCTCTACGCCGGGTTCGAGGAGGAGCACAGCCACGCGTCCACCCATCGACTGCTGCCCGAGGACCCCGCACTGCTCGACGGAGGCGAAGCCCTGGTGCTGGTCGATGACGAGGTGTCCACCGGCCGCACTGCGCTCAACACAATCCGCGCCCTGCAGGCCCGGTCACCTCGTGGCCGGTACGTCCTGGCTGCGCTGATCGATGTCCGGACCGTCTCCGACCGGGTCGCAATGGACGACGTCGCGGCCGGGCTGGGCGTGCGGATCGAGGTCGTCACGCTGGCCCGGGGCGAGCTCGTGCAGCCCGCCGGTTTCGCGGAGCGGGCCGCGGCCGTCATCGACACGACGAACCCGCCCGCGAACGGCGCGGAACCGTCCCCTGGCGGCGCGGGTCAACGCCGTGCCGACGTGGTGCGACACCGCGGGCTGTGGCCGGTAGGCGTGCGCGAAAGCGGTCGGCACGGCTACGGCCCGGCCGACGTCACGGCCGCGCGGGCATCAGCGGCAACCGTTGCGGCGAGGATCGCGGCGAGCCTCGCCGGCGAGCGTGTCCTCGTCCTCGGCACCGAGGAGTTGATGTACGCGCCGACCCTCATCGCGCTTGGGCTGACGGAGCGGGTGGCGACCGTGCGCGTCTCGTCCACTACCCGCTCGCCGGTCTACGCACTGGACGAGCCTGGCTACCCGATTCGGTCGGTGCTGAGCTTCCCCAGCCACGATCCGGCCGCCGACGGTGCGGGTGCCCGCTTTGCGTACAACGTGCTGGGTGGTTACAGCGACGTCGTCCTGGTCGTCGATGCCGACGCCGACACCCCCGGCCTGGACGCCGGGCTCGTCAAGGTCCTGCGCGGGGTATGCGACCGGGTGCACGTCGTGACGCTGCCGTGCCACCACCCGTTGCCCGAACCGTTGCGCGGGCCGGCATTCGGCAGTTACGCACCGGACGAGGTCGGCTGGCTGCTCACCGATCTGTCCGACGTCGCGCTGGAGGCGCCCACCGAGGAGCGGGAAGAGGCGATCCAGTCCGGCGGCGCCCACTACGCCGAGTCGCTGCCGGTCGAGTACCAGCCGGACGCGCAGTACCGGCAGCTGTTCGAGCAGGCGCTCGACGAGTCCTCGGCCCGGATCGCGCACGCGGTCGGCGTGGTGACGGAGATCGTGCTGGCCGAACGGGGGCCGAACCCCGTTCTGGCGTCATTGGCCCGCGCCGGCACACCTGTGGGCGTGCTCATGCGGCGCTGGGCCCGCTACGCGCACGGGCTCGAGCTGCCGCATTACGCGGTCAGCATCGTGCGCGGTCGCGGGATCGACGCGACGGCCCTGCGCTATCTGGCGGCAAATCACGACTCCGCCGCGGTCGTGTTCGTCGATGGATGGACGGGCAAGGGGGCGATCGCCCGCGAGCTCGCCGGAGCCGTCGATGCGTTCAACGCCGCCGAGGGCACCGCGTTCTCGCCGGCCCTGGCGGTCCTGGCCGATCCCGGGTCCTGCGTCCTGACCTACGGCACCCGCGACGATTTCCTGGTCCCGTCGGCCTGCTTGAACTCCACGGTGTCGGGGCTGGTGTCGCGGACCGTGTTGAACGCCCGAATCCTCGAGCCGGGCCAGTTCCACGGCGCAAAGTTCTACCGCGATCTTGCTGGCGTCGACGTCTCCGGCCGATTCCTCGACGCGATCAGCGGGCGGTTCGCGGGGGTGGCCGCGGCCGTCGCCGATGATTGGCCGGCGGTCCAGCGCGCGGACCGGCGACCGACCTGGGCGGGTTGGCGCGACGTCGAGGCCCTGAGCGAGCGCTACGGCATCGGCGACGTCACGCTCGTCAAGCCCGGCGTCGGCGAGACGACGCGGGTGCTGTTGCGGCGGGTGCCGTGGGCGGTGCTGGTACGCCCGGATGCCGGCGCCGACCTCGCGCACGTGCTGCTGCTGGCGCAACGCCGCGGGGTGCCGGTGCACGAGGTTCCCGGGCTGACCTACAGCTGCGTGGGTCTCATCCACCCGCGGTTCACGCGCGGCGCGACGGGCGCTGACGGTCGGTCCAGCGCACCCGCCGGGGCCAGCGCATGAGCCTTCTCGCGGCGACGGACCTTGACCGGACGTTGATCTATTCGCGCGGCGCTCTCGAGGCGCACGGAGACACCGGGCGCGCGCTCGTCGCCGTCGAGCGGCACGAGGGCAAGGACTCGTCCTGGATGACCGCCGCCGCCGCCGAGGCGTTCGCCCGGCTCCACACCGCTGCGCTCGTCCTGCCGGTCACCACCCGCACGCCCGAACAGTGGCACCGGATTCGGCTGCCCGGCCCGGCGCCACACTTCGCCGTCACCGCCAACGGCGGGATCCTGCTCGTCGACGGCCACGTCGACCACACCTGGGACCGTGCCGTCGCCGCGGAGCTCGCCCGCGTCGCGCCGCTGTCCGAAGTCTGGGAGCACGCCGGGCAGGTGTGCCGCCCGGAGTGGACCGTCAAGCTGCGCAACGCCCGCGGGCTGTTCTGCTACGCCGTGCTGCACCGCAAGCGGATGCCTCCGGGCTTCCTCGCCGAGGCGTCGGCCTGGGCCGAGACGCGCGGCTGGCAGCTGTCGTTGCAGGGCCGCAAGCTGTACTGGGTGCCGCGCTCGTTGACCAAGAGCGCTGCGGTTGCCGAGGTGGCCCGGCGCGTGAACGCGTCGACCGTGGTCGCAGCGGGGGACTCGCTGCTGGACGCCGACCTGCTCGAGCACGCCGATCGCGGCATCGCCGCCCGCCACGGCGAGCTGGTCGCCAGCGGCTGGAGCGCCCCGCACGTCATCGTGACCGAAGCCAGCGGGGTTCGCGCTGGTGCGGAGATCGTCGAGTGGTTCGGCGCCCAAGCGGATGCGTAAGCAGACGGCGGCCGAGCCCGATCACCCAGGGTTGGGAGAGCGCCCTACTTGTTGCTGCGGCGGCGGCGCACGGCGATGAGCACGACGAGCGCGGCCACCGCGACCGGAGCCAGTCGCTTGGCGACGGCCGGGCCGGCGTGCTCGATCAGGTTGATGGGCTCGACGTCTCGGTGCGGCACCTGACGGACGGTACCGGTTGCATGACCGTTCACCGAGCTGGCTGACGCAGCGGGCTCGGTCTCCGGAATCCCGCCCGGCGCCGAGTAGGAGGGTGTGGACTCTGCTGCCGGCGCCGGCTCAACGACCGCCGCGGGCTCAACGACCGCCGCGGGCTCAGCGACCGGGGCGGCATCCGCCACGGCCTCGGGGGCACCGCTGGACTCGGCCGCCGCCGCTTTGGCCGCGGCCCGAGCCGGCTTGGGCCGCGGCTTGGCCGCCCGGGCGGCCGGCGCCTGGGCTGCCTCTGCCTGCGCGGGCTTCGCGTCGTCTGCACTTCCCACCGGGATGTTCCCTCCCTTGATCGCGTCGGCGAGGTTGTCGGCGAACTGCCCGATCAGCTTGTTGCCGACGTCCACCATCACGCCGCGGCCGAACTGCGCCGGCTTGCCGGTAATGTCGAGATCGGTGCCGACCAGCACCTTCGTGTTGTCGCCGTCATCCGTGAGTGTCGCGGTCACCTTCGCCGCGGCCGTCCCGTTCCCGCGCGAGTCCTTGCCGCGGGCATCGATCACCGCGCGGTGCGCGGCCTCGTCCTTCTCGGTGAAGCTGGCCTTGCCCTTGTAGGTCAGGTTGATCGGCCCGAGCTTGACCTTGACGGTTCCGGTGAAGTCGTCCCCGTCCACCGTCTCGATCGCGGCGCCCGGCATGCACGGGCCCACCCTCTCGATATCGAGCAGGATCCCCCACGCCTCGTCGATGCCTACCGGAACAGTGAAGGAATGCTCGAGCTGCACGAAACTCGTCTCCTAACTACCAGCTGCCGCCGATACCGCGCGCTTGGTAAGCACCCTAGCGAGATGCTCGCGGTAATCCGCTTTTCCCGACAGGTCCGACGGCGGACTCGTGCCGTCCGCGGCGTGCTGGGCGGCCGCGTCGATCGCCTCGGCGCTCGCGTCCGCGCCAGCGAGCGCGTGTTCGGCCGCGCTCGCCCGCAGTGGCGTCGAGCCCATGTTGGTCAGCCCGATTCGGGCCTCGGCGATCGAGCCGTTCTCGCGCTTGACCAGCGCGGCGACGCCGACGATCGACCACGCCTGAGCCACCCGGTTGAACTTCTCGTAGTGCGATGACCAGCCCGCGCCCAGCTTGGGCACCCGGATCGAGGTCAGCACCTCGTCGGCCCGCAATGCGGTGGTCAGGTAGTCCAGGAAGAACTCAGTCGCCGGAATCCTCCGCTCGCCGTTGGCGCCGGTGGCCACGAATTCGCAGCCAAGCGCGAGGGCGACCGCGCCCAGATCCCCGGCCGGGTCCGCGTGGGCGAGCGCCCCGCCGAACGTGCCGCGGTGGCGGACCTGCGGGTCGGCGACGGTCTCGGTGGCCTGCGCGATCAGTGGGGCGTGCTCGAGGACGAGCGCGTCGTGCATGACCTCGTGGTGGGTGGTCATGGCGCCGATCACGATGGCGTCGCCCTCATCTCGGACGCCGCGCAGGTCCGGGACCCGCCCGACGTCGATCAGGGTGGACGGGTAGGACATCCGCAGCCGGAGCACCGGGATGAGGGACTGGCCGCCGGCGAGGATCTTGCCGTCCTCGCCGGCTGACGCGAGCGCGGTAACGACGTCGGACACCGTTTCGGGACGGACGTAGTCGAACGATGCGGGGATCACTTGAGGCCTCCGTCCGAGGTGCCGGTACTGGAGCCGCCGTAAGCGGTGGTGCCGGCTTCGGCCCGGTCGCCGCCCGTGGAGCTGCCGTGGATCGCCCGCCACACCCGTTCCGGAGTGGCCGGCATCCGGATGTCGTTCACGCCGAAGGGCCGCAGTGCGTCGACCACGGCGTTGACCACGGCCGGGGTGGACGCGATGGTGCCGGCCTCACCGACGCCCTTGACCCCGAGTGGGTTGGTCGTGGATGCCGTCTCGGTCCGATCGGTCGTGAACGTGGGCAGGTCGGCCGCGGACGGCACGGTGTAGTCCACGAACGTGCCGGTCGTCAGGTTGCCGGCCTCGTCGTACACGGCCTCCTCGAACAGCGCCTGCGCAATGCCCTGCGCGAGGCCGCCATGCACCTGGCCCTCGACGATCAAAGGATTGATCGGAACGCCGACATCGTCCACACACACGTACTTGCGGATCTTGACGGCGCCCGTCTCGGTGTCGACGTCGACGGCACACAGATGGGTGCCGTGCGGGAAGGAGAAGTTCTCCGGGTCGTAGGTCGCGTCGGAGTCGAGCGAGGGCTCCACGCCGTCGGGCAAGTTGTGCCCGAGGAAGGTCGCGAACGCGATCTCGCCCATCGAGATCGACGAACCCGGGGAGCCCTTCACCGCGAATGAGCCGGACTCGAACTCGAGGTCGTCCTCGCTCGCCTCGAGCAGATGCGCCGCGATCTTGCGGGCCTTCTCGACGACCTTGTCGGCCGCCTTGACGATCGCGATGCCGCCGACCGCGAGCGAGCGCGAGCCGTACGTGTCCAGGCCCTTCGGGGAGGACTGCGTGTCGCCGTGGATGAGCTCGACGTCCTCCCAGGCGACCCCGAGCTTGTCGGCGACGATCTGCGCGAACGCCGTCTCGTGCCCCTGGCCGTGCGGGCTGGATCCCGTCACGACCTCGACCTTGCCGGTGGCCAGCATCCGCACCGACGCGTGCTCCCAGCCGCCCGCACCGAACGCGAGCGAACCCAGGATTCGCGAGGGCGCGAGACCGCACATCTCGGTGAACGTCGAGATGCCCAGGCCGAGCTGGACGGGGTCGTTGCTCTCGCGGCGCTTGTGCTGCTCGGCGCGCAGCTCGTCCCAGCCGATCAGCTCGAGCGCCCTGTCGGTGGCCGCCTCGTAATTGCCGCTGTCATAGGTCAGCCCGCACACCGTCGTGAACGGGAACTGCTCATGGGTAATCCAGTTCTTCCGACGCAGCTCCATCGGGTCCATGCCGAGCTCGTGCGCGAGCTCGTCCATGATCCGCTCGACGGCGAACGTCGCCTCCGGCCGACCCGCGCCGCGGTACGCGTCGGTCGGCGTCTTGGTGGTGAAGACGCCTTCGCTGACGAAGCGGTAGGCCGGGAACTTGTAGATCGCGTTGTACATGAACGCGCCGAGCACGGGGACGCTCGGACCGAACAGACGCAGGTAGGCGCCCATGTCGGCGAACAGGTGTACGTCCAGGCCGGTGACCGTGCCGTCCTTCTTGGCGGTGATCGTGATGTCCTGGATCTGGTCGCGACCGTGGTGGGCCGCCATCAGCGATTCCGAGCGGGACTCGGTGTACTTCACCGGCTTGTTCAGCTTGCCGGCGACGAGCACGCAGAGGACCTCTTCCGGTGACACCGCGATCTTGCCGCCGAACCCGCCGCCGACGTCCGGGGCGATGACGCGCAGCTTGTGTTCGGGCAACCCGAGCGTGGCGGCGAGCAGGGTGCGAAGGACGTGCGGGATCTGGGTGGACGACCAGATGGTGACGGCATCACCGCTCGGCTGTACCACGGTTGAGCGCGGCTCCATGAAGGCGGGAATCAGACGTTGCTGAATGAACCGGCGCTTGACGGTGATCTCGGCGTTCGCGAGCGCGTCGTCGATCGGCGCGCCGGTGCCGGCGGCGCCGGACTCGAAAACCCAGGTGTAGGACTTGTTCGACTCGATCGCCGGGTGGACGAGCGGGCTTCCGTCCTTGATCGCCTCCTCCATGTCGAGGACCGGCGGCAGGGGCTCGTAGTCGACGTCGATGCCCTCGAGGGCGTCCTGCGCCGCAGCCTTGGAGCGGGCCACGACGATGGCGACGATTTCACCGGCGAAGTTGACCTGGTCGATCGCGATGGCCAGTGCGCCCGGATTGACGAGGCCCTCGGGTGCCCACGCGCACGGCAGGTTGCCCTGCGTCTCGGCGAAGTCCGGGCCGGTGTAGACGGCGATGACGCCGGCATGGGTCTTTGCCTCGGTGGTGTCGATGTTGGTGATGGTCGCGTGGGCCATCGGGCTGCGGAGCATGGCGAGGTGCACCATGCCCGGCAGCGTCATGTTGTCGGTCCAGGTCGTGCGACCGGTGATGAGATGCGCGTCCTCCTTGCGGCGGCGCGACTTGCCGATCTCGGCGGCGGGGCGGTCCTCGACGGCGGTCATGATGGGCCCCCTTCGAATCGTGGAGCGCTTTTTGCGGAGCGAGTCGATGGGGTGCTCATGCGGGGCCTCCAGTCGCCCCAGCGGCGGCTTGGACGGCCTTGACGATGTTCTGGTATCCGGTACAGCGGCAGAGGTTGCCCTCGATGCCCTCGCGGATCTCGTCCTCGGACGGGCTCGGGTTGCTCCTGAGCAGGTCGCGCGCCGCCATGATCATGCCCGGCGTGCAGAACCCGCACTGCAATGCGTGGTTTTCGTGGAATGCCGTCTGCATCGGGTCGAGCAGGCCGTCATCGCCGACGAGGCCCTCGATCGTGGTCACCGAGGAGCCGTCGGCCTGCACCGCGAGGACCGTGCAGCTCTTCACGCTCAGCCCGTCGAGGTCGACCGTGCAGGCTCCGCAGTTGCTTGTGTCGCATCCGACGACCGTGCCCACCTTGCCCAGCTGCTCTCGCAGGTAGTGCACAAGCAGTGTCCGGGGCTCGACATCGTCGGAGTAAGCAACACCGTCGACATTCACATTGATCTTGGTCATCAGGCCTCCACGTCGACCGAATCTCTACAAGAGCGGATCGTCTTTCGAAACTAGCGTGGTGTGACCTGGATTACGAGAGCCCTACGGGGGCTGAAAGTCCGCTCAGCTGGCTGATCCGACTTCGCGGTGTATCGGACCGGAGACTTGGCGCAATTGCGCGCCGGAACCGCCCCACCGGGACGCGATGATCTCCGCGGCGATTGATACTGCGGTTTCCTCCGGCGTGCGGCCGCCGACATCGAGACCGATCGGCGCGTGCAGCCGGGCGAGGTCGCCATCGGTGAAGCCGAGCTCCTTGAGGCGCGCCGCGCGGTCGTCGTTCGTGCGCCGCGATCCCATGGCGCCGAGATACGCGAGCGGCATCTTCAGGGCGATCTCCAGCAGGGGTACGTCGAACTTGGGATCGTGGGTCAGGACGCAGACGACGGTGCGGGCGTCGACCTCGGTCTGGGCGAGGTAGCGGTGCGGCCACGCCACGATGACCTCGTCGGCGTCCGGGAAGCGCTTCTTGGTGGCGAAGGTCGGCCGGGCGTCGCAGACCGTGACCCGGTAGCCGAGGAACGCGCCCACCCGCGCCACCGCAGCCGCGAAGTCGATCGCACCGAACACGATCATGCGCGGCTTCGGCGCGTAGGACGAGACGAAGATCGCGATGTCGTCGCCGCGCCGCTCGCCGTCCGGGCCGTAGTGGACGATGCCGGTCCGGCCCTGCAGCAACAGGCCCTGCACGTCGTCGCCGACCGCCGCGTCGATCCGCTCGCTGCCGAGGGTGCCGGTGACCGACTCCGGTCGGACGATGAGGCGCTGGCCCAGCCGGTCCTCGCTGACGCCGCTGATGATCGTGGCGACTGCGACCGGCCGGCCGGCTTCGATGTCCTCGACGATCCCGCCGAGTTCGGGGAACGTCTGCTGGTTCACCGGCTCGACGTACACGTCGATGATGCCGCCACACGTCAGCCCGACCGAGAACGCGTCATCGTCGCTGACGCCGTACCGCTGCAAGACCGGGGCCAGCGTCTGCCGCGACTCCTCGGCCAGCTCGTAGACCGCTCCCTCGACGCAGCCACCGGACACGCTGCCGACTGCCGTGCCGTCGGGGCCGACAAGCATCGACGCGCCCGGTTGGCGAGGCGCGGACTTCCACGTGCCGACGACCGTCCCCAGGCCCACCGTCTCGCCGGCCCGCCACCATGCGGCCAGGTCCGTCAGCACGTCACGCACGAGCGATCACATCCGCCAGCGTAAGCAGGGCGGCCAAGGTGTGGCCGGCGAGCAGGTCGTCGAGGTGCGGCAGCACCGCGGTCATCCCGGCGGTCGAAGGCGTGAACCCGTCCTTGCCGCGGTGCGGATTCACCCACACGACGCGGTGGGCCAGCCGGGCAAGCCGGCTCATCTGCTCGCCGAGCAGCGCGGCGTCCCCACGCTCCCAGCCGTCGCTGGCCACGACCACGACGGCTCCGCGGGCGGTACCGCGCTGGCCCCACAGGTCCAGGAACGCGCGCAGCGACTCGCCGAGCCGGGTGCCGCCGCTCCAGTCGGGGATCGCGGTGCCGGCCGCCCGCAGCGCCTCGTCCGGGTCGCGAAGCCGCAGCTGTCGCGTCACCCGGGTGAGTCTGGTGCTGACTGTGAACACCTCGGTGCTCGCCGGTGCCACCCGCACCGCGGCGTGGGCGAAGCGGAGCAGGACGTCGGCGTACGGGCTCATCGAGCCACTGACATCGAGGAGCAGGACCAGCCGGCGCGGCTTGATCCTGGGACGCAGCCGGGCGAGCGTGGCCGGTTCGCCGCCGTCGCGCAGCATCGCCCGCACGGTCCGCGATACGTCGACCTTGTCCCGCCCGCGCGGGCGGTGCCGCCGGGTCGTGCGGGTGCCCACGCGGGGGGCCAGCATCGCGATGAGCCGGTTGATCTCGTCCCGTTCCTGCTGGCTGAGCTCGGTGACGTCGCGGTGCTGCAGGATCTCGTCCCCGCTCGCGGCGGTGCGCAGTTCCTGGTCGTCGGCTCCGGTCTGTTCGTCGCCCTCGCCACCTCCGAGCGGACGTAATCGGAGCACCGGCGCGGGTGCACTCGGTGGGACCGGGCCGGGCCGGTCGGGCAGGGAACCGCGGAACCAGGTGTCGAACACCGCGTCGTAGCGCGGCAGGTCGTCGGGCTCGCCGCAGAGGGTCACCCGCCCGGTCCAGTAGACGTGCTCCGCGTCCAATTGGTTGACGTGGGTCAGCGCCTCGATCGCCGCCGCCAGCCGGGTGGCGTCGGCCGCGACCCCGTTCGCGCGTAGCGCCCGCGCGAAGCCGGTCATCGTCATGACCGGGTCCGAGTCCGGGTCCGGTGCGTCGGCCACGTCCTCACCCGCCCAGCAGGGACGCCAATTCGCGCTGCACGCGGACCATGTCCTCGCGGTACTTCACGACTGCGCCCAGCGTGGCCTCGGCGTTGTCCGGGTCCAGTCGGGTCGCTCCCATGATGTGCAGCGCCTGCGTCCAGTCGATGGTCTCGGCGACTCCCGGTGGTTTCAGCAGGCCCGCCGCCCGCAGCCGCCCGGCGGCCGCGGCGACGTCCTGCGCGAGCTGCGCCGCGGCCTCCGGGATCCGGCGGCGCACGATCGCGACTTCGCGGGTGAAGTCCGGGTGTGCCACCCAGTGGTACAGGCAGCGGCGCTTGAGGGCGTCGTGAACCTCGCGGGTCCGGTTGGAGGTGATGACCACCAGCGGCGGGTCCTCGGCGCTGATCGTGCCGAGTTCGGGGATCGTCACGGCATTGTCGGCCAGCACCTCGAGCAGGAACGCCTCGAACTCGTCGTCGGCCCGGTCGATCTCGTCGATCAGCAGCACCGCCGGGCTCTGCTCCAGCGCCTGCAGGATCGGACGGGCGACGAGGAAGCGCCGGTCGTAGAGCGAGGCCTCGAGCGCCGAGCGGTCCTCGGTGTCGGCGGCCGCGCGCAGGTGCAGGATCTGCCGCGGAAAATCCCAGTCGTAGAGCGCCTGTGTGGCGTCGATGCCCTCGTAGCACTGCAGTCGAATGAGCCGCGAGCCGGTGATGAGCGCGAGCGCCTGGGCCAGCGCTGTCTTGCCCACGCCGGGGTCGCCCTCGAGGAAGAGCGGCCGGTGCATCCGCATGGCCAGGAAGGACGCGGTGGCCAAGCCGCTGTCGGGCAGGTACCCGGCCGCGTCAAGAGCGTCGCTAACGGCTGCAGGGTCGGCGAACGCGACGGAATGCATGCGTCGAGGATTACCCGAATTCGTCGGCGCGCATAGGGTGGCGCACCGTGGGGTCCGTCGCAGGTGCCGTCCTGGCGGCCGGTTCCGGGGTACGCATGGGACGACCGAAGGCCGAGATCGTCGTGGCCGGAGCGCGCCTCGTCGACCGTGCGGTCGCCGTCCTCAGGGCGGCTGGGTGCGACCCGGTGATCGCGGTCGTCCGCGCCGGCGTGGACGTCGGAGACGCGACCGTCGTCATCAACCCCGAGCCGTCACGCGGCATGCGCTCGTCGCTGGAGTTGGCGGTTCGTGCCGCCCTCGATGCCGATGCGCTCGCGGTGTTGCTCGTCGACGCTCCGGGGGTCGGGCCGGACGCGGTGACGGCCACTGTCGGGGCATGGCGGCCCGGGCGGATCGCCGTCGCCCGATACCGCGCTCGGCGCGGGCACCCGACGGTGATGGCCCCGGCGCTGTGGCGCGAGGCCCTGGCGCTGGCCGGCCCGGACGAGGGCGCGCGAGCCCTACTGGCCCACCGTCCCGAGCTCGTCGACGACGTGGACGTGCCCGGCGACCCCACCGATCTGGACACTCCTGGCGACCTCGAAAGGTGGACGGGGGACCGGTCCTAGCCGAACCCGCGGGAGTCCTGCTTGAGGGCCGTGTCGACGCTGAGCGACGCTGCCACGACGAGCGCCTGCAGCGGGCCCTGAATCGGGCGATGGATCTGGACCACGTAGTTGTCGGCCGTCGTGAACATCGTCTTCGCGAGGCCTTCCCAGGTCTTGGTGATCCGGGCGATCTCGGTGTCGGTGTGGTCGCGGATGCTGAAGTTCCACGCGCGCCAGTTCTCGGCGTTGATCGACCCGAGCGTGTAGCCGCCCGCCTCGAGCGAGAACCGGATCTTGCCAATCATGTTCTGCTGCACGATCTGGCCGATCTCGGTGCCGGCCGGGTCCTGCACGATGATGCGTGACTTCATCACCTTGGCCGGGCGGGTGAGCGTCAGCAGCGGCGTCCCCTGCATGTCGACCACCTGCAGCTTGTGGGTCATGTACTGGTCCAGCGAGGTGAGCAGCCGGGCCGCCTTCTTGATGTTGCTCTGGCCGACCTCGCGCACCGCGGCGATCTGTCGCGCGTTCTGGTCGTAGATCGCGTATTGGTTCGTGACCTCGATGATCTTGGCTTTCTGGTTCACGACCAGGATCGGCTCGGTGAAGATCGAACCGCCACCTTGGAACGCCGCGACGCCCGCCGTACCGGCCCGGGTCACGTCGTGCTGCACCTTCTCCGGCGCGCGCTGGACGGTGGGCACGACCCCGCCGCCGGGCGGATCGGTGCTCTGCCGGCCGTGCGACAGAACGTGTTCCGTCCACGCCGATCCGCTGAAGTAGCGCGCCTCGTGGCGGCCGAAGGGGTCGGCGTACCAACCCGGAGCAGGAGTTCCCGTCGTCATGCGGGCAGCGTACTGGCGCGGGTTCAGCGATCGATGCGCTTGATGCCCGCGATGTGTCGCTTGGCGAGTTCGGGGTAATAGATCGGGTTCATCTTGATCCAGAATTCGGCGGGCGTACCCGCGATCTCGCGCTTGACCACGGCGGGTACGCCGGCGGCGAGGACGCCGGGCGGAATCTGCACACCGGGCTGGACGAGCGACATCGCGGCGATCATCGACCGGGAGCCGATCCGGGCCCCGTCGAGCACCACGCACCCGTTGCCGACGAGCGCCTCCTCCTCGAGCACCGCACCGTGGATCATGCACTGGTGCGCGACCGTGGCCCGGACCCCGATCTCGGTGGTGACATCCGGCGTCGTGTGGATGACGGTGCCGTCCTGCACGTTCGCGTGTGCGCGCACCACGATCGGACCGTCGTCGCCGCGCAGCACGGCGCCGTACCAGATCGACGCGCCGGTCTCGATCGTCACGTCGCCGATGATCGTCGCGGTCGCCGCGATGAACGCGTCCTCGGCGATCGTCGGGCGCTTGCCCTCATATTCGAAGAGATTCACGCACGGCTCCTTATCGCGGTGGCGCCGCGGCCAGATCGGCGCAGCGACGGTCAGCCTTCCATTCGGTCGCGATGCGCCGCTTCTCGGCTCCGGTCGCCGGCATCGGCACGCCGCGATCGTCGAGGTGCGAGGGAGCGAAGGAATCGTGGACGACCTTCCCGTCGCGGAACGTCAGCGTCAGCACTCCGTTGTCGTCCTGGTTGTTCCCGAACGACATCCACCACAAGTAGTTGCCGAGCCCGTACTCGACGTAGGTGCCGTCCGCTCGCCAACCCGCGCCCTGGAGGACGTGCGCGTGCGTCCCGACGACGGCGCTCGCGCCGGCGCGCGCGAGCTTCCCGGCCAGCTCGGACTGGATGCCGGATGGGCATGTCTGGTACTCGACGCCCCAGTGGAGATAGACGACCACCACGTACCCGGCGGACTTCGCCTTCTTGACCGCCGAGATGAGTCGCGGATCGAACGCATTCGCGACGCCGGGCTTGCCGGCGCCGGCGCTGAACAGCCGCAGCGTGGTCTCGTCCTGCACCTGGTCGGCGGCGATGATCGCGACCTGCACGCCGTTGAGGGTCGTCGTGTACGGCGCGAACGCCGCAGCGGCATCCTTGCCGATCCCGATGACGGGAAAGCGCGTCTGCTTGATCGCGCGCAACGTGTCCGTCAGCCCGCCCGCGCCGTAGTCCGCGCCGTGGTTGTTCGCCATCGTCGCGACGTCCACGCCGGCATCGCGCAGGGCCGTCAACGCCTCGGGCGGGGCGTGGAACGTGAAGGCCTTGGCCTGCGGCGTGCCGGGGCCGTCGGTGATCGCGGTCTCGAGGTTGACCATCGTCAGATCGGCGTCGGCCAGCCCGGGTTGGGCCTGCGCGAACACCGTCGCCGGGTCCTTGGCGAGCCGCTTGCCGACCCGGTCCGCGAAGTGCACGTCGCCCGCGAAGTTCATCGTGAATACGCCGGGGGCCTCGGTTCGGGATTGACCGGTGCTCGGTGCCGGCTGGGCTGCCCCGCGATGCGCGGACGACCCGCCCGACCCGGCCGGGGATGTCGCCGGAGAAGGAGTGGACCTGCTCGTGCACCCGGCCGCGAGTAAGCAGGCGCACGCCGCACTCACACCACGGACGAGGAATCTGGATCGGGAGCCCGCCATCACCGCACTAGCATCCCTTCCAGACTCATCGCCGTCTGAACGACCCACCCAAGGAGCTCACGTTGTCCGCCAGCGCCCGCCCGCCCGAGCCCGCCCAGACCGTCCGGGTCGCGGCCGGTGAGACGGCGCTCGACGCGCTGCGCGAAGCCGGGATCGAGCTGACCGGGCCCCACGGAGCGGTCGTGGTCCGCGACGCCGACGGCACCCTGAAGGACCTCGAATGGGTCGCCGACGAGGACGCCGACGTCGAGCCCGTTCCCGCGCAGTCACCGGACGGCCTCGCCGTGCTGCGGCACTCCGCCGCCCACGCGATGGCCCAGGCCGTCCAGGACCTGTTCCCCGGCACCCTGCTGGGCATCGGACCGCCGATCGAGGACGGCTTCTACTACGACTTCCTGCCGTCGCGCCCGTTCACCCCGGACGATCTCGCGGCCATCGAAAAAAAGATGCTCGAGATCATCAAGTCCGGGCAGCGGTTCTCCCGTCGCCCGATCGCCGACGACGAGGCCCGAGCCGAGCTCGCCGGCGAGAAGTTCAAGCTCGAGCTGATCGGGCTCAAGTCCTCGGCGACCGGTGAGGAGGCCACCGAGGTCGGCGCCGGCGGGCTCACCATGTACGACAACCTCGACGCGAAGACCGGCGACCGGGTCTGGACCGACCTGTGCCGCGGCCCGCACCTGCCGAACACTCGCCGGATCCCGGCCGTCAAGCTCATGCGCAGTGCCGCCGCCTACTGGCGGGGGAGCGAGAAGAATGAGCAGTTGCAGCGCATCTACGGCACGGCGTGGGCCACCCGGGACGACCTCAAGGCGTACCTGAACCGGCTTGAGGAGGCCGCCAAGCGCGACCACCGCAAGCTCGGCTCCGAGCTCGACCTGTTCAGCTTCCCGGACGAGCTGGGCTCCGGGCTCCCGGTGTTCCACCCCAAGGGCGGGATCCTGCGTCGAGAGCTGGAGAACTACGTCCGGCAGCGCCACATCGACGAGGGCTTCGAGTTCGTCAACACCCCACACATCAGCAAGGATGGGCTGTTCCACACGTCCGGCCACCTGCCGTACTACGCCGACACCATGTTCCCGCCCATGGATCTCGAGGGGTCGGAGTACCGCCTCAAGGCGATGAACTGCCCGATGCACAACCTGATCTACCGAGCGCGCGGGCGGTCGTACCGCGAGCTCCCGCTGCGGCTGTTCGAGTTCGGATCGGTGTACCGCTACGAGATGTCAGGCGTCGTGCACGGCTTGACCCGGGTGCGCGGCCTGACCATGGACGACTCGCACAGCTACTGCACGCCGGAACAGGCGCCGGACGAGATCCGCAAACTGCTGAACTTCATCCTCGGCCTGCTGCGCGACTTCGGCCTGGACGACTTCTACCTCGAGCTTTCCACCCGCGATCCCGAGTCGGACAAATTCATCGGCTCGGACGAGGACTGGGCCAACGCCACCAAGGTGCTCGAGGACACCGCGAGAGCGTCGGGCTTGGAGCTCGTGCCCGATCCAGGGGGCGCGGCGTACTACGGGCCGAAGATCTCGGTCCAGGCCCGCGACGCCATCGGGCGAACCTGGCAGATGTCGACCGTCCAGCTGGACTTCAACCAGCCGGCGCGCTTCGAGCTCGAGTACCAGGCGCCCGATGGCAGCCGGCAGCAGCCGGTGATGATCCACTCCGCGAAGTTCGGCTCGATCGAGCGGTTCATCGGGGTCCTCACCGAGCACTACGCCGGCGCGTTCCCGGCCTGGCTCTCGCCCGTGCAGGTGGTCGGCATCCCGATCAGCGAGGAGCAGGTGGCTTACCTCGCCGACATCGCCGAGCGGCTGCGCCAGCGCGGCATCCGAGTCCACGTCGACAGTTCCGACGAACGCATGCAGAAGAAGATCCGCTCGGCGCAGCAGCAGAAGGTGCCGTTCATGCTGATCGCCGGGGCCACCGACGCCGAGGCCGGGGCGGTCTCGTTCCGCTATCGCGACGGCAGCCAGCGCAACGGTATCCCGGTCGAGCAGGCGTGCGACGAGATCGCCGACATCGTGGCGCGCCGGCTCAACGCCTCGCCGACGGCCGACCTCTACGCATGACGGAGTCGTCGGGTGACTTCGCGGGCGACCCGGACGGCTTCGGGCGGCTGTGGACGCCGCACCGAATGGTCTACATCAAGGGCGAGGGCAAGCCGACGCACGACGACGCGGGCGATGACTGCCCGTTCTGCCTGGCGCCCACGCGGTCGGACGAGGACGGGCTGATCGTCGCCCGCGGTGACACCGTGTACGCCGTGCTGAACCTGTACCCCTACAACTCCGGACATCTGATGACGGTGCCGTACCGGCATCTGGCCGACTACCCGGATCTGGACGGCGCCGAGACGCTCGAACTGGCGCAGTTCACCCAGCGGGCCATGCGGGTGATCCGCTCGGTCATGGCGCCGCACGGGTTCAACCTCGGCATCAACCAGGGGCCGATCGCCGGCGCCGGGATCGCGGCGCACCTGCATCAGCACGTCGTCCCGCGATGGGGTGGCGACACGAACTTCATGCCGGTTGTCGCGCATACCCGGGTGTTGCCGCAGCTGCTCGCCGACGCCCGCGCCGAGCTCGCCGCGGCCTGGGGGTCGGCCGAGTAGCGCGGTAGCGTGCCGCACGTGGCGGCCCTTCACCTGCGCGGCGTGTTCCTGCCAGACGAGACCGAACGCGACGCCTGGGTAATGGACGGCCGCCTGACGTTCAGCCGCCCGTCCGCCGCGACCGACACCGTCGCGTCCGGCGGGTGGATCACGCCCGGGTTCGTCGACGCGCACTGTCACATCGGGCTCGCCCCGCAGGGTCACGTCCCGGATCCCGATGACCAAGCCGCCCAGGCCCTGCTCGACCGGGCCGCCGGCGCCCTGCTGCTTCGCGACGCGGGTTCGCCCGTCGACAACCGCTCGATCCAGCACCGGGACGACCTGCCGCGGCTGATCCGGGCCGGCCGGCACATCGCCCGCCCGAAGCGCTACATCCGCGATCTGGGCATCGAGGTCGAACCGGACGGGCTGGTCGCCGCGGTCGAGGCCCAGGTCGCGGCTGGCGACGGGTGGGTCAAGCTCGCCGCCGACTGGATCGACCGCGAGCTCGGCGACATCGCCCCAACGTGGCCTGACGACGCGCTCGAGGCCGCGATTGGTCGGGCGCACGAGCTCGGGGCGCGGGTGGCGGCCCACGTCTTCGGCGAGGACGCGCTGCCGGGGCTGATCGCGGCCGGCATCGACTCGATCGAGCACGGGACCGGCCTCACCGACGAGCACATCGCTGCTGCGGCGGCGTCGGGGGCGGCCGTCGTCCCCACATTGATCAACATCGACAGCAACCCGTCGATTGCGGCCTCGGCTGCGGCGAAGTTCCCGACGTACGCCGCCCACATGCGCGCCCTGTTCGCGACGTCCCGCGACCGGATCCGCTCCGCGTGGGAGGCCGGCATCCCGATCTACACCGGCACCGACGCCGGCGGCTCACTGCCCCACGGCCTCATCCGGGACGAGATCCGTGCGCTGGTGGGTGCCGGGATCCCGCAGCCCGACGTCATCGCCCAGGCGTCGTGGCGCGGACGGGCCTGGCTGGGACTACCCGGTCTCGAGGAGGGAGCTCCAGCGGACCTCGTCGTCTATGACACCGACCCGCGCACCGATCTCGCTGCAGTCATGAACCCGCGGCGGATGCTGCTGCGGGGCACCGTCGTCGCCTGAGCTACACCGCGTCGGCTGAGCTATGCGGTCGGACGCGGCCGACTCAGTCGATGCCGTTCGCGCCGACCACCGATCGGTACCACGTGGCCGAGTCCTTCAGCGTGCGCCGGCCGCTCGCGAAGTCGACGTGGACGATGCCGAACCGTTTCGTGTAACCCCAGGCCCATTCGAAGTTGTCCATCAGCGACCACAGGTAGTAGCCGCGGACGTCGACGCCCTTGGTGATCGCGTCGTGGACCGCGGCGAGGTGTCCGCGGAGGTAGTCGATGCGGTCGGCGTCGTGCACGACTCCGTCAGGCCCGGGCTCGTCGGCGAACGCCGCGCCGTTCTCGGTGATCATCAGCGGCACGCCGGGATGATCGCGATGCACCCGCATCAGCAATTCGGTGAAACTCGGCGGGTGGATGCGCCAGTGCATGGCCGTGTACGGGCCCGGCTGGGGCACCGAGAACGCCAGGTCGGTGCCCGGGTAGGGGGTCGGCCGGTCGGTGCTCTGTGGGTCGTTGACCCGGCGGCCCGAAGCCTGCCGGGCGAGTTCCGGCGTCGCCGCCGCGACCAGAGTGGGCGAGTAGTAGTTGACGCCCAACACGTCGATGGGTGGGTTGGTCAGGGCGGTGTCGCCGTCGCGGATGAACGCCCAGTCGGTGATGTGGCGAAGATCGTCGAGCAGGTCTTGCGGATACGTCCCGCGCAGCACCGGGTCGAGGAAGATCCGATTCGACAACCCGTCCACGTGCCGTGCCGCGTCCAGGTCAGCCTCGCTCTCGGTCGCCCCGCGCACCATCGCGAGGTTCAGCGTCAGCGACACCCGCCCGCTGTCCGGCAGCACCGAACGGAGAGCGGATACGCCGAGCCCGTGCGCGAGATTCAGGTGGTGGACCGCGGCCAGCGAGGACGCGTTGTCGACCACTCCCGGCGCGTGCACCCCCGAGCCGTAGCCGAGGAAAGCCGAGCACCACGGCTCGTTGAGGGTCGTGATCGTCGGGATCCGGTCCCCGAGCGCGGCACCGACGACCTGCGCGTACTCGGCGAACCGCAGCGCGGTGTCCCGGTTCGTCCACCCGCCGGCGTCCTGCAGCGGTTGGGGCAGGTCCCAGTGGTACAGCGTCGCAAGCGGTTCGATCCCGCGGGCGAGAAGCTCGTCCACGAGCCGCGCGTAGAAGTCCAGACCGGCCTGATTGACCGCGCCCGATCCGGTCGGCACGATGCGCGGCCATGCGATCGAGAAGCGGTACGACTGCAGGCCCAGGTCGGCCATCAGGGCGGCGTCCTCGGCTACTCGGTGGTAGTGGTCGCAGGCGACGTCGCCGGTACTGCCGTCGACGATGCGTCCGGGTTCATGGCTGAAGGTGTCCCAGATCGACGGCCCACGACCGTCCTCGGACACGGCCCCTTCGACCTGGTAGGACGCCGTCGCCGTGCCCCAGAGGAAGCCCTCGGGGAATCGAAGCGACCCCGATCCGGGCTGCGCCGGGTTGACGTCGAAGGTCGACGTCATCGCTTGCTCGTGCCCTGCTTCATGGGTCGAAAGTCTAGGCGCGACGCCCTCGCCGCCCGGGTTCGTCCGGAACCGCCCGGCGGATCTGGCAGAATGGCGGGCTGAGTACCGACCGGAGCACGGCCCCTCTCACCGTGGCCCGGTCAGTCCACCCGGACGTCCCGGCCTCGGTGTGCCCCACCCGGAGCCAACGCGACCACCCTGACCAAGTCTGGAGTACCCACACCCGTGGCAACCAAGATCAAGCTGATGCGTCTGGGCAAGATGCGTGAGCCGCACTACCGAATCGTCGTCGCCGATGCGCGCACCAAGCGCGACGGCCGCGCCATCGAGACGATCGGGGAGTACCACCCGAAGAACGACCCGTCGGTCATCCGCGTCGACGGTGACCGTGCTGCGTACTGGCTCGGCGTCGGCGCCCAGCCCACCGAGGCTGTCACCGCCATCCTCAAGGTCACCGGCGACTGGCAGAAGTTCAAGGGCGAGGACGCCCCGCCGCCGATGAAGGTCGCCCCCGAGAAGCCGGACAAGCAAGCCGTCTTCAACGCCGCCCTGGCCGAGGTCTCCGGGGAGCCGGCCGCCGAGGCCACCACCCCGAGGAAGCGGGCCGCCAAGGCGGCAGCTGCTCCGGCCGAAGCCACGGCGGCCGAGCCGGCCAAGGCGGCCGAGCCGGCCGCGCCCGCCGAGGACGCAGCGCCCGCCGCGGCCGCAGACCAGCCGGCGGAGAGCTGACGTGCTCGAGGAAGCCCTCGAGCACCTGGTCCGGGGCATCGTTGACCACCCGGACGACGTCCGAGTCGACATGATCGACAACCGGCGCGGCCAGCGGCTCGAGATCCGGGTGCATCCTGAGGATCTCGGCCGGGTGATCGGTCGCAACGGCCGTACCGCCAAGGCGCTGCGACAGGTCATGAACGGCGTCGGCGGCAAGGGCATCCGCGTCGACGTGGTCGACGTCGACCGGCGCTAGCGCCGTCGTGGCCGACGACGACGCCGATGCGTTGGTCGCGGTGGGACGGGTAGGCCCCCCACGTGGGGTCCGCGGTGACGTGTTCGTCGAGCCGTGGTCCGACGATCCTGATCAACGGTTCGCGGTGGGTTCGGTGCTCCTCACCGAGCCCACCGAAGCCGGTCCGCTGACCGTCGAGTACCTGAACCTGAGTGGCAGCAAGATGGTCCTGCGCTTTGCCGGAGTCGTCGATCGGGCCGGGGCCGAGGCGCTGCGGGGCGTGCGGCTGGTCATTCCGGCCTCCGCCCGCCCGCCCATCGAGGACCCGGACGAGTTCTACGTCAGCGATCTCGTCGGCCTCGAGGTTCGCACCGCCGGCGGAACCGTTGTGGGCCCGATCCAGCAGGTCGTGGATATCGCCGGGGCCGATTACCTCGTGCTCAGCATCGACGCCGTCGAGCGACTCGTGCCATTCGTCGCCGCCGTCGTCCCGACCGTCGACCTCGCGGGCGGGTTCGTCGTGATCGACCCGCCGGAAGGGCTGTTCGACCTGTGAACGGCGGCGCGCAGCCCGATCTGCGGCTCGACATTGTCACGATCTTCCCCGACTACCTCGCTCCGCTGCGGCAGTCCCTGCTCGGCCGGGCGATCGAGCGCGGTCAGGTCGAGGTGGGGGTGCACGATCTACGCCGCTGGACCGACGACGTCCATCGCACAGTCGACGACACCCCGTACGGCGGCGGCCCGGGCATGGTCATGCTGCCCGAGCCCTGGGGCCGTGCCCTCGACGAGCTCGCCCCACCGGAGCAACTGCGTCAGCCCCGGCTGATCGTGCCCACGCCCGCGGGTCGCCGATTCACGCAGGACACCGCCGCCCGGTTGGCGCGCGAGCCCTGGTTGCTGTTCGCGTGTGGTCGCTACGAGGGCATCGACGCCCGGGTTGTGGAGTACGCGGCAACCCGGATGCCGGTCGAGGAGATCTCGCTCGGCGACTACGTCCTCGCCGGCGGCGAGGTGGCGGTCCTGGTGATCGTCGAAGCCATCGGGCGGTTGCTGCCGGGGGTTCTCGGCAACGATCAGTCGGCGATCGACGACTCGTTCGCTGCTGGCCCGGGCGGACTGCTGGAAGCCCCCGCGTACACCAAACCGGCGGTATGGCGGGGGCTGGGCGTCCCGGACGTCCTGCTGTCCGGGAACCACGCGGCCATCGACCGCTGGCGGGCCGAGCGCAGCCGGGCCCGAACTGCGCAACGACGGCCGGATCTGCTGGACTGAACGCCGTCGGGCTGGTCGCCCACTGGCGCCGCCGCCTGAGACGTCGAGCGCGGCCGGTTTCGGCCGGACGCGCTCCATGTGGCATCATCGTGGGGTTGCCCGCTGCGCACCAGAGCGCGGTAATCCGCCCGGGAGTTGAGTTCCTCAAGGACCGGGCACCGGGCGTGTGCGCCGAACCGTGGCACGACCGGGCCAGCCGACCGACACTATGAGATCGAGAGCGAAGCTGCGACATGAACACCCTCGACACCCTCGACGCTGCGTCGCTGCGCACCGACGTCCCGGACTTCCGTCCCGGTGACACCCTCAAGGTCCACGTCCGTGTCATCGAAGGCAGCCGGTCCCGGATCCAGGTCTTCCAAGGCGCCGTCATTCGCCGCCAGGGCGGCGGGGTTCGTGAGACCTTCACCGTCCGCAAGGTCAGCTTCGGTGTCGGCGTCGAGCGCACCTTCCCGCTGCACACGCCGGTGATCGAGAAGATCGAGGTCGTCACCCGCGGTGACGTACGCCGGGCCAAGCTGTACTACCTGCGTGATCTTCGTGGCAAGGCTGCAAAGATCAAGGAGAAGCGCGAGACCATCGCGCGCTGACGACCGACGCGACAGGACATATGACCGACGACGGCGAGACCGGTACACCTGCGCCGTCCGGACCCGCTGACCTCGGCGCCACCACGCCTGCTGGGCCCCCGCC
>JAVHVH010000077.1:0-10756 GCA_032160665.1 Pseudonocardiales bacterium
GCGTGACCGCCGGGCTCGTCATCGCGACGGGGCTGAACCGATGGGCGCAGCGGCCGGCTCACACGTTCAGCGTGACGGCGTACGTCCTGACGGCGCTGTCCGTCGTTCCGGACGCGTTCGCCGGGGCAACCGCGACCTCGTCCAAGCTCACCTTGATCGGTGCCCACGTCATCGCCGCCGCCATCGTCATCCCGCTCGTCACCCGGACCCTCAAGCCCAAACGCTGAACCCCTCGCGCCCCTCGCGCCCCGCGCGCCCGTCGCGCCCCGCGCGCTTTGCACCTTTCAGCTCCCCAAAACGGACCGTTTTGGGGAGCTGAAAGGTGCAAAGCCGCGTTGGGGTTGGGGTTGGGGCGGGGGTTGGGGTTGGGGCGGGCGGCGCGGCACGGTCAGGCGCGGGCTTCCTCGATGGCGTCGACGATCTGGCCGAGCATGGACGTGATCTCGAAGTCCTTCGGCGTGAAGACCCGGGCCACCCCGGCGGCGCGCAGCGTGGCCGCGTCCGCCTCGGGGATGATGCCGCCGGCGATCACCGGCACGTCGGTGAGGCCGGCGGCGGTCAGCCCCTGGACGACCGCGGGCACGACCGACAGGTGCGAGCCGGACAGCACCGACAGACCCACGACGTCGACGTCCTCCTCGACGGCCGCGGCGATGATCTGCGCGGGCGTGAGGCGGATGCCGGAGTAGACGACCTCGAAGCCGGCATCGCGCGCCCGGACCGCGATCTGCTCGGCGCCGTTCGAGTGCCCGTCCAGGCCCGGCTTGCCCACCAGGAACTTCAGCGGCCGGCCCAACTGCTCGCCCAGCGCCCGCACCCGGGCCTGGACCTCGGCCAGCGATCCCTCGTGGCCGCCACCGCTGGCCCCCGCGACTCCGGTCGGCGGTCGGTACTCGCCGAACACCTCGCGCAGGACGCCGGACCACTCCCCCACTGTGACCCCGGCGCGGGCGCAGGCCAATGACGCGCTCATCAGGTTCTCGTCGGTCTTGGCGGCGTCGCGCAGAGCGGTCAGCGCGTCGTCCACCGTCGCGGCGTCGCGGTCGGCGCGCCAGGCGACGATCGCCTCGATGGCAGCCTGCTCAACCGCGGGGTCGACGGTGAGGATGCCGCCGTCGGTGCCGCCGACCAGCGGGTTGGGCTCGCTCTCGGTGTACCGGTTGACGCCCACCACCACGTCCTCGCCCGATTCGATCCGCCGTCGGCGCAGCGCCAGCGACGACACCAGCGCGGACTTCAGGTAGCCCGACTCCACCGCGACGACCGCACCGCCCATCTCGAGGATGGTGTCGATCTCGGCCCGCGCGCCCCGCTTGATCTCGGCGACCTTCGCTTCGACGACCTTCGAGCCCTCGAACAGGTCGTCGTACTCGAGCAGGTCGGATTCGAAGGCCAGCACCTGCTGCATGCGCAGCGACCACTGCTGGTCCCAGGCGCGCGGCAGGCCGAGCGCCTCGTTCCACGCCGGCAGTTGCACGGCCCGCGCCCGCGCGTCCTTCGACATCGTCACGGCCAGCATCTCGAGCAGGATCCGGTAGACGTTGTTCTCCGGCTGCGCCTCGGTCAGGCCCAGCGAGTTGACCTGCACGCCGTACCGGAACCTGCGGTGCTTCGGGTCCTGCACGCCGTAGCGCTCGAGCGTGATCTCGTCCCACAACTGCCCGAACGCCCGCAGCTTGCAGAGTTCCTCGATGAACCGGACGCCGGCATTGACGAAGAACGAGATGCGGGCGACGATCTCGCCGAATTTGTCCTCGGGCACCTGACCGGATTCCTGGACGGAGTCGAGCACTGCGATCGCCGTGCACAGCGCGAACGCGACCTCTTGCACCGGCGTGGCGCCGGCCTCTTGCAGGTGATAGCTGCAGACGTTGATCGGGTTCCACTTCGGGACCTGCGCGACGGTGTAGGCGATCATGTCGGTGATCAGCCGCATCGACGGCGCCGGCGGGAAGACGTACGTCCCGCGGGAGAGGTACTCCTTGATGATGTCGTTCTGGGTGGTTCCCGACAGCTTCGCAAAATCGGCCCCGTGCTCTTCGGCGACCGTCAGGTAGAGCGCCAGCAGGTACATAGCCGGCGCGTTGATCGTCATGGAGGTGTTCATCTGCTCCATGGGAATGCCGTCGAACAGCGCCCGGACGTCGCCGACGTGCGAGATCGGCACGCCGACCTTTCCCACCTCACCGCGCGCGAGTTCGGCGTCCGGGTCGTAGCCGGTCTGGGTGGGCAGGTCGAACGCGACCGACAGGCCCGTCTGCCCCTTGGCCAAATTGCCGCGGTAGAGCTTGTTCGACTCCACGGCCGACGAGTGGCCGGCATAGGTCCGCATCAGCCAGGGCTGGTCGCGGCTCTCGTCCGTAGGAAAAGGCATTCGGCACCTCCATGGGCAACGCCTGAGTTTATTCGGACATCCCAGTGGTTGACCGTGACAGTGTGTCCCACCTCGCAGGGTCTGGCAGGCTGGCGCCATGGCGGTTCCTGCGGCCGAGGCGCACGAGACCCTGACCTGGGACCTGTTCGGCACCGCGTGCCGCGAGCTGGCCGTCGAGATCTACGAGGACGGCTATCGCCCGGACATCGTGGTGGCGATCGCCCGCGGCGGGCTGTTCGTGGCCGGGGGCCTGGGCTATGCGCTGGACGTCAAGAACCTGCACGTGATGAACGTCGAGTACTACACCGGCGTGGACGAGCGGTTGGACATGCCGGTGATGCTGCCGCCGGTCCCCGAGCCGGTCGACCTCGCCGGAGCCCGCGTGTTGATCGCCGACGACGTCGCCGACACCGGCGCCACGCTGGCCCTCGTGAAGGCGTACTGCCTCCGGCACGTGGCCGAGGCGCGCAGCGCGGTCATCTACGAGAAGCCCAGGACGACGGTGAACTGCGAGTACGTGTGGCGTCGTACTGAGAGGTGGATCGACTTCCCGTGGTCGGTCGATCCCCCGGTCACCGGCGCGGCGAATCGAGAGACATGAGTTCGTACGTCTTCAGGTCGGAGTGGCGGCTGCCCGCGGCTCCGGCCACCGTCTATGACGTCCTGTCCGACGTCGAGTCGTACCCGCGGTGGTGGCCGCAGGTTCGCCGGACCCGGCGCATCGACGACCTGTCCGGTGAGCTGACCTGCCGCAGCCTGCTGCCCTACGACGTCGTGTTCCGCATGCACCGCGAGGTCGAGGACCCGGCGGGGCTGGTCCTGCGGGCCCGCCTGGACGGCGATCTGTCGGGCACCAGCCAGTGGACTATCACGGCGAACGGCGTGGGCTCGACGGCCGTTTTCGACGAGGACGTGCAGGTGGGCAACGGGATGCTGCGCGCCGCCGGACGCCTGTTCCGGCCGGTGTTGCGGTTCAACCACGACCTGATGATGCGTTCCGGCGAAAAGGGTCTGCGCGCGCACTTGTCCGGCGGAGGACGATGAGGACGTGGGTAACAGCCCCTCCGGCGTCATCACCGCGCTCGTCGTCATCCTGCTGCTCAGCCTGGTCCTGCGCTGGGTGTTCCGCCCCTCTCGTCCCCGCCAGGCGGTCCGGCCCGTCGACGCGGCCGCGTCAGCCGAATTGGGTCTGCTGACCGTCATCGAGTCGGGATTGAACCGGCAGACCGCTCTGGAGCGCCGCGCCATCCTCGGCGAAGCAAAGATCCGCTCCTCCATGTCCAAGCGGCGGGACGGACTGCTCGACGTCCTGGTGTTCCACGCCGACGCGGACCGCGCGCGGACCCTCTTGCGCCAGTGAGCGGGGCGGCTTTGCCGTCCAGGTGACAGCGCATAGGGTGCCCGGGTGACGTCGCCCTTCCGCCAGTCCGGGACGGAGTACACGCCGGCCCAGCGCGGTGGCGCGTGGCTGGTGCATTCGTTCACGACGCTCGGCATCGTCGCCGCGATGCTGGCGTTGCGCGACGTCCTGGTCGGCAAGCCCGACTACGCGATCGTGTGGTTGTTGCTCACCCTGCTCATCGACGGGGTGGACGGCCCGATCGCGCGGGCCGTGGAGGTCGAGAAGCGGGTACCGCGCATCGACGGTTTCCTGCTCGACCTGATTATCGACTACGTCACCTGCGTCGTCGTGCCGGCCTGCTTCATGTACCAGTTCCGCGTCGTGCCCCAGGACAACTTCGGCATCGCGGTCCTGTGCGTCATGGTCTTCATGTCGGCGATCTGGTTCGCGCGCAAGGACATGATGACCGAGGACAACTGGTTCCGCGGTTTCCCGGCGGCGTGGAACCTCGTCGGCCCGGTCATGTTCCTGATGGAGGTGCGGACGTGGGTGGGCGCGTCGATCACGCTCGCGCTGTCGCTGCTCTGCCTGAGCAACATGCCGTATCCGCACATCATGCGAGCGCGCTACCTGCGTCCGTACACGATCGTCGGCGCGACCTGCTGGATCGGCGGCATCTCGGCGGGTGCCCTGACGTATCCGCATCACTACTACTTCGTCCGGGTGATGCTCGTGATCGGCAGCGCCTACTTCATCGCGCTGGCCGGGATCCGGGCGCTGCACGACCGCCGCGAGCGACGGACGGCCCGGCCGGCGCCGGCCGACGCGTCGTCAGCCGCCGAAAGTCGCTGACTCGACCCGCTCGATCTCGGCCCCGAGCCCCCGCAACTGCTCCTCGAACCGGACGTAACCGCGGTCGATGTGGTGGATCTCGGCGACCTCGGTGACGCCCTCGGCCACCAGGCCGGCGATGACCAGGCCGACTCCGGCCCGGATGTCGGTCGCCCGCACCGGCGCCCCGGAGAGGCGCTCGCGGCCCCGCACCACGGCGTGGTGGCCGTCGGTGCGCACGTCGGCCCCCATCCGGGCGATCTCGTCACAGAACATGAAGCGGGCCTCGAACAGGTTCTCGGTGATCATGGCCGTCCCGTCCGCCACCGACAGCGCGGCGATGGCCTGGGGCTGCAGGTCGGTGGCCAGGCCCGGATAGGGCAGCGTGACAACGTCGAAGCTCTTGGGACGGCGGTCCATGGCCACCCGGAACCCGTCGGCGAGCACCTCGACCTCGCCGCCGGCCTGGGCCACCTTGTCGAGCGCGATCTCCAGATGGGACGCGTTCGCGCCCCGCACGGTGATGTCGCCCCGGGTCGCGACGGCGGCCAGTGCCCAGGTGCCGGCGACGATACGGTCCGGCACGGCGTCGTGGCTGGCCGGATGCAGGCCCTCGACGCCGGTGATCTCCAGCGTGGACGAACCGATGCCGTCGATCTGAGCGCCCATCGCCACCAGCATTCGGCACAGGTCCACGATCTCCGGCTCGCGGGCCGCGTTGTCGATGACGGTGGTGCCCTTGGCCAGGACGGCCGCGGTCATGATGTTCTCGGTGGCCCCCACGCTCGGGAAGTCCAGCCAGATCGATGCCCCGTGCAGGTCGTCCGCCTCGGCGACGATGTACCCGTGCTCGACCCGGATCTCGGCGCCCATGCGCTCGAGGCCGGCGAAATGCATGTCAAGCGGGCGGGAGCCGATCGCGTCCCCGCCGGGCAGTGCCACCTTCGCACTATGCGTGCGGGCGAGCAGCGGCCCGAGCACGCAGATGGACCCCCGGATCTTGCGAACGAGTTCGTAGGGGGCCTCCGGGCTGAGGATCTCCGGAGTGGTGATCGTGACCCGGTCGACGTCTCCGCCGCGGTGCTCGACGGCCGAGCAGCCCAGCCGCTCGAGCAACTGCCGCATGATCGTGACGTCGGAGATCGCCGGCAGATTGCCGATCGTCGTGTCGCCGGGAGCCAGCAGCGCGGCCGCCATCAACTTCAGCACGCTGTTCTTCGCCCCGACGACGTCGACGGCACCAGCGAGACGCGTTCCGCCGGTGACCCTGAGCACTTGCACCACCATGCCAGGCTAGCGCCGCGACTAATCTCGCCTCATGGCCGTCCATCTCACTCGCATCTACACCAAGACAGGCGACGACGGGACCACGGCGCTCGGTGACATGTCGCGGGTGCCCAAGACCGACCCGCGGGTCGGTGCCTACGCCGACTGCGACGAGACGAACGCGGCGCTGGGTGTCGCGCTCGCGCTGGGCAACGTGCCGGAACGCATCGCGACGGTCCTGAGGACGATCCAGAACGACCTGTTCGACCTCGGCGCCGACCTGTGCACCCCCGTCGTGGCCGACCCGCCGTACTCGCCGCTGCGCATCGACGACACCTACGTCGAACGGCTCGAGGCCTGGTGCGACGAGTTCAACGCCGGCCTGCCCAAACTGGCCAGCTTCATCCTGCCGGGCGGCACGCCGGCCGCCGCGCTGCTGCACCACGCCCGCACCGTCGCCCGCCGGGCCGAGCGCAGCGCGTGGGCGCTGCATGAAGCCGATGCGGCGCGGACGAACCGGGCCGCCGTTCGCTACCTGAACCGGCTCTCCGACCTGCTGTTCATCCTGAGCCGGACCGCCAATCCGGACGGCGACGTGCTGTGGAAGCCCGGCGGCGAGCGTTGATCGTCGTCCTCATGGGCGTCTCGGGCTGTGGAAAGTCGACGATCGGGGCGGTGCTCGCCGATCGCCTGGGGTGGCCGCTCCAGGAAGGCGACGACCTGCATCCGGCTGCCAACATCGCCAAGATGGCCGCCGGACACCCGTTGACCGACGACGACCGCCGGGCGTGGCTGGAACGGATCCGCCAGTGGGCCGACGAACGTGAGGCCCGCGACGAGTCCGGCATAGTCACCTGCTCGGCGCTGAAGCGCCGTTACCGGGACGTGCTGCGCGACGAGCACGTGTTCTTCGTCTACCTCGCCGGCACGCGGGAGCAGCTGCAGGCGCGGCTCACCGCCCGCCACGGGCATTTCATGCCCGCCTCGCTGCTGGACTCGCAGCTCGCCGACCTCGAGCCGCCGGGCCAGGACGAGCAAGCGATCCGGATCGACATCGGACCTGGTCCCGCCGTTCAAGCCGCGACAATCATCGAAAAGCTAGGTATCCGCTGACCCACGTCGCATCGGCTGACCCACGTCGAGGACAGCCCCGTCATCGGGACTGCGGCGACGCCGACTCCAGCCAGGACACGAAAGCGGTGTAGGCACCCTCACCGATCGCGAGCGAGAACGTCTCGCCCTCGGCCCGGCACTCCACGACGACGGACGTCGCCGGTATCGAGCCCTGCTCGGACGGCAGCGGCGCGCGCCGGCCGAGCACCTCGACCTGGCCGCGATGCAGGACCCGCGACGGCCGGGTGCCGACGCCCAGCGCCCGGTACCACCGCAGCTCGCCGCCGACGTAGCGGCCGATGCCGTAGAGCCAGCGGTTGCCGCGCTGCACGGCGATCGGGACGGCGCCGGTCGTGCGCAGCATCTGCCGCTGCCGCGCGAGAATCGCGACTAGGGCCAGCACGACGACCACAGCCACGCACACCACGATGACGTCGACGGTGTGCACGGCTGTCGTCTCTTCGCGACTGCGTCAGACGGTCTCGCCGGAAGCGCGCAACCGAGCCAGCGCCCGGTTGCGCGCGGCTTCTTCGTCAGGACTGCCGTCCTCGTCGGTGCGGCTGAGCACCTGGCGGGCGCGTTCGACGTCGATGTCCTCGGCCAGCTCGGCCTGCTCCGCCAGCACGGACACGCCCTCCTTACTCACCGACAGGAAGCCGCCGTGGACCGCGACATGCAGCGATTCCCCGTCCTCACGGTCGATGCGCACCGGATAGCCGGGCGCGAGCGCGCCGAGTAGGGGCGTGTGGCCGGGCAGGATGCCCAGCTGACCTTCGACCGTGCGGGCGAACACCGCGGTGGCCTCGCCCTCCCAGATCGGAGCCTCGATCGAGACCAGCTCCACGTGCATCGTTGCCATCAGATCACGCGTTCTTCAGCTCGTTCGCCTTGCGCTCGAGGTCCTCGAGGCCACCGCACATGAAGAACGCCTGCTCCGGGTAGCTATCGAACTCGCCGGCACAGAGCTTCTGGAACGCGTCGATCGTCTCTTCCACCGGTACGAACGAGCCGGGGATGCCGGTGAACTGCTCGGCCACGAACGTGTTCTGCGACAGGAACCGCTCGATCCGCCGGGCCCGACCGACGATGACCTTGTCCTCTTCGGAGAGCTCGTCGATGCCCAGAATCGCGATGATGTCCTGAAGCTCCTTGTAGCGCTGCAGGATCTGCTTGGTCCGCTGCGCCACGTCGTAGTGCGTCTGGCCGATGTACTGCGCGTTGAGAATGCGCGACGTCGAGTCGAGCGGGTCCACCGCCGGATAGATGCCCTTCTCCGAGATCGGGCGGGAGAGCACCGTGGTGGCATCGAGGTGCGCGAAGGTCGTGTGCGGCGCCGGGTCGGTGATGTCGTCGGCGGGGACGTAGATCGCCTGCAGCGAGGTGATCGAGTGGCCACGCGTCGAGGTGATCCGCTCCTGCAACTGGCCCATCTCGTCGGCGAGGGTCGGCTGGTAACCCACCGCGGACGGCATGCGCCCCAGCAGCGTGGAGACCTCGGACCCGGCCTGGGTGAACCGGAAGATGTTGTCGATGAACAGCAGCACGTCCTGCTTCTGAACGTCGCGGAAGTACTCCGCCATCGTCAGCGCGGACAGCGCCACCCGCAGGCGGGTGCCCGGCGGTTCGTCCATCTGGCCGAAGACGAGCGCGGTCTTCTCGAGCACGCCCGACTCGGTCATCTCGGCGATCAGGTCGTTGCCCTCGCGGGTGCGCTCGCCGACTCCGGCGAACACCGACACGCCACCGAAGTTCTCGGCGACGCGGTAGATCATCTCCTGGATGAGCACCGTCTTGCCGACGCCGGCACCGCCGAACAGGCCGATCTTGCCGCCGACCACGTAGGGCGTCAGCAGGTCGAGCACCTTGATGCCGGTGGCGAACATCTCGGTCTTGGACTCGAGCTGGTCGAACGCCGGCGGGTTGCGGTGGATCGGCCACCGCTCCTTGATCTCGAGCTCGTCGGCAGAGACGTCCAGCGGCTCGCCGAGGCAGTTGAAGACGTGGCCCTTCGTGACGTCACCGACCGGCACCGTGATCGGGCCCCCCGTGTCGGTAACCGCGGCGCCGCGGACCAGGCCGTCGGTCGGCTGCAGGGCGATCGCGCGCACCATGTCGTCGCCGATGTGCTGCGCGACCTCGAGGCTCAGCGTCTTCGACAACTCACCCAGGCTGACCTCGGTGGTGAGCTGCTGGTTCAGCGGCGGAATGTTGTTCCGGCCGAACTCGACGTCCACCACCGGACCGATCACCCGGACGACCCGGCCAGTGGCCGTGCCGGACTTCTTTTCCTCTACTGCAGTCACTCTTCACTCCCTGCTGCGGCGAGGGCGTCGGCGCCGCCGACGATCTCGCTGATTTCCTGGGTGATCTCCGCCTGACGAGCCTGGTTCGCCAGCCGGGTGTAGGTCTTGATCAGATCAGTCGCGTTGTCGCTCGCCGACTTCATCGCCCGCCGGCGCGCGGCCGACTCGGACGCGGCCGACTCGAGCAGCGCCGAGAAGATGCGCGAGCTGATGTACCGCGGAACGAGCGCGGCGACAAGACCCGCCGGCTCCGGCTCGAACTCGTACTGCGTCGCCGAGTCCTTCTTGTCGCCCGCGTCGTCACTGTCAGCGGAGGCGCCGCTCTCACCGGCATCGCCGGACTCCTCGGTCGCGGCGTTGACCGGCGACACCTGGGTCGCGGTCGGCGTCTGCGTGACCGAGTTGACGAACCGGGTGTAGACGACCCAGAGCTCGTCGATGCCCGGCTTGCCGTCGTCGACCTCGCCCTCGGACGTCGCGGACAGCGCCGCCACCACTGCCTCGGTGGCACCTCGCGCGTCGGCGAACTTGGGCTGTTCGGAGAAGCCCGTCCAGGACCCGGCGAGGTCGACCCGCCGGAACCGGTAGTACGCGACGCCCTTGCGGCCGATCACGTAGCGGTCGACGTCCTTGCCGTCATCGGTCAATCGGCTGGCGAGCTCGTTCGCGGTCTTGATCGCGTTGGCGTTGTAGCCGCCGGCCAGCCCGCGGTCGCTGGTGACCAGCAGGATTCCGGCCCGGCGCGGGTTCTCGACACCGGTCAGCATCGGGTGCGCGAGCGTCGGGTCGCCACTGAGCCGGGCCAGCGCCTCGCTGAGCTCCTTGGCATACGGCTTGGCGCTGTTCATCCGCGCCTGCGCCTTGACGATGCGCGACGCGGCGATCAGCTCCATCGCCTTCGTGATCTTCTTCGTCGACTCGACGGACTTGATCCGCCGTCGGTAGACGCGAAGTTCAGCTCCCATCGGACTTCTGCTCCGACTTGTCGTCCGGCGCCGTCTTGTCATCTGGCGCCGACGTGTCTGACTTGGCGGCCGGCGCCTTCGTCTTCTCCGACTTCCGCTCGCCGGTGTCCTCGGACTTCTCGGTCGCCTGGAACTGCTTCTTGAAGTCGTCGACGAGCTTGTCCAGCTGGGTCGACAGCGCCTCGTCGAAGGACTTCGCCGCAGCGAGCTCGTCGTACAGTCCCGGCGCCTGGTGGCCGACGAAGTCGAGGAACTCCGACTCGAAGCGGCGCACGTCGGAGACCTCGATGTCGTCGAGCTTGCCGTTCGTGCCGGCCCAGATCGACGTGATCTCGCGGCCGATCGGGAACGGCGACGCGGCCGGCTGCTTCAGCAGCTCGACGAGCCGTCCGCCGCGGGCCAGCTGCTGCTGCGAGGCCCGGTCCAGGTCGGACCCGAACGCGGCGAACGCCTCGAGCTCGCGATACTGGGCCAGGTCGACGCGCAACCGGCCGGCGACAGCGCGCATCGCCTTCGGCTGCGCGGCACCACCGACACGCGACACCGAGATGCCGACGTTGAT
>JAVHVH010000220.1:0-40468 GCA_032160665.1 Pseudonocardiales bacterium
ATGTCGGGTCAGGAACGCGACGGCTCGGTTGAAAACGTTGCGGGTGAACCATCCAGGGGCGCGGTAGTGAGGGGGCACGATGCCAGTCTGCCCTCACTACTCCTGCGGCACCGGCCCGGGTATCCGCCGACCACCACCGCACATGACGCGTAGCTGATCATGACCGCTGGCGCGGCCGCCCGGGCTGGATGTGCGTAGCCGACCGTCGTTTGTCGCCGACGCTCAGAGGAGGCGATTTACGACTCGGCGTGCCGCTTCGCGGGCACGCTGATGTGTCCGTGGACTGGGGCCACGCGGCGAGTGTCGCCATTCCAAACAACACCGTGCCGGCCCTGCACCATCGGCGGGGAGCGGATCGCCGGTGAGCACCTCGTTCACCGCGTCGAAGAACACCGCAGATCCGGGCACGAGCGTGGGGTGCTCGACATCGCGGCCGGCCGCACCAGCGCCGCCTCGCCGACTGCTGCTGCCAGCACGGTCAGATAGTCCTCGACGCGTACCCCGCCATCGGGTGTCTGGACGATTGCGAGAGCGGCGTCGCGCACCTTCCCAGCGCGACCGGCAAGGTTGGTCACGACCTGTCGGTGCTCACCCGGGCACGGCGAGGACCAGCAGCCGGAGCAGCCGCGCGGTCTCGGCGGCGGGATCGGCGGTCAACCCGGTGTGCACGGGACCCGCCTGCACGACGGTGCTGCGCGGGGCGGTCAGCCATCGGAAGCGGCGGCCGATGTCTTCGCCCGCCGCCGGTCCGGCGCCGTCGGCCCCGCAGGTGTCGGCCATGGAGCGCAGGACGGCGTCGACGTGGGCGACGTCCACGCCCGGATCGAGCGCACGCAGACGCTGGGTGTCGAGGTGTACCGCCGCACCCAGGTAGTCGAGGTCGCGGCAGTAGACGAGCACGCCGCCGTTGATCGACTCGCCGCGCTCGACTCGCGGCACGATCCGCAGCACGGCGTACTCGAACGGGAACCGCGTCACGCCAACCACCCCGGGCGGTTGCGCTGGGTTGGAACCGGCCTGGGACCGGCCGCCACGGCCTCGTGCAGAGCCGGCAGCCAATGCGGACGCGCCGCGAGCCGAGCGCGGAGGTACCCGGCGTAGGCGGCGCGGACGTCGTCGGGAGCGGGGAAGCCCGGCTCGCCGTCGAGCCACTCGTCAGGCACGTCCGCGAGCGAGTCGGCCACGAGGCCCTCGGTGATCAAGGGCGCGAGTGCGGCGTCGGCCGCGGCGACGTCGGGATCGTTGCCCAGCAGGGCATGCTGTCCGGCGTCGTAGGGCCGGGTGGCGGCGGCGTCAACCGATGGCCAGTTGTGGTGGAACGTCAGTGCCGCGCCGTGGTCGATCAAGTACGGCGAGCCGTGCCAGAACAGCATGTTCGGATTGCGCCACGAGCGGTCGACGTTGCCGACCAGCGCGTCGAACCACAGCACCTGACCGGCGAAGAGCGGGTCGATCGCGAACGCGGGCGCGTCGAGGTCGAGGGAGCCGGGCAGGTAGTCGACCCCGAGGTTGCGGCCCGGGCTGGCGCGCAACAGATCCTGGACCTCTTCGTCCGGCTCGTTGGCGGCGAGGATCGGATCGACCTCGACCGTGACCAGTGACGGCGTGGGCAGCCCGAGCCGGCGGGCCAGCTCGCCGACGATCACCTCGGCGACGAGTGCCTTGCGGCCCTGACCGGCACCGTGGAACTTGACGACGTAGGTGCCGAGGTCGTCGGCCTCCATCAGCCCGGGCAGCGATCCACCCTCGCGCAGGGGCGTCACGTAGCGCGTGGCGACGACATCGGGCAGCACGATGCCGGAGCCTACGGGGCGCTAGCTGCCGGTGCGGACGACCTGCTGGACGTTCCAGGCGTTGCCGTCGGGGTCCTTGAAGTACACGAACCGGCCCCACGGAAGATCCTGGACCTCGCCCACGTCGAGGCCGCGGCCGAGGAAGTCCGCCCGCGCCTTGTCGGCGTCGTCGACGACCAGCTGCAGGCCTTCCAACGAACCGGGCGTCATCGTCGTCAGGCCCTCGCCGATGGAGATCGAGCACGCCGACCCGGGCGGGGTGAGCTGGACGAAGCGGAGTGACTCGTTCACCCGATGATCGTGGTCGGCATGGAAGCCGGCCTTCTCGACGTAGAACTTCTTAGCGCGGTCGACGTCGCTCACCGGCACACACATCAGCTCAAGTTTGTAGTCCATGCGACGAAGTTAGCGGTGCCCACCGACAGAATTGCACCAGGCCCCGTCGTCGGATGATCTTGGGTGCGTGACCGGTCAACGGAAGCGGTCGTAGTCGGCCGGCACCGGGATGCCAAATCGCTCGCACAGCCGGGACACGTCCGCCCAGTCGTCCTCGTCGACGTCGTATCCGGTGTGGAAGCGCACGGCCCAACCCGGGGCGACGCAGCGGGCGGTCCGCTCGCCGATCGTCCCGTACCCGGCCAGCGACCCGCTCGGGTAGACGTCCGCCGGCCCTAGGTGCGCGTCGCCGGAATCGTCGAACTCGACGACGTGGAAGTCGACCTCGCGACCATGTGCGTCGCCGTACACGAAGTTCCACGGGCTGGTGTCGTCGCGCGGGACGGGGCCGAATCCGCGCATGGTCAGGTGCTGGACCAGAATGGGTGACTGCCGCGCCTCGAGGACGATGTCGAGATCCTGATGGCGGCGGGTCTGGGCGCCGAGCAGTGCGTCCACTCCCCATCCGCCGTCGAGCCAGATCCCGATGCCGAGCTCCTGCGTCAGGTCGAGGAAGGCGCTGACGTCAGGCAGCGTCATCTCGCGGTAGCGCACTAGCTGATGGTGCCCGACTCCCGAAGCGAGTTGAGGTCCCCGTTCGTGTAACCGAGCTCGGCGAGCAGCTTGACAGTTGCCGCGCCGACCTCGGTCTCGGGCCCCGCGTGCCCCTGAGTGAGGGAGAACCGCGGCGTGGGCGCGGCGAGCATTGCCTCGCCCACGGTCGTGTACGACCCCCGAGCGACATTGTGCGGGTGTTCCAGCGCTTCGGCGAGCGTCAGTACGGGAGCCACGCACGCGTCGACGGGCGCGAACAGCTCAGCCCACTCGTCGCGCGTCCTCGTCTTGAAGGTGGTGCCCAGGACGTCCTTGCACGCGTCCCAGTCCTGCGGCGCGTAGGGCGTGGGCGTGGTCGCCTCGTCGAGCCCGAGCCCGGCGACGAGGGCCGACCAGAACTGCGGCTCGAGCGCCCCGACCGCGACGAACTTGCCGTCCGCGCACTCGTAGCACCGGTAGTTCGGGGCACCGCCGTCGAGCATGTTGGCCTCGCGCTCGTCCTTCCACCCGCCGCGCGAGACGAACGTCCGGGTCATCGACCCGAGGTACGCCGCTCCTTCGGTCATCGCCGCGTCGATCACCTGCCCCTCGCCGGTGGCGCGCGCGTGCAGCAGTGCGGCCAGCAGGCCGGTGGCGAGGAACATCGCTCCGCCTCCGAAGTCGGCGATGTAGTTCGCCGGCGGGACGGGCGGTCCGGCTGCGGGCCCGATCCCGTGCAGGAGTCCGGTGATCGCCAGATACGTGATGTCGTGTCCGGCCGTCGGTGCCAGCGGACCGTCCTGGCCCCAGCCGGTCATCCGTCCGTACACGAGGCGCGGATTGCGGGCGAGCACCTCGGCCGGTCCCACGCCGAGCCGCTCGGCGACGCCGGGACGGAACCCCTCGATGAGCGCGTCCGCCGTCTCGGCGAGGCGCAGCACCACCTCGGCGCCACCGGGCTTGCGCACGTCGAGACCGATCGAGCGCCGGCCGCGGCCCATCGGCCCAGCCGCCATCACGTCGCCCAAGCCGGCCGCGCCCGGCAGCCGGTCGACGCGGACGACCTCCGCCCCGAGGTCGGCGAGCAGCATGCCCAAGAACGGCACCGGCCCGAGCGCCGGCAGTTCGAGGACGCGGACGCCGGTCAGCGGTCCGGCCACGTCGTCACCTTCCTTCCCCTCCGACAAAGTCGTCCGCCCTCCGGCGCGCCGGGGCGTACCGAAGGGCGGACAACTCGCACGACAGGACGGCTAGAACGTCTCGCCGTTCTCGGCCTTCTTGCGCAGCAGCGGGTTCGGCTCGAACCGGGCGCCGAACTTTGCGGCGAACTCGTCGGCCCGCGCAACGAAGGCCGCGATGCCGCCGGGGAAGCCGTTGATGTACTGCAGCACGCCACCCGTCCACGGCGGGAAGCCGATGCCCATGATCGAGCCGATATTCGCGTCGGCCGTCTCGATGATCACGCCCTCCTCGACACACCGCGCCGACTCGACGGCCTCGATGACGAGCATCCGCTCCTCGAGTTCGTGGATGTCGACGGCTGAGGGGTCGCCCTGCACCGGGAAGTGCTCGGCGAGACCCGGCCACAGCCCGGTGCGCCTGCCCGACTCGTCGTAGTCGAAGAATCCCGCGCCGCGCAGCCGGCCCGGCCGGCCTAGTTCGACCATCTTCTCCACGACCGCCTCGGCCGGGTGGCCGACGTAGCTGTCGCCCGCGGCCTCGCGGGCCTCGTTGCGGATCTTGAGGAACAGCTCGAGGTTGAGCTCGTCGGCCAACTGCAGCGCACCAACCGGGTAGCCGGCCTGCGTCGTGGCCTGCTCGATTGTCGACGGGCTGATGCCCTCGCCGAGCATCGACAGCGCCTCGTTGACGAACGTCCCGATGACCCGCGACGTGAAGAAGCCGCGGCTGTCGTTGACGACGATCGGCGTCTTCTTGATCTGGGCCGCGTAATCCAGCGCCCGGGCCAGCGCCTCGTCCGACGTTTGGTCGCCGCGGATGATCTCCAGCAGCGGCATCTTGTCGACCGGAGAGAAGAAGTGCAGGCCGATGAAGTCGTGCTTGCGCTGCACGCCCTCCGCGAGGGAGGTGATCGGCAGCGTCGACGTGTTCGACCCGAGCAGGGCATCGGACGCCACGATGTTCTCGGTCTCCTGGAAGACCTCGTGCTTGAGCGATACCTTTTCGAACACGGCTTCGACGACGAGGTCGCAGCCGGCCAGATCGTTGTAGTCGGCGGTCGGGGTGATCCGGGCCAGGATCTCGTCGCGCTTGGCCTCGTCCAGCTTGCCGCGCGAAACGGCCTTGTCGAGGATCTTCTGCGAGTAAGCCTTGCCCTTCTCGGCCGCATCGAGCGAGACGTCCTTGAGCACGACCTCCATGCCGTTGCGGGCCGAGACATAGGCGATGCCCGCGCCCATCATGCCGGCGCCGAGCACGGCGACCTTCTGCGCCGGACGCTTTTCGAAGCCGTCTGGACGGGAGCCCCCGCCGTTGATCGCGTTCAGGTCGAACCAGAACGCCTGGATCATGTTCTTGGCGATCTGACCCTTGGCGAGGTTGACGAAATAGCGGCCCTCGATCGCGAGCGCGGTGTCGAAGTCGACGCCGGCGCCTTCGACTGCGGCGCACATGATGTGGTGCGGGGCGGGCATCGGGGCGCCCTTGAGCTGCTTGCGCAGGTTGCCCGGGAACGCCGGCAGCATGCCCGCGATCTTCGGGTTGGTCGGCGCACCGCCGGGCATGCGGTAACTCTTGTCGTCCCACGGCTGGGTCGTCTCGGGGTTGGCCGCGATCCAGCTGCGGGCCGCCGCGAGCATCGCGTCGGGGGTCTCGGCGATCTCGTGGATGAGGCCGAGCTCGCGCGCCTCGACCGGCTTGTAGCGGGTCCCCTGCAGCAGAACCTTCATCAGACCGTCGGCGATACCGAGCAGCCGGATAATGCGAGTGACGCCGCCGGCGCCGGGCAGCAGGCCGAGGGTGACCTCGGGCAGCCCGAACTGCGACTTCGGGTTGTCGAGCGCGATGCGGCGGTTGCATGCCAGGGCGATCTCGAGGCCACCGCCGAGCGCCGCGCCGTTGAGGGCGGCGACGGTCGGCTTGCCGAGCTTCTCGAGGCGGCGGAAGTCCGCCTTGATCTTGGTGACGCCCTCGGCGAATTCGTGGGCGTTCTCGTCGGTCACCTGGGCCAGCAGCTTGAGGTCGCCGCCGGCGAAGAAGGTGTCCTTGGCCGAGGTGATGATGACGCCGGTGATCGAATCCTTCCCGGCTTCGAGACGGTCGACCGCGGCGGCGAGCGACGAGCGGAAGTCGTCGGTCATCGTGTTGGCGCGCTGGCTGGGATCGTCGAGGGTGAGCGTGACGATGCCGTCCGCGTCCTGGTCCCAGCGAATCGTGTTCTCAGACATTCTTGATTCCCTCGCTCATCGGTTCTCTTCCGGACCGCTCACTTCGCTCGGGTCCGTTTGAGACCCGATCCGTTCCTTCGTCGCGGACTGTGCTTTCTGGTTCGTTCCGCAAGCGTCGCTCACACACGTTCGACGATGGTGGCGACGCCCATACCGCCGCCGACACACAGGGTGGCCAGTCCGTAGCGCTGGTCGCGCCGCTCCAACTCGTCGACCAGCGAGCCGAGGATCATCGCGCCGGTGGCACCCAGCGGGTGGCCCAGGGCGATGGCCCCGCCGTTCACGTTGACCTTCTCGTGCGAGACGTTGAGGTCCTTCATGAACTTCATGACGACGGCCGCAAAGGCCTCGTTGACCTCGAACAGGTCGATGTCATCGACGGTCAACCCGGCCTTGGCCAGCGCCTTCAGCGCCGACGGAGCCGGTCCGGTGAGCATGATCGTGGGCTCGGAGCCGACGACGCCCACCGAGACGATGCGGGCTCGGGGGGTCAAGCCGTTGTCGGTGCCGGCCTTCTCGCTGCCGATGACCATGAGCGAGGCACCGTCGACGATGCCCGACGAGTTGCCCGGCGTGTGGACATGATTGATCTTCTCGACCCAGTGGTACTTCTGCAGGGCCACGGCGCCGAACCCGCCCATCTCGGCAACCGCGGCGAAGGACGGCTTGAGACCGGCGAGGGTCTCGACGGTGGTGCCCGCGCGGGGGAACTCGTCGTGGTCGAGAACGACCTGGCCGTTGATGTCGACGACGGGGATGACCGAGTTCGAGAACGCGCCGTTCGCGATCGCCTTGGCCGCGCGCAGCTGCGACTCGGCGGCGAAGGTATCGACGTCCGCACGGCTGAAGCCCTCGATCGTCGCGATGAGGTCGGCCCCCACGCCCTGCGGCACGAAGCCGGTGGCGTACGCGGTCTCCGGGTCCTGGGCCCACGCGCCGCCGTCGGAACCCATCGGCACCCGCGACATCGACTCGACGCCGCCGGCGAAGATGAGGTCCTCCCAGCCCGAACGCACCTTCTGTGCGGCGATGTTCACGGCCTCGAGACCGGACGCGCAGAAGCGGTTGAGCTGGAAGCCCGGGCCGGACGTCTCGTAGCCGGCCGCGAGCGCCGCCGTGCGGGCGATGTCGGCACCCTGCTCGCCGACGGGCGAGACGCAGCCGAGGATGACGTCCTCCACATTCGCCGGGTCGAGGCTGGGGTTGCGCTTGCGCACCTCGTCGAGCAGGCCCACGACCAGCGACACCGGCTTGGTGCCGTGCAGCGAGCCGGTGTCCTTGCCTCGGCCGCGGGGGGTGCGCACTGCGTCGTAGACGAAAGCTTCGGTCATGCTCGTACCGTCCTGTCCATACGGGTTGGCTTACAGCGGGTTACCACGGGGCCAGTGGGCGCTCGGTCTCAGTCTTACTGTCACAGTTGTCAAGTGCCAGTGAATGTGTCGCCCTACACGTGGCTGCCGTCTACGCTCGCGCCATGACCGGAGCCGAGACCGCGGTAGCCGATGGTGAGCTCACCGTCGACGAGCTGGCGGCGCGTACCGGGATGACGGTACGCACGGTCCGGTTCTACGCAAGCGAGGGGTTACTTCCGCCGCCGCAGCGCCGCGGTCGGATTGCCTACTACGACGACCGGCACCGGATGCGCCTCGACCTCATCCGCACTCTGCAGGAGCACGGCTACACCCTGGCCGCCATCGAACGCGTGCTCGCTCGCATCCCGCACGACGCGACGCCGGCCGAATACGGCGTGCAGAGCGCGGTGCTGGCGCCCTGGCTGCCCGGGCAGACCGAAGAGCTCGACCGGGCTGCGCTGGAGCGCCGGATTGGCCGGCGGATCGAGGACGAGCAGATCGACTATCTGGCCGCCGTCGGCGCATTGGAACGGGTCGAGGGCGGGCGGTTCCGGGCCTCGCCGTCCCTGCTGGGGCACGCCGTTGAACTGCTGCACCTGCCTGTGCCGCAGGGCATCCTCGACGAGTCGGCGGCGATCATCCAGGAGCACGCGGCGGCCGTGGCCGACGGACTCACCGAGGTGTTCGCGCGGGGGATTTGGGGGCCGTACCAGCGCGGCGAGATCTCGTCCGACCAGGTCGTGGAGATCCTGCACCGGATGCGCCCGCTGGCCCTGCAAGGACTGGTCGGGGCCTTCGGCCAGGCGGCCGACCGCGCCGCCCGCCGCCGGCTGGAGTAGCCGACCTAAGCCGCCGGGATCGGGCTTCGATCTCGGCCGCTCGCTGCGCTCGGGCCGATCTCTCATCCCGAGCCGCGCCTTCGGCGCTCCCGCCAGCTCGCTGCGCTCGCGCGGCGGCGAACTCTTCGCGCGAGCGCTCATCGCGTACGGGTCGCCTTATGCGTCTCGCTTCCAGCCCTGTCGCGCGAGCGGGTTATTTGCGGCGGGTGCAGAGCTTGGTCACGTCCGCTTCGCGCGGGTCGGTCGAGCAGACCGCCCGCGGCATGGCGGCCACGATCGCGCGGTTGAGGACGGGCAGCTGGTCGGCGCCCTGGTACTTGCTGGGGATCGTGATCGAGACGTAGGCGGCCCGGTCGACGGCGGTGTAGACGTTTGTGTCGCCCGCCCGAGTGACGTCGTAGTACGCGCCGCTCAGCTCCCCGCCGGCAATGAGGTTCTTGTCCGATCCGGCCTTGAGGTCCTTGGGCCGGTCGACGCCGCAGCGCAGCACGATCGCCGGATCCCCCCATGCCACGACGAAAGGCGTGACCGGCACCGTATGCACGACACGAGGCTTCAGCCCATTCAGCGCCACTGGCAGGTTCTCGAGGACCTTCGTGCAGTTGGCGATCTGGGCGTCGGCCAGTGGCGGTGCGGACGCGCTCAGCGCGGGAAGCACAGCGGTGCTCGGTGTCTTCGTCGCACCGCCCCCGCTGCCGGCGGACAAACCGAGCGCGACTGCGACGACCGCGACGAATGGCAGCGTGACACCGGTCGCGATCAGCGCCGCGCGGCGATGGACGGGATCGATCGGAGCGCTCCGGAGCCGGTCAGAGGTGGACGACCGGGCAGGTCAGCGTGCGAGTGATGCCGTCCACCGCTTGCACGTTGGCCACCACGAGTTTGCCCAGCTCGTCGACGCTCGCGGCTTCGGCCCGGACGATGACGTCGTAGGGGCCAGTGACGTCCTCGGCGCTGGCGACGCCGGCGAGTCCCGCGATCTGCTCCGCGACCGCGGCGGCCTTGCCCACCTCGGTCTGGATCAGGATGTATGCGCTGACGCTCATCTCGTGGCCTTTCGTGCGGATCGCCGGGGCAGAGCTGAGCTGGGGCTCGTCATCTGCGTTGTCGCGGCGCGTCCTCTACTCGTCGAGACTTCCGGACCGGTAGAACGTAGCGCAGGCGGTGTGCGGCCGGACGCCGGCCGGGCGCGCGCGGTGGCCCGCGCCCGGCGGCGATAATGGCCACCGGCGACAGTTGGGGGCGAGGGTCATCACCGTTTCGGACGTGGGCGAGTTCGGGCTGATCGCGCGAGTGACGGCTGGTCTGGAGACTGCGCCCAGCACCGTGCTCGGTCCCGGGGACGATGCCGCGGTCGTGGCCACGTCCGACGGTCGGGTGGTCGTGTCCACCGATCTGCTGGTCGAGAACCGGCACTTCAGGCGGGACTGGTCCAGCGCCGAGGACGTCGGGCACAAGGCCGCGGCGCGAGCGTTCTCCGACATCGCCGCCATGGGCGCCGTGCCGACTGCCCTGCTGGTGGGTTTCGCCGCGCCGGGCTCGCTCGAGCTCTCCTGGGTGGACGGCCTGATGGCCGGACTGCGGGGCGAATGCGCCCACGTCGGGGCGGCGATCGTCGGCGGCGACGTCACGGCGGCTGACGTCGTGACGATCGGGCTCACCGCTCTCGGCGATCTGGAGGGTAAGGCGCCGGTCACGCTGGCCGGAGCCAAGCCCGGTGACCTCGTGGCGCTCTGCGGGCGCATCGGCTGGGCGGCCGCCGGCTTCGCCGTGCTGGGCCGCGGGTTCCGTTCGCCGGTCCAGGTGGTGACCGCGCACCGGCGCCCCGAGCCGCCGTACTTCGAGGGGCCGCACGCCGCAACACTCGGAGCGACGTCGATGACCGACGTCAGCGACGGCCTCGTGGCCGACCTCGGACATGTGGCCGCGGCGAGCGGTGTCAGGATCGACCTGCGCGCCGATGCCGTGGACGTCCCGTCGAAGCTGCGCGAGGTCGGGGCGGCGCTCAACGTCGACCCACTCGTCTGGGCGCTGACCGGCGGCGACGACTATGCGCTCGCCGCGACGTTCCCGGGCGGGACGGAGTTGCCCGATCCCTGGCAGGTGATCGGCGCCGTCGTGGTGGGCGAGGGCGTGCGTGTGGACGGGCGGACTTGGCCGGTCGGTGGGCACGAGCACTTTCGCTGACTGGCGCTGAATGGCGTCGGCGCCGCGTCGTAGGGTCGCGGGCGTGGACTTCGAGATCGCAATCCGCAAGTACGGCGACCCGGACGTCGCGCAGATGGTCGACGAGGTGCAGGCCGAGTACGTGCTGCGTTATGGCGGCCCGGACCTCGCCGTCGTCGACCCGGACGAGTTCTCGCCTCCGAACGGCGTGTTCCTGGTCGGGCTGCTCGACGGCGACCCCGTGGCGACCGGGGGCTGGCGCCGGCTCGGCGAGGGCAACGGCGAGGGCGAGGGGCAAGGCGATGCCGAGATCAAGCGGATGTACGTCGCCGCCCGGGCCCGGCGGCGCGGCCTGGCCCGCCGAGTGCTCACCGAACTGGAGCGCACCGCCACCAACGCAGGCGTGACCCGGCTGATCCTCAACACCGGCCCGGAGCAGCCCGAGGCGGTAGCCCTGTACGAGGAGGCCGGCTACCTGCCCATTGCCGGCTTCGGTCACTATGCCTGTCACCCGCACGCCTTGTTCTTCGGCAAGGACCTCAGCCCGGGCCGCACCCGGCGGTAAGTGCCCAGTCAGTCCGGGACGAACGATCAGTCCACGGTCCGTACCGGCTTGATCCCGATTCGGGCCGCTGCGGCCACCGCCTCGCTCGTTGTCTGCGCACCGAGCGCGGCGCGGGCCGTCGCCAAGCGCCGGTCGGCGGTGCGCCGTGAGATGTGCAGCTCCCGGGCGCACCGGCCGAGGGTGGCGCCGCCGAGCAGCAGCGCCAGCAGGGAGCGTTCCTCTTCGGTCAGCGCCGGCCCGTCCGGTCCGCCGACCCGGTGGTCCAGATCGCCGAGTCGCCGGAGGTCGTCACAGAGCCGGTCGATGGTCTCGCGACTACCGCTGGCTTCGACCACCAGGCGGGCTCCGCCGACGGCACACAGGACCGCCGCGGCCGCGTCCTGCGCATCGCGGACCGCCCCGATGCACACGACCTCCGTACCCGGCGAGGGGCGCTGCCAGCCTTCGACGACCCGGCCTCGATCCCCGCCGAGGTCGACGGCGACGTGGGCGGCCGAGCCGGGCGGGTGGTCTTCCAGGACGACGAACCGGATGCCGTGCCCGCTCATCGGGTTGGCCGGACGCCGGCGAGCGAGGCGGTCTGGGCGCGGCTCGAGGTGCCGAGTTTCGCCGATGCCGACGCCAGCTGGGTCACGACCGTGTGCCTGGAGATCCCCAGCCGGTGGGCGATCTGGGCGTTCGTCAGACCGTCCGCGACCAGGCCGAGAATCTGCCGCTGGCGATCGGTGAGGACGCTGCCCGGCGTGCGGGTCCTGGGCGCCGAACGGCGTTGGCCGGCCGCCCGCAGCGATTGGTGGATCCGGGCGAGCAGCGGGTGCATTCCCAATTCCTGGGCCCGCTGCTCGACTGCCGTCAGCAGGCGCACGGCCCCGGCGGTGTCGCCGCTGCGCCGCACCGCTTCGCCGTGCGCCCAGAGGGAGCGGATCTCACCCCGGCGGTGATAGGGCGCCCACAAGCGGGCGGCCTCCGCGAACCCATTGGCCGCCGTTGCCGGCTCCTCGGCGTGCAGGGCACGGATCCCTTCGAGTTCCGGACGGACGGCCGAGAGCATCGCCCGGCGATGGGCCGGCGGCGGCGGCCCCGGGTCGCGGCCGAGATCGAACAGCGCCCAGGCCCGCGACACCCAGCCGAACTCGATGTTGGGATCGCCGGCCGGGCCGGCCAGCACGTGTTCGGCGTGTCCGAGCGCCCGGGCCGGCTGTCCGCCCCAGAGCGCGGCCTCGGTGCGCATCCAGTGGAGCTGCACCAGGCCCCTACCGTCCTTGGCGAACGTCGGCTCGGCCGCGTCGACGCGACGCAGCGCCTCGTCGATGCGACCCACGTCGATCAGCGCCAGGCAGAACGCCTCGAGCAGGTAGTCGCGGGCCCGCGGTTCGCGGGCCTGGACGAGCAGGTCCTCGCCGGCCAGGACATCGTTGTAGTTGCCCGCGTGGAAATCGAGTCCGGCCAGCGCCATCCGGAAGCCGAGTTCCCACTCGCCCAGCCCGAGTTGGTGAGCGCGGTCGATGTACTCGCGGCACAGCGCAAGCGCCACGGCCGGATCGCCGCTGGACTCGTTGAAGGCGATCAGGTTGTTCGCGGCGAGGAATTCGGTGCTGGGATCGCCGGCCGCGCGGGCGTCGTCGATCGCCGCACGGAGTGCGGCTTCGCTGCCGGGCAGATCGGCCGTCGCCAATGCCGTTCCGTACAGGTACTCCGCGCGCGGCACGTCGACACCGGTGGTGCGGGCCAGCTCCAGTGCGGCGCTCGCCTCGGCGACCCCGGCGGCCAGATCGGTGTCGATGAAGATCGCGACCCGCGAGTGCTCGATTCGCAGCCGGACCTCGGTCTCCGAACCGGTCCCGCCCGCCAGCGCGAACCCGGCGTCCAGCGCGTCGACGAGCCCTGGCGCGTCGCCCCCGGCCCAGGCACCCCGGGCCCGTAGCAGCTGGGCCTGGGCCTGGGCGTCGACGTTGTCGGGGCTGATCAGGTCCAGGGTGCGCAACACGCCGTCCCGGTCATGCGCGTCCTCGAGCGCCCGGGCTGCGCCCAGTCGCAGGTCATCGGCCTCGGGGCCGGTGGCGCACGCGGCCGCCACGGCAAGGTGGCTCGCGCGCTCGGCCGGCCGGGTGGCGGCCGAGGCGGCCCGCATCGCCGCCCGGAAGGCTCGCTGCGGCTCGCCGGCGAGCGCGAAGTGGCGGGCGGCCTCGCCGTCGTCATCGACGTTGCGCGCGATGCGTGCGTGCATGACGCGTCTTTCGTCCGCGTCCATCCGCTCCACGGCCAGCTCGGCGAGTAGCGCGTGCCTGACCTCGACCCCCGCTGGCCCGGCAATCGCGAGTTCGGCCTCCAGCAGGCTCTTGACCCCGGCATCCCCGAGCGCAGCGGCGTTGACGGGTCGCCCGGCCAACGAGAGCAACGAGAACGCCTCCTGGCCAACCGCGTCCAACCGGCGTAGCCGCGCGGCGAGCGCGAGGCGCAGACTTGCCGACGGTTCGCCGGTGGCCGCGAGTTCGCGCAGCAGCAGGGGGTTGCCGCCGGTGCGCGAGATGAGCCGGTCCCGTCCGGCCGGGCCGAGATCAGGACGCAGTTCCTGGACGAGTGCGGCAGATTCCGAGGCGTCGAGGCCGCCCAGTTCGATCAGGGTGAACCCGGCGGCCTGGAATTGCTCGATGCACCGATCGGTGCCGGCCTCGCCGGTGCGCACGCCGCAGAGCATCCCGACCCGGCCGGCCAGGTGACTGACGACGTCCAGCGTGGCCGCTCCCGCCCAGTGCAGATCGTCGAGCAGCAGGATCGCGTTACCGACGGCTGGCTCCACGTCGTCGGCCACTGCGGTCGGGTCACCGACGATCATCGGACGGCCGAGCGCCCGTTCCAGGGCGAGGTAGTCGAGCCAGTCCAGCGTGGACAGGGCCCCACCCTCGAGGATCGGTCGGGAGCTCGCCTCGGCGGCGGCGCGCAGGACGGTGGTCTTGCCGACGCCCGCCTCGCCGAGGACGACCGCCGGAGAATCCTCCGCGAGCAGCCGGGCTAGCCGCTCGAGCTCCGCGCGACGTCCTACCGGCACGGCCGCCATAATCGCACGCGGTGATCTTCGCGCCCATCCGAACCGGGATATGCCAAGGCCCGTCGCGCCGGAGCGGGACGGGCCTGGGAATGTTGCGGAGCGGCGTCAGCCGCGGGTGACCTTGCCGGCCTTCAGGCAGGACGTGCACACCTTGAGCCGGCGGCGTGTGCCGGGAGCGACCAGCGCACGCACGGTCTGCACGTTCGGGTTCCACCGGCGGTGGGTACGGCGGTGCGAGTGGGACACGGACATGCCGAAGCCCGGACCCTTGCCGCAGACATCGCAGACGCTGGCCACTGTGGAACTCCTTGCGAACGAGAATGAGTGTGTGAGCACCCGGGCGAGTGAGCCGATCACGGGTCAACCGGTTTCCGGGCAACCTGAGCAGTCTAACGGCTGCGCGTCGCGGCGGCCAAACCCGGGCCGTCGGGCGGCTCCGCCTCGGCGTCGCCCCCGGCCAGTATCCTGCGGCGGACCGAGAGGGGTGAACGTGCTCGACGCGCTGGACGCCGACGCTGTGCGTCGGTGGAGCCGCGCCGCCGTCACCCTGCTCGACGCTCGCCGGGCCGAGATCGACGCGCTGAATGTCTATCCGGTCCCGGACTCCGACACCGGCAGCAACATGCTCATGACGCTGCGGGCCGCCGACTCGGCTGTCCAGGCCGCCCTGGACGAGGATCCGGCCGCGAACGCGGCTGCCGCCCTTGCCGCGATGGCCGACGGCGCCGCTCGCGGGGCGATCGGAAACTCGGGGTTCATCGTCTCGCAGATCCTTCGCGGGCTCGCCGACGCCGCCGGAAAGGCGTCGCACTGCGACGCGCGAGTCGTGGCGTCGGGCCTCGACCTCGGTGCCACGCTCGGCCGCAGCGCCGTCGTCAAGCCGGTCGAGGGCACCATCCTGACCGTCGCCCGCGCGGCCGCGAGCGGCGCAGCCGGTGCCGACCTGGCCGCGATGGTCACGAGTGCGCTCGTCGAGGCCGACGCCGCCCTGCAGCGCACGACCGGCCAGCTGGCCGACCTCGCCGAGGCGGGGGTCGTGGACGCAGGCGGCCTGGGCCTGGTCGTGCTCCTGGACGCTCTCGCTCGAACGGTGACCGGCGTGATCACCCCACTGACCCCTGTGCAGAAGCCACTGCGATCCGTCGACGCGGTGCGCGAGGCGGGCAGCCAGGAGTTCGGGTTCGAGGTGCAGTACCTGCTCGACGCACCGGTGCCGGCGGTCGACGTTCTCCGCCAGCAGTTGGACGACCTCGGCGATTCCGTGGCGGTGGTCAGCACGGGCGAGGGGCTCTGGAACGTCCACGTCCACGTCAACGACGTGGGCGCCGCGATCGAAGCCGGGGTCGAGGCCGGGCGTCCGCACCACATCACCGTCGTCCGGTTCGTCGACCAGGCTCACGCCGAGCACGGCGCTAGCGCGGTTGTCGCCATCGCGCCCGGAGCGGGCCTCACTCACTTGTTCGAGGCTGAGGGTGTGCACGTGGTCGAGGGCGGCGCCGACGATCTTCCTACGGTCGACGACGTCGTGGCCGCGATCCGCGCGACCGGCGCGCACGAACTCGTTCTCCTGCCCAACGCGTCGCGGGTCACCGGCGTGGCCGAGGCGGCAGCCGACCTCGTCCGCACGCACGGGGTTCGGGTGTCGGTGGTGCCCACTCGCTCGCCCGTGCAGGGCCTCGCCGCGATCGCGGTGCACGATGCCAGCCGCCGTTTCGACGACGATGTGGTCGCGATGGCCGAGGCGGCCGCGGCCACCCGGTACGCCGAGGTGACGATCGCGCGCGCCGAGGGCCTGACCGCGGTCGGGATCTGCCAACCCGGCGACATCCTGGGGCTCATCGACGGCGACGTCGTCGAGATCGGCCGCGGGATGTTGGCGGTCGCCTTCGGCGTCGTGGACAGGTTGCTCGGCGTCGGCGCCGAACTCATGACGATCGTGCTGGGCCAGGGCGCTCCGCCGCATGCTGGACGGGTGCTCGAAGACCACGTGCGAGAACGCGCCCCGTTAACCGACGTCAGCGTGTACGAGGGCGGCCAGCCCGATTACCCGGTGATCATCGGGGTGGAATAGTGCCGACCCTGGACTCGAAGCTCGCCGACACGGTCGGGGGGCGCACGGCGAAAGCGCTGGAGAAGGCGTTCGGCATGCGGACCGTGCGCGACCTGCTTGCGCACTACCCCCGCCGGATGGCCGAGCGCGGGGAGCTCACCGAACTGTCCTCGTTGCGCGTCCACGAGGACGTCACCGTCGTCGCCGACGTCATCAGCAAGCAGATCAAGCGATCGGGCTCCGGACCCCGGCTGGAGGTTGTCGTCGGGGACGGACGCGCGACCCTGCACCTGGTCTTCTTCGGCAAGGGCAGCATGTGGCGCGACAAGGACCTGCTGCCGGGCCGGCGCGGGCTGTTCTCGGGCAAGGTCGGCGAGTTCAACGAAAAGCGCCAACTGGTGCACCCCGAGTACACGCTGCTGCGGGGGGACTCGCTCGACGCGATCGAGGCCGATGTGTACGCCGGGCGGCTGATCCCGGTGTATCCGGCCACACAGACGGTGCGCACCTGGGTCATCTCCGGCGCCGTGAGGCATGCGCTGGAGGTCCTGGACCGCGTGCCTGACCCGCTCGCTCCCGAGGTGCGCGCTCGCCGCGGCTTGCTCGACAGCGACGCCGCGCTGCGGGCGATGCACGAACCGGATGACTACCAGCACTGGCAGGCGGCCCGGCGTCGGCTGGCCTGGGACGAGGCGATGGGCGTGCAGCTCGCCCTGGCCCAGCGGCGGTGGATCGCCGGGGCGAACCCGGCCGTGCCGCGTCCCCGTAAGGCCGGCGGCCTGCTCGATGCATTCGACGCCCGGCTGCCATTCACGCTGACCGCCGGGCAACGCGAACTCGGCGACCTGCTTGCCCAGGAGCTGGAGCTGGAGCATCCGATGCACCGGCTCCTTCAGGGAGAGGTGGGCTCCGGCAAGACCGTCGTCGCATTGCGAGCCATGTTGCAGACCGTCGATGCCGGGGGACAGGCGGCGCTCCTGGCCCCCACCGAGGTCCTGGCCGGGCAGCATGCCCGCACGGTCGAGACCCTGCTCGGCCCGCTCGCGCGCGGCGGTCAGCTCGGCGGCGCCGAGACCGCCACACACGTCGCGCTGTTGACCGGGTCCTTGCCCGCCGCCGCGCGCAAGCGGGCTCTGCTCGACGCCGCCGGGGGAGCCGCCGGGATCGTGATCGGCACCCACGCGCTCATCCAGGAGCACGTCGCGTTCGCAGATCTCGGACTCGTCGTCGTCGACGAGCAGCACCGCTTCGGTGTCGAGCAGCGCGACGCCCTGCGCGGTAAGGCAACCAAGCCGCCGCACCTACTGGTCATGACCGCCACGCCGATCCCGCGCACGGTGGCTATGACGGTGTTCGGCGATCTCGAGACGTCGACGCTGACCGAACTGCCCGCCGGACGGGCCGGGATCTCCACCAGCGTCGTCCCCACCGCCGAGAAACCGGCCTGGCTCGAACGGGGGTGGCAGCGGATCCGCGAGGAGGTCGCGGCCGGGCGGCAGGCCTACATCGTGTGCCCGCGCATCGGTGCCGACATGACCGATTTCGAGGGCGAGTTCCCGGAATTCGTGGGCGACGAGGACGCCGGCACGAAGTCGCGCCGGCCACCCCTCGCGGTCAGCGACGTGCTGCCGATGCTGGCCGACGGTCCCCTGCAGGGGCTCCGGCTGGCCGCCTTGCATGGTCGACTCTCACCGGACGAGAAGGACCGCACGATGAACGAGTTCACGGCCGGGCGGATCGACGCGCTGGTCGCCACGACCGTCGTCGAGGTCGGCGTCGACGTCGCGAACGCGACGGTCATGGCGATCCTCGACGCCGACCGCTTCGGGGTGTCGCAGCTGCACCAGTTGCGCGGCCGGGTGGGCCGGGGCGGGCACGCCAGCTTGTGCCTGCTCGTGTCCGACGCCGAGGCGGGCACGCCGGCACGGGACCGGCTCGAAGCCGTCGCCGCGACGACCGACGGGTTCGAGCTGGCCCGCCTCGATGTCGAACAGCGTCGCGAGGGCGACGTCTTGGGCGCCGCCCAGTCCGGACGCCGCCGCCAGCTCAAGCTGCTGTCCTTGCTGCGCGACGAGGAGTTGATCACCGCCGCTCGCGCCGAGGCCGCGGACATCATTGCCGCCGACCCGACGCTGGCCGCGCATCCGCTGCTCGCCCAGCAAGTGGCTGCGCTCGTCGGGGACGAGCAGGCCGAGTACCTGGAGAAGGCGTGAGGATCGTCGCGGGGCTCGCCAGGGGTCGCCGCCTCGCGGCCCCAGCCGCAGGTACCCGGCCGACCTCCGACCGGGCCCGCGAGGCCCTCTTCAACTCCCTCACTGCGCTCGTCGACCTCGACGGCGCCCGGGTGCTCGACCTGTTCGCGGGCACCGGCGCCGTGGGCCTCGAAGCGCTCTCACGAGGAGCCGAGGAAGTGGTCTTCGTCGAGTCCGAACGCGCCGCCGCCGACGTCCTGCGCCGCAACGTCGACGCCGTACGCCTGACGGGGACGCGGATCGTGCGACGGCCGGCCGCCGCTTTCCTGCAGGGCTCGGCCGACGAGCCGTTCGACTTCGTCTTCGCCGACCCGCCCTACGCCTTCGAGGACGGCGCGCTGGACGAGCTGCTGGGCCGCTTGGTGCGCGGCGGCTGGCTCGCGCCGCACGCGATCGTCGTCCTCGAGCGGTCGGCCCGCGGCCGGGCGCCGGCCTGGCCGAATGAGGTCGACGCCATACAGGATCGGCGCTATGGCGAGGGCGTGCTTTGGTACGGTCGCCGACAATGAAACCCCCCGAACACGACACCGCGAAGGTGCGCCGGGCGCTGTGCCCCGGCTCCTTCGATCCCGTGACGAACGGCCACATCGACATCATCGGCCGGGCCGCGAACATCTACGACGAAGTCGTGGTCGCGGTGTTCGTGAACCAGTCGAAATCCAGCCTGTTCAGCGTGGACGAGCGCCGCGACATGCTGGCCGAGGTCACCGCCGGGTACCCCAACGTCACGATTGACGTCTTCGAGGGGCTCGTCGTCGACTATTGCCGCGTCCACGACATCCCGGTGATCGTCAAGGGCCTGCGAGCCGTCAGCGACTTCGACTACGAGCTGCAGATGGCGCAGATGAATCGGGGTCTCGCGGGCGTCGACACGCTGTTCATGCCGACCAACCCGGAATACAGCTTCCTTGCCTCTAGCCTGGTGAAGGAGATTGCGAAGTGGGGCGGCGACGTATCGTCGCTCGTTCCGCCGAACGTCCTCAAGAGGCTGACGGAGCGCACCGGCTCCGCAGGGTGAACGGGGGCACGTCCGTGGCCGACGAAGCATTGCGCCGCTCTGACGAACTTCTCAGCGAGCTCATCGAAATCGTCGAGACCGCCCGCGCGATGCCGATGTCAGCATCCTGTGTGCTGCCGCGCGAGCGCGTTCTGGACCTGCTCGACGAACTCCGCGAGGTGCTGCCCCCGGAGATGGACGAGGCCCGCACCGTCATCGCCAGTCGTGAGCGCATGCTCAAGGACGCCTACGAAGGCGCGGCCGAGGTCCGCGAGCGGGCCGTGACGGCGGCCGACACGGTGCTGGCCGACGCCGAGCACCGGGCCGGCCAGATCCTCGGTGCCGCCCAGGCCCAGGCCGACGAGGTCGTGCAGGCGGCCCAACACGAGCGCGGCCGCCTCGTCGCCGCCACGAACGTGCACCAGGCGGCGGCGCACGCCGCGGCGGTCCTGCGCGCGGACGCCGAGCAGTACGAGGCCCAGATCAGCGCGGAGGCCCAGCAGTACGACGAGCAGATCCGTTCGGAAGCCGACCGCTATGCCCGCGACGCCCGGTCCGAGGCCGAGCGCTACGCCCTGAAGCTGACCGGCGACGCCGAGGACTACGCCGAGCGCACCCTCGACGAGCTGTCCGCCGTCCTGCACCGGGCCGCTGCCACCGCTGAGCAGGGCCGTACCACACTCGCCGAGCGTCGGGCCACGGCATGGAGCGCCAACGAGCAGGGCGCCGGGCCGCGCGAGGGCGGCGAGCGATCGCCGATTTCGGCCTGAGTCCATCCCTCCGCTAGGCTGAACAACGGTCTCGATCCTGATCAGTCCGTAGTCGCATGCCCGAGAACACAACACCGATGCAGCAGACAACCCGCCACGCCGCACCGCGTAGCCCGTTTGTCTTCGATCTGCGCGAGCTTGGCCGTCGGCCCGGCGCGCTGCAGGAGTACCGGCGTTCTGTTCCCGCGCCTGGGGGCCTCGGACTCGATCTCATCGGGGTGCCGGAAGGCGCCCCGCTCGAATTGGAACTCCGGCTCGAGTCGGTCACCGAGGGCGTGCTCGTCACGGGCACGGTCACGGCGCCGCTCACCGGCCAGTGCGGGCGGTGCCTCGACCCGGTCTCCGATGAACTCGTCGCTGACGTCTGTGAGCTGTTCGCCTACCCGAACAGCGCGACAGACGAGACGACCGAGGAGGACGAGGTCTACCGGGTCGACGGCGACTTGCTCGACGTCGAGCCGGTGGTGCGTGACGTGGTGGTCCTGGGCGTGCCCTGGACGCCGCTGTGCCGGCCGGATTGCGCCGGTCTCTGCCCCACCTGCGGGCAGCGGCTGGATGACTTGCCGGCCGGGCACGCGCACGATGTGATCGACCCGCGCTGGGCCGCGCTGGCCGAGTTCACTCCGGTGGACCAGCCCGCAGAGCCCGGAGCGTCCGGACCGTCCGACGAGTAATACGACGAACAGGGAGTAACCGACGTGGCCGTCCCCAAGAGGAAGATGTCGCGCAGCAACACCCGGGCCCGCCGCTCGCAGTGGAAGACCAGTGCTCCCACGCTCGTGCGCTGCCCCAACCGCGCCTGCGGCGAGATGAAACTGCCCCACACCGCGTGCTCGAACTGCGGCCAGTACGACGGCAAGCAGGTCTTGGCCGTCTGACCAGGCGACGTGCCTGATCCGGACCGCAGCCTTGTCACCGATGCGAGAGCCCGCCGACCCGAGCGGGCTCGTTGACGCGCTCGGCGTCAGTCTCGACGCCGAGTTGTTGCGTCGCGCTCTGACCCATCGCTCCTACGCCTACGAGCACGGCGGGCTGCCGCACAACGAGCGGCTCGAATTCCTGGGCGACTCGGTGCTCGGCATCGTCATCACCGACACCCTCTATCGCACCCACCCCGACCTGTCCGAGGGCAGGCTGGCGAAGCTGCGCGCGTCCGTGGTCAACATGCGCGCCCTGGCGACCGTGGCGCGAGGGATCGGTCCGGACGGACTCGGCGCTTACATCCTGCTCGGGCGCGGCGAGGAAGCCACCGGCGGGCGGGACAAGTCGAGCATCCTCGCCGACACGCTCGAGGCGGTGCTCGGCGCGATCTACGTCGATCGCGGGCTGATCGAAGCCGACCGGATCATTCACACCCTGTTCGACGATCTGCTCGATGACGTTGCCACCGTCGGCGCCGGCCTGGACTGGAAGACGAGCCTGCAGGAACTTACGGCCGAACGCGGCCTCGGCGTCCCCGAGTACGTGATGTCCTCGACCGGCCCCGACCACGAGAAGATGTTCACCGCGCGGGCGCATGTCGCGGGTGAGCTGTTCTCCGCGTCCACCGGGCGAAGCAAGAAGGAGGCCGAGCAGCTGGCCGCCGAGACGGCGTGGCGCACGATCGTCGAACGCACCGCGCTCAGCTGACGCTGTCCCGCCGTGCCTGAGCTTCCCGAGGTCGAGACCGTCCGTGCCGGGCTGCAACGGTGGGTTGCCGGACGAACGGTCGCCGCGGTCGAGGTCCGGCACCCGCGTTCGGTCCGCCGGCATGCCGGAGGCGGTGCGGACCTCGCCGCCCGCCTCACCGGCCTCCGGATCGAAGGCGCCTCTCGTCGCGGCAAGTACCTGTGGCTGCCGTTGGCCGGTCTGACCGGGTCGTCCGGCGAGTGCCTGGTGGCGCATCTGGGCATGAGCGGCCAGCTGCTGGTCCAGCCACCCGACGCGCCGGACGAGAAGCACCTCCACGTGCGGGTGAGCTTCACCGACGGCGGCCGCGAGCTGCGCTTCGTCGACCAGCGGACCTTCGGCGGGGTGCAGCTCGACCGGCTCGTCCCGGCGACCGACCGGCCCGACGAGAACGTGCCCGAGCAGATCGCGCACATCGCCCGCGATCCCCTCGACCCGCACTTCGACGACGCCCTGTTCGCGGCCCGGCTGCGTAGGCGCGACAGCGCAATCAAGCGGGCGCTGTTGGACCAGACGCTGCTTTCGGGCGTCGGCAACATCTACGCCGACGAGTCGCTCTGGCGCGCGAAGGTGCACGGTGGCCGGCGTTCGGCCAAACTGAGCCGTCCGGTCGTCGTCGAATTGCTGGCCCAGATCCGCGAGGTACTCGGGGACGCCCTGCGCGCCGGAGGCACGTCCTTCGACGCCCTGTACGTGAACGTGAACGGGCAGAGCGGTTACTTCGACCGATCCCTGGCGGTGTACGGGCAGGAGGGGCGACCGTGTCCGCGCTGCGGAACGCCCGTGCGACGGGCGGCATTCATGAACCGCTCGAGCTTCTTCTGTCCGATCTGTCAGCGTCCGCCCCGAATTCCGCCGCGCTGACCGAAACCACAGAGTCGGGCGTGTTGACCCACCGTTACCGCGGTGAGACCATGACATGACGACACGGGACTTCTGTCCTACGCTGCCCGCAGCCCGAGTGGGGAACGCCGGATACCCGGGCAACGCGTAGCGATCGACGGCCCCCGCAGCGTCCAACTCAACAAGCAGCCTGTCCGAACGGTCAGCCGGGTCCACAGATTCCGAGCGGTCGCGGACAACTCAGGGGAAGTGAAGGGTCGCCACATGGCACGCGCCCTGATGGGACACGTCGGCACGTCTGGTGAGCAGGTCCTCGCATTCGAGGTGGCGCGCCTTCGGCGCAAGGTCACCGAGCTCGAGGCCGAAGTGGCGCGTTTGCGCGAGCGCCCGACGGCCGAGCTCGACCTCGAACTGCATCGCATGGCCGAGGTTGCCGAGCCCGCGCTGGCCTGATCGGCGGCGCGAATCGCGGCGAAGGTGATTCGCCCGGTCGCCTTGAATGTGCTTACGGCGCGCCTCGCGCGCGGGGCCGGCGTCGTCGGACAAGGTAGGTTCGTCGCCGACGTCCGTGCGTCTCGCAGGAGCGGGCCGCCATCTTCGCCGAGCAGGGTCGACCCGGGAGTTCTGTGCATCTCAAGTCGCTGACGCTGCGGGGCTTCAAGTCCTTCGCATCGGCGACGACCCTGCGTTTCGAACCGGGGATCACCGCCGTCGTCGGACCCAACGGATCCGGCAAGAGCAACGTCGTCGATGCAATCGCGTGGGTGCTCGGCGAGCAGGGTGCGAAGGCGCTGCGCGGCGGCAAGATGGAGGACGTCATCTTCGCCGGCACCGCCGGCCGCCCGCCCCTGGGCCGGGCCGAGGTCACCTTGACGATCGACAACTCCGACAACGCGCTGCCGATCGACTTCACCGAAGTGTCGATCACCCGCCGGATGTACCGCGAGGGCAGCAGCGAGTACGAGATCAACGGCGAGAGCGCCCGCCTACTCGACATCCAGGAACTGCTGTCTGACTCCGGCATCGGCCGGGAGATGCACGTGATCGTCGGGCAGGGCCAGCTCGACACCATCCTGCAGGCCCGTCCCGAGGACCGCCGCGGCTTCATCGAGGAGGCCGCAGGCGTCCTCAAGCACCGAAAGCGCAAGGAAAAGGCGCTTCGCAAGCTCGACGCGATGCAGGCCAACCTCACTCGTATCACCGATCTGACCGCCGAGCTGCGTCGCCAACTCAAGCCGCTCGGCAAGCAGGCCGAGATCGCTCGCCGCGCGGCCGGCGTGCAGGCCGAACTGCGCGACTCCCGACTGCGGTTACTGGCCGACGACCTGCTGGTCCTGCGCGACGAACTCGAACGCGAGGTCGCCGACGAAGAGGCGATCCGGGCCCGGCGAGCCCAGGTCGAAGCCACGCTGGGCGAGGCCCGCGAGCGGGAGACCGAGTTGGACGCGCAGATGGCGGCCGACGCGCCCCTCGTCGCCCGTACCCAAGAGACCTGGTACCGACTCTCGGCGCTCGAGGAACGCTATCGGGGCACGGCGTCCCTGGCGGCCGAGCGGGCGAGGCACCTGGCCGCTGAACCCGAAGACGTGCAGGCCGGCCGCGACCCCGAGGCGATGGAGGCCGAGGCGGCCGAGGTCCGCGAACAGGAGGCAAGCCTGCAGTGCGCGCTGGACGAGTCGCGCGCCGAACTCAGCGAGGTCGTCGGCCGCCGCCAGGAACTCGAACGCCGGCTGGCCGAGGCCGAGCGGGCCGTGGTCGCTGCGGTACGCGCCGTCGCCGACCGCCGCGAGGGGCTGGCCACGCTGACCGGACAGGTGAACGCCCTGCGCACGCGAGCGGTGGCCGGCCGGGACGAGAGCGCGCGGCTGTCGGCCGCCGCCGCGGACGCCCGCGAACGCGCCGAGCAGGCCGAGGCCGAGCTGGCGCGGGTGCAGGCCGAGGTGGGCATGCTCGACGCCGGCGAGCTGGGCCTGGACACTCGGCACGAGAATGCCGTAGCGGCCTACGAGGCGATCGAGGCCAAGGTCCGCGAGCTCGCCGAGGCCGAACGCGAGGCCGAACGGCAGCGCTCCACCTGGACCGCGCGGGCCGACGCACTGGTCGTCGGACTGACCCGCAAGGACGGCACCGCGGCGCTGCTCGCCGCCGGATCGCAACTGCCCGGCCTGCTCGGCTCGGTCGCGGCGCTGCTGACCGTCGAGTCCGGCTACGAGGCCGCGGTGGCCGCCGCTCTCGGCTCGGTTGCCGACGCAGTCGCCGTCGACTCGCCCACCGACGCGGTGCGCGCTCTCGAAATGCTCAAGGAGGACGACGGCGGACGCGCCGGCCTGCTCATCGGCACCCGGACCGATCACCGTGATTCCGACCCGTCGGTCCCGACCCTGCCGCCGGGCAGCCAATGGGCGCTCGACGTCGTGCAAACGCCACCGGCTCTTCGCGGCAGCATCGGAGCGGCGCTCGATCGGGTGGCCGTGGTCGCCGATCTGGCGGCGGCCGCGAGCCTCGTCGCCGATCACCCGGACATCCGCGCCGTCACGCGCGACGGTGATGTGCTCGGTGCGCACTGGTCCGCCGGCGGCTCATCGTCAGCGCCCAGCGCGATCGAGATCAGCGCGGCGGTCGACGAAGCGCGGCAGAAGGCGGACGAGGCGGCGGCCCGGCACGACCGGCTGCACGCCGAGCTCTCCGCGGCGCGCGAGCAGTCCGAGTCGCGCCGGGCCGAGGTCGAGATCGCCCTCGAGGCGCTGCACGAGTCCGACGCCAAGCTGTCGGCCGTCGCCGAGCAGCTTGCCCAGCTCGGGCAGGTGGCGCGCTCGGCCGGCGCGGAAGCGGCTCGCATGGACGAGGCCCGTACCGCGGTCGACGAGGCCCGCGACCGTGACCTCGCTGGCCTGGCCGGGTTGGAAGAGCGGCTCCGCCTGGCCGAAGCGTCGTCGGATGAACCGGAGGAGCCGGATACGAGCGGGCGGGACGACCTGCAGGGTCACGTCGGCGAGGCTCGGCAGGCCGAGATGGAAGCCCGCCTGACCGTGCGCACCGGCGAGGAGCGGGTGCGGGCCATGCATGGCCGCGCCGACCAGCTCATGCGGGCGGCCGAGGTCGAGCGGACCGCGCGCCGCAAGCGCCAGGAAGCCCGCGAGGCGAGGGCCCGGGGCGCCGTAGTCGCCGCGCAGGTGCGCGACGTCGCACGGCAGGTGCTGGTCCGCATCGGCGAGTCGGTGACCGCGGCCGCCGCCGATCGCGACGCGGCACAGCAGGCCCGCGGCGCGCGGGAGTCGCAGCAGAGCACCGTCCGGACCCGGATCCGCGAACTCGCTGACGAGCTGACCCGGCTGACCGACGCCGTGCACCGTGACGAGGTGATCCGGGCCGAGCAGCGGCTGCGCATCGAGCAGCTGGAGGCCCGGGCCGTCGAGGAGTTCGGCGTCGGGGTCGACACCCTGCTCTCCGAGTACGGACCGGACCAGCCCTGCCCGCCGAGCGCCATCGAGACCGCCGAGTACGAGCAGGCCCGCGAGCGCGGCGAGCAGGTGGTCGCCCCGCAGCCCGGGCCGTACGAGCGGGCCGTCCAAGAGAAGCGGGCGGCGCGGGCCGAGCGGGACCTCGCCCTGCTGGGCAAGGTGAACCCGCTGGCCCTGGAGGAGTTCGCCGCCCTCGAGGAGCGGCACCAGTTCCTGTCGACCCAGCTCGAGGACCTGAAGGCCACCCGCCGCGACCTGCTGACGGTCGTCAAAGAGGTGGACGACCGCATCCTCGAGGTGTTCACCAGCGCCTACAACGACGTCGCCCGCGAGTTCGAGATCGTGTTTGCCGCGCTCTTCCCCGGCGGCGAGGGCCGGCTCGTGCTGACCGAGCCCGACGACATGCTGCTCACCGGCATCGACGTCGAGGCGCGGCCGCCCGGTAAGAAGGTCAAGAGGCTGTCGTTGCTCTCTGGCGGCGAGCGCTCGCTCGTGGCGGTGGCGCTGCTGGTCGCGATCTTCCGAGCCCGCCCCAGCCCGTTCTACATCATGGACGAGATCGAGGCGGCGCTCGACGACACCAACCTGGGTCGGCTCCTCGAACTCGTGGGGCAGTTGCGCGAGAGCAGCCAGATCATCCAGATCACCCACCAGAAGCGGACCATGGAGATCGCGGACGCTCTCTACGGCGTCACGATGCGAGGCGACGGCGTGAGCCAGGTCATCAGCCAGCGGCTGCGGGACGCCGTCTGAGCGTCCGAAATGCCCGGAGTCGCAGCCGCGCACCAAGAGGTTGCGTGATTGTGAAATGAATTGGTCGGTTAGGGCGTGATCGCGGGAGTCCCCTACCGTGGTGGGGTGCATATGCCCAATCGCGTACGTCGCATCCGCGCTGCCGCCGTGCTGACCGGCCTTGTCGCCTTGTTGGCGACCGCCTGCTCATCGAACTCAGGAACGGCCAGCCCGACGGTCACCGTCACTGCGTCGAACGGCGCGGTGAGCACCCAAACCGGCTCGGCCGGAGCCCCAGCGTCATCGGCGTCCTCGTCGGCGGCGCCGACCAAGCCGGTGCACATCAAGCTGCTCAACAGCGATGGGTCCGAGTACGGCGTCGGGATGCCCATCATCGCGTTCTTCTCGAAGAAGATCACCAGCGGCAAGGCCCTGCAGGACGCCACCACGGCGACCGTCAATGGCAAACCCATCACGGGCGCCTGGTACTTCGAGTACTCGAGCTACTACAAGGGCTACCCGATCGAGGCGCACTGGCGTCCGCAGACCTACTGGCCCGCGCACGCCACCATCCACGTCGCCATCCCGGCCAAGCACCTGTCCGCCGGCAAGGGACTGTCCTACGACGACAGCCTGACGTCGGACTTCACCACGGGCCCGCGCAACATCACGTCCGTGAATGATGCGACGCACCGGATGACCGTGACGACGGACGGCAGGAAGTACGGCACCTTCCCCGTTTCGCTCGGCGCCCGGAACACCCCGACCGCCCACGGGATCAAGGTGATCATGGAGAAGGGCCGAAGCATCTGCATGAGCGGGCCCGGGTATCACGAGTGCGGCGTCAAGTACACGCAGCGACTGACCTACGGCGGCGAGTACCTGCACTCCGCGCCGTGGAACGTGTCGAACATCGACCACGGCGTCGATTCGTCCAACGGTTGCACCAACCTGCTGCCCGCGGACGCCGAGCGCCTCTACCACTTCCTGCGGGTCGGCGACGTCGTCGAGTACCCGAACGCCAACGGTCCGCAGATGCAGCTCGGGTCCGGCTACGGCGACTGGAACGTCAGCTGGGGCGCGTGGCAGACCGGTGGACTGGTCAGCACGACCGCCTGATCCCCGTCCGGAACGGCCCGGCCACTCGTGGCTGGGCCGTTCGGCTTTCCGGCCCAACTGACAGGATGGGCAGGTGGTCCTTCTCTACATCGCCATCGCTGTCCTGGTCGTTGCCGTTGTCGTTGCCGCGGCGTTCCTGGTTCCCGGCCGTCGCGCCGGCCGGGCGGTTCTGCCGCCGAGCGTCGACCCGGAGTTGCTCGAGGCTGAGCCCGGCGGAGCGGTCGGCACGGTCGTCGAGACTCCGGTCGAGCCGGACGAGGCTGCCCTCGCTCCGGTGCTCGAGACGCCCGAGCCCACGGCCGGACGACTGCTGCGGCTGCGCGCGCGGCTCGCTCGGTCCCAGACTGCGCTCGGCCGCGGGCTGCTGTCGGTGCTCGCACGCGATGACCTCGACGAGGACTCGTGGGACGAGGTGGAGGAGGCGCTGCTCACCGCTGACGTCGGCGTGGGTGCGACCACCGAGATCGTCGACCGGCTGCGCACGAGGACGAAGGTGCTCGGCACCAGGTCGCCGGCCGAGCTGCGCGCGCTCCTCACCGAGGAGCTGGTCGCCGCGCTCCGGCCCGACCTGGACCGCACCCTGCACTCGACGCCGACCGGAGACCGTCCGGCTGTGGTGATGGTGGTCGGCGTGAACGGCACCGGCAAGACGACCACGTGCGGCAAGCTCGCCCGAGTCCTCGTCGCGGACGGGCGGACCGTCCTGCTCGGTGCGGCCGACACCTTCCGCGCCGCGGCGGCCGACCAGCTCGCGACGTGGGGATCTCGCGTCGGCGCCGAAACCGTGCGTGGACCTGAGGGCGGTGACCCGGCCAGCGTCGCCTTCGACGCCGTGAAGGAGGGCACCGAGCGCAAGGTCGACACGGTCCTGATCGACACCGCCGGGCGACTGCACACCAAGGTCGGCCTGATGGACGAGCTCGGCAAGGTGAAGCGCGTGATCGAGAAGCAGGGGCCCGTCGACGAGACGCTGCTCGTGCTGGACGCCACGACGGGGCAGAACGGGCTGACCCAGGCCCGCGTGTTCACCGAGATCGTCGACGTCACCGGCATCGTCCTCACCAAGCTGGACGGCACAGCCAAGGGGGGCATCGTGATCAGCGTGCAGCGCGATCTCGGCGTCCCGGTGAAGTTGGTCGGCCTGGGCGAGGGTGCTGACGACCTCGCGCCCTTCGATCCCGAGCAGTTCGTGGAAGCACTGCTGGGCGATCCGGCGTGAGTCTGTGAAGGCGCTCTACAAGCCGGCCGCCGGCCCGGGGCTCGAGCTGACCGATCGCCCCGAGCCCGACGCCGGGGGCGGCGAGGTGAAGATCCGGGTACTGCGCACCGGCATCTGCGGCACGGACCTGCACATCGAGTCGTGGGATTCGTGGGCGGCCGGGGCGGTCGATGCGCCACTCGTGCCCGGGCACGAATTCTGCGGCGAGGTCGTGGACATCGGTACGGGCGTTCGCGATGTGGCGATCGGCGACCTGGTCTCGGGCGAGGGGCACATCGTGTGCGGCACCTGCCGCAATTGTCGCGCGGGCCGGCGCCACCTGTGCATCCGGACGTCCTCGATCGGGGTCAATCGCAACGGCGCGTTCGCGGAATACGTCGTGCTGCCGGAGTCGAACGTCTGGGTGCATCACACGCCCGTCGATCCCGACCTCGGCGCGATCTTCGATCCGTTCGGCAACGCGGTGCACACTGCGCTGTCGTTCCCGCTGGTCGGTGAGGACGTGTTGATCACCGGGGCCGGCCCGATCGGGCTCATCGCCGCGCAGGTGTGCCGCCACGTCGGCGCACGTTACGTCGTGATCACTGACGTCTCGGAGTACCGCTTGTCACTTGCCCGCACGATGGGCGTCGACCTTGCGCTGGACGTCTCGAAGGAGTCCGTGGCGTCCGCGCAGAAACGGCTGGGAATGGTCGAGGGCTTCGACGTCGCCCTCGAGATGAGCGGGCACCCGTCCGCGCTCCCCGACGTGATCACGAACCTCAACCACGGCGGCCGGATCGCGATGCTGGGCCTCCCCGCCCAGCCGATCGAGATCGACTGGGGCAAGGTGGTCACGCACATGATCACCATCAAGGGGATCTACGGCCGGGAGATGTTCGAGACGTGGTACGCGATGAGCGCCATGCTGCGCTCTGGGCTGGACATCCGCGGGGTCATCACACATCGCTTCCCGGCGACCGCGTGGGCCGAGGGGTTCGCGACGGCGCGCGGCGCCCAGTGCGGCAAGGTCGTTCTGGATTGGACGGAGGTCGCCTGATGTACGGGACGGTGGGCGCGCAGCTGCGCGAGACGCTGGACGAGATCCGGGCCGCGGGTCTGTACAAGAACGAGCGGCAACTGGAGTCACCCCAGGCCGCGCGCGTGTCGGCCGGCGGGAACGACGTCCTGAACTTCTGCGCGAACAACTACCTGGGATTCGCGGATCACCCTTCGGTGGTCGCGGCGGCCAAGAGCGGGCTGGACGAGTGGGGCTTCGGGATGGCCAGCGTCCGCTTCATCTGTGGCACCCAGACGCAGCACACGCTGCTGGAGGAGCGGCTCTCGCAGTTCCTCGGCACGGACGCGACGATCCTGTTCTCCTCGTGTTTCGACGCGAACGGGGGGGTGTTCGAGGTTCTGCTCGACGAGCGGGACGCGGTGATCTCCGACGAGCTCAATCATGCCTCGATCATCGACGGCATAAGACTGTGCAAGGCGACCCGGCTGCGCTACCGGAACCGCGACATGGCCGATCTCGAGGCGCAGCTACAGGCGGCCTCCGGCGCCCGTCGCCGACTGGTCGTCACCGACGGCGTGTTCTCGATGGACGGTTACCTCGCGCCACTCGATGAGATCTGCGCGCTCGCCGAGCGGCACGACGCCCTGGTTATGGTCGACGACTCGCACGCGGTCGGTTTCGTCGGGCCGGGCGGGGGCGGCACGCCAGACCTGTTCGGCGTGCGGGACCGAGTCGACGTCAACACCGGCACGCTGGGCAAGGCGCTCGGGGGAGCGTCCGGGGGATATGTCAGCGGCCGCGCCGAGATCGTTGAACTGCTACGGCAGCGCGCTCGCCCCTACCTGTTCTCGAACGCGGTCGCGCCCTCGGTCGTCGCGGGCTCGCTCGCCGCGCTCGACCTGGTGACCGGCGGAGGCGCCGAGCGGGACCGGCTGCGCGAGAACGCGGCGCTGTTCCGGCGGCTGATGAGCGAGGCCGGCTTCGACCTGCTGCCCGGCGAGCATCCGATCGTGCCGGTCATGTTCGGTGATGCGGTCGTGGCGGGGCGCATCGCCGACACGATGCTCGAGCACGGCGTGTACGTCATCGCGTTCAGCTACCCGGTGGTACCCCAGGGCAAGGCCCGCATCCGCGTCCAGCTCTCGGCGGCGCACTCTGCAGCCGACGTCGAAACGGCAGTAAGAGCTTTCGTCGCCGCCCGCGCGACCTAAACCCCCCGGGCGCGACCCAAACCCCCGGGGCGCGACCCAAACCCCCCCGGGCGCGACCCCAACCCCCCGGGCGCGACCCAACCCCCCGGGCGCGGCCTAAACCCCCCGGGCGCGGCCTAAACCCCCCGGGCGCGACCCAACCCCCGGGGCGCGACCTAAAACCCCCCGCGCTTTGCACCTTTCAGCTCCCCGAATCACGCCCACGAGGGGAGCTGAAAGGTGCAAAGCGCGGGGACGGGGGCGGTCGGTCAGGGGGTTTCGCGGGCGTCGGCATTCGCCTTAACCGCGTCGTGGACGTATCGGGCCAGGCCGGGCGCGACGTCCTCGTAGGTCTTACGGAACCGCTCGTCGGCCACGTACATCTCGGCCAGTCCGCGGTGCATGTCGTACCCGCAGTCATAGAACCACCGCGTGATGAACTGCCGGTTTGCTTCGGCCGCCGCCATCGCCTGGGGGCTTGTTGCCGGAGCGCCCGCCCGCATCGCGTCTGCGTACGCCCGCAGCCCGGCATCGGATTCGGCCTTCATCGCGGCCCAGTCCTGCTTGGTGTAGGCCGCCGCGCGTCGCTGTGATTCCTTGAACGCGTCCGTGTCGCCCCACCGCTGCTCGGCCTCGTCGTGCCATTCACCGGCGACCTTGTCCGTCCCGAAGATCTCGAACTGCTCCTCGGGAGTCAGCGAGATGCCCATCCTCCGTGCCTCCATCTGCTTCTCGATCGCCGCCAGCAGCTGCTGGTGACGCCGGATCCGCTCGCGCAGCATCCGGTGTTGCTTGCGGAGCCGCTCGTCCACGCCGTGCTCGCGGTCGGCCAACATCTCCGCAATCTCGTCCAGCCCGAAGTCGAGCTCCCGGTAGAACAAGATCCCGTGCAGCCGCTGGAGGTCAGCGGGGCTGTAGCGGCGGTGGCCCGCGGCGGTGCGCTGGCTCGGCCGCAGCAGCCCGATCTCGTCGTAGTGGTGCAGCGTGCGTATGGACACGCGCGCCAACTCCGCGACCGCGCCGACCGAGTACCCGTCGTTGGTCATGCCGACAACTGTGCAACCTCACGCAGCGTGAGGTGCAAGCCCTTATCACCCGGCGAAGCGTTCCCGGACGACGAGCGCCCGTCGCAGGTCGTCCCCGGCGTCGATGATCGAGCGGCGGATGCCGGAGTGCAGATCCTGGTCTTCGAGCAGCTCATCGGTCCGGGCGACCGTGTCGGCGCACACGGCGGTCCAGGGATAGGCCAGCAGGGCCAACCGGTCGACGACCCAGCCGCTGCGTAGTTCCGCCGTGGCCGCGATCCCGTCGAAGTAGCGCGGGACGTAGGCGTCGGTCAGGTGACGGTGGTCCGGTTCCCAGAACCCTTCCGCCAGCGCGTACAGCTCGTAGTTCGGACGGTCGGCGTCCCCCATGATCGCGGCCCAGGCCTCCCGTTTGGCGCCGTCGTCTGGCCGCGCGGCCCGGCAGCGCGCGACATGAACGGCGCCATGCGAGCTGCGATCGGCCACCGCGGCCTGTCCGATCTCGTCCTCGCCCAGGTCCCCGAGCAGCGCCAGCTGGTGCAGGATCGACCATCGCAGCTCGGTGTCGATCAGCAGCCCGGGCGGCAGGTCGGTCCCGTCCAGCCAGGCCCGCAATCGGCGCGCGTCCGAGGTCGCGCCGATGACGATCCGGGCGGCGGCCAGCTGCCGGCCCGACGACGGTTCGGCCCCCTCGACGACGGCGAGCATCGCGCCCGCGACACGCGCCAAGGCGGCCTGCCGCACCGGCTCAGAGAGACAGCCGCCGGCCACGGTGCGCCGCGCCCAGCGGCCCACCACGCCGATCACGGCATCGTCGGTCTCGGCCGGCAGCGCAATGCTGACGATGTCCATGGCGAGCGCCGGATCGACCTCCGCGTCGGCGACGGCGAGCTGCAGTGCGTTCCAGATCGCCACCCGCGAGCGCGTGTCCTCGATGCCGACGAGCATCGTCGGCATCGCCGCCCACGCGTCCGGGGTCAGGACCAGCTTGGCCCAGGATTCGTCCGCGGCGTCGGGAAGCAGGAACCCGTCCGCGGGCAGACCGGTCGGCGTGCGGTCGTCGCGCACGGTGATCCGCGCCGACGACCGTTCGCGTCCGTCGGCGGCCAGCGCGGTCACCGCGATCGCATGCGTGCGCGGCGTGCCCGAAGGGCTGTGCCGCACGATGTCGGTCCCGGCGACCGAGAGCTCGTCCAGGCCGGACGTGCGCAGCCAGGCCTGCAACCAGGCATCGAGATCATTGGCCCCGGCCGCACTCCACGACGCGGCCAGATCTGCGAACTCGGCGTTGCCGTTCGCGTGCCGTTCGATGTAGCGCCGCAGCCCGCCCAGGAACACGTCGTCGCCCAGGTACCGCGCGAGCTGGCGCAGCACGGACGCGCCCTTCGCGTAGGAAATGCCATCGAAGTCGGTCAGGGCACTCGCCGCGTCGGCAGCACCGTTGCCCGCCACCGGATGGGTGGACGGACGCCGGTCGGCCGCGAATCCCCACGACTTGCGGGCGATGCCAAAGTCGACCCACGCCTGCTCACCACTGACTCGGGAGCCGAGGTACTCGGCGAACGACTCGTTGAGCCACAGGTCGTCCCACCAGCGCATCGTCACCAGGTCTCCGAACCACATGTGCGCCATCTCGTGGGCGATCGTGATCTTGCGATCCAGGTGCTCCGCCTCCGTGGCCCGCGCGCGGAACACCAGGGTGTCCCGGAACGTCACGCAGCCGGGGTTTTCCATCGCTCCGGCGTTGAACTCCGGGACGAACGCCTGGTGGTACTCGCCCCACGGGTAGCGGGCACCGAACAACCGGTGCAGCGCGTCCAGGCAACGCTTGGTGTGCGCGAACAGCTCCTTGGCATCGGTGTCCAGGTGCTCGGCTAGCGATTGCCGGGCGAGCAACGACAGCGGAATGCCGTCATGGCTGTCCCGGACCTGGTGGTACGGACCCGCGACGAACGTTGTGAAGTACGTGGCCAACGGGCCGGTCGCGGCGACACCCCAGTGGCCGGGGTCCACCTCGGTCGCCGGTCCGTTTCCGACGACCAGCCAATCGGACGGGCAGCGAACCTCCACCGTTACCGGCGCCTTGAGATCGGGTTGGTCGAAACACGCGTACCAGCGTGGCGCGGCGTCGAGGAAGGACATCGCGTAGACGTAGACGCGACCGTCGGCGGGATCGACGTGCCGGTGCAGGCCCTCGCCGTCGTGGGAGTACGCCATTACGGCGTCGACGACGAGTTCGTTGCTGTGCTGGAGACCGTCCAGGGTGATCCGGCGCGCGGTCGCGTCGAACACGGTGTCGAGGTCCAGCAGCCGGCCGTTGAGAGATGCCGAGCGCAGCTCGTGCGCCGCTACATCGACGAACGTTGCGGCGCCCACCGACCCGCACACGAAACGGACAGTCGTAACGGATCCGAAATGACAGTCACCGATCATCAGGTCGAGGCGGAGGTCATAGCCGTGAACGGAGATCAGGTCGGCCCGGCTGCGGGCGGCGTCGCGAGTGAGGCTCGTCACCGTGCCGACGGTAGTCACCCGCTCGCACGCGAATGCGCGCAACCGTGTGCGTCGGTTACACGCGCGAAACACGACGGAGCGGTTCGCGAAACAGGAACCCCGCAACCTTGCCGCCAAGCGCGCGCCCCTCGGCGTGCCACTACGGACTAAGGGGAGCCTTACGTGTCTCACCTGCTACTGGCCACCGAATATGTGCCGTTCGACTTCGAAAAGAGTCTGAACGCGGGCAACACGGCATGGCTCTTGGCGTCCTCCGCACTGGTGCTACTCATGACCCCGGCCCTGGCGTTCTTCTACGGCGGCATGGTCCGGGTCAAGCACGTGCTGGCGATGCTCATGCAGAACTTCGCTGCGATCGCCATCGTGAGTGTCACCTGGCTGGTCGTCGGGTTCAGTTGGGCGTTCGGCGGTGAAGGCAAGTACCTCGGTGATCTGCACTTCGCCTTCATGCGCAACATCAATGACGTCGTCCCGACCCTCGGGACGTTCCAGACGGTCCCCACCATCGTGTTCGTCGCCTTTCAGCTGACGTTCGCGATCATCACGCCGGCGCTGATCACCGGCTCGACCGCCGACCGCTGGAAGTTCGGCGCGTTCGTGACGTTCGTGACCATCTGGTCGGTCGTGGTGTACGCGCCGGTGGCCCACTGGGTGTTCGACGCCTACGGCTGGTTGAACCGGTCGGCTCTCGAGCCCGGCGGCCACTTCTTCGCCGAGGACTTCGCCGGTGGCACCGTGGTGCACATCAACGCCGGCGCCGCGGGCCTGGCGATGGCGCTCGTGCTCGGCAAGCGCAAGGGCTGGCCGAGGACGAACATGCGCGGGCACAACATTCCGTTCGTGATGCTCGGCGCCGGCCTGCTGTGGTTCGGCTGGTTCGGGTTCAACGCGGGCTCCGAACTCGGCGCCGACAACGTCGCCGGATTCGCATGGGTCAACACGAACACGGCTACCGCGACCGCGCTGCTGGGCTGGATCCTGGTGGAGAAGATCAAGTACGGGAGGTCCACCGCCCTCGGCGCCGCGTCCGGCGCCGTAACCGGGCTTGTCGCGATCACCCCGTGCGCCGGCTGGGTCAGCCCGATGGGCTCGATCTTCATCGGCTTCATCGCCGGCGTGATCTGCGCCCTCGCCATCAGCCTCAAGCACCGCTTCGGCTTCGACGACTCACTCGACGTCGTGGGCGTCCACTTCGTTGGTGGCTGGGTTGGCACTCTGAGCATCGGGTTCTTCAGCACGACCGGTGTGAACTCGCTCGGCAACGATGGCATCCTCTACGGCGGCGGGGGCCACTTCGGTGGCTGGAACCTGTTGATGCACCAGGCCCTGGCGGCCGGCGCCGTCACGATCTACTCATTCGTGGCGACCGCGATCATCGCCCTCGTCATCAACATCTTCATCAAGAACCGGGTCACCGAGGAGGAGGAGCTGGTGGGTCTCGACACGTCGATCCACGGCGAGTCCGCGTACGAGTTCGGTCCGGTCGGTGGCAGCATCACCGGATCCGGTCCGACGGCCACCGTGCCCAAAGCGACGGTGGACGCATGACTCATCGAGAGACGAATTCACCTACTCCTAGGCTCAGCCTGTCGACGTCATTGCGAGGAGCGGCATGAAGCAAATCACGGCAATCGTCAAGCCCTTCAAGCTCGATGACGTCAAGGCGGCACTCGAGGTGCTGGGCATCCAAGGCCTGACGGTCAGCGAGGTCCAGGGCTTCGGCCGCCAGCGCGGGCACACCGAGGTCTACCGCGGCGCGGAGTACACCGTCGATTTCGTGCCGAAGGTGCGCATCGACGTCGTGGTCTCCGACGGTGACGTCGAGAAGCTCGTCTCGGCGATCGTCGAGGCGGCCCGCACCGGCAAGATCGGTGATGGCAAGGTGTGGGTAACCCCAATCGAGTCGCTGGTCCGGGTGCGGACGGGAGAGCGTGACGCCGACGCCATCTAGTACGAAGCTGAGCGAGATCCGGGCCGGCGTTCTGCGCCGGCCCGGACTCGTCGGTCCACTGTTGCGCCAGGAGCTGTCCGTCGCCTACGACCAGTGGTTGCAGGCGCTGCTGACCGCACGCGACGGCGTCGCGCTGGTGGCGGTCGGCGGGCTCGGCCGTCGCGAGCCGGCGCCCTATTCCGACCTCGACCTCGTCCTTCTGCACGAAGGCAGGGTCGACGGGCTTTCCGACATCGCCGACGCGATCTGGTACCCCATCTGGGACAGCGGCATGGCGCTGGACCACTCCGTGCGCACCCCCGACCAGGCGGTCGCCGTCGCGAAGGATGACCTCAAGGCATTGTTCGGCCTGCTCGACATCCGGCACGTCGCCGGGGATGCCGGGCTGACGGGCCGGGTCCGCGGCACTGTTCTGGACGTCTGGCGCGCGACCGCCACGAAGCGCCTGGACGAGATGAAGTCGATCTCGCGAGAGCGCTGGTCGATCGCGGGTGACGCCGCCTTCCTGCTCGAACCCAATCTCAAGGAATCGCGAGGCGGGCTGCGCGACGCCCAGACGCTGCACGCGCTGGCCGCCGCACAACTCGTCGATTACCCGGTCTGGGTCCGCGAGGCCTACCCCGTGCTGCTCGACGTCCGCGGTGAACTGCACCGGATCACCGGCCGCGCCGAGGACGTGTTGCGTCAGCAGGAGCACGACAGCGTGGCGGCCGCTCTCGACTTCACCGACTCCGACGACGACGGCGAGCAGGCCCGCGACACCTTGCTGCGTCGTGTCAACGAGGCGGCGCGGTCGGTTGCGCACGCCCTGGACCTGGCGTGGCGCCGGGTCGAGACGCTGCGGTCCGCGCGGTCGCCCCGACGCTGGCCGTTCGGGTCGTCGCGGCCGGGGCCCGAGCGAGTTGGCCTGGCGAAGGACGTCGTATCGCAGGACGGCGAGGTGATGTTGGCTCGCGACGCGGACCCGTGGTCGGACCCGGGGCTGGTGCTGCGCGTGGCCCGGGCGGCGGCCGAGCATGACATGCCGATCGCGCCGTTCGCACTCGAACGGCTCGCCGCCGAGTCGGCGCCGCTGCCCACGCCGTGGCCGCGCGGGGCGCTGGACGATCTGCTTGCGGTGCTCGGCGCGGGTCAGCCCGCGATCGCGGTCCTGGAGTCGCTCGATCAGGCCGGCCTGCTGGTCGCGCTGATCCCCGAGTGGGACGCGGTGCGCTGCCGGGCCCAGCACAACCCCGTCCATCGCTTCACCGTCGACCGGCACCTGCTCGAGACCGCCGCCGCGGCGGCCGAACACGACGGCGACGTCGCCCGGCGTGACCTGCTCATCATGGGCGCGCTGCTGCACGACATCGGCAAGGGCTTCCCGAGTCCCGATCACTCGATCGCCGGCGCCGAGCGTGCCGACGTGGTGGCGAGGCGGATGGGCTACACCGGCGACGATCTCGCGATGATCGTCGGTCTCGTGCGGCATCATCTGCTCCTGCCCAACACCGCGACCCGTCGGGACCTGGACGATCCGATGACGATCACGATCGTGCGGGACTCGGTCGGCGACTCGGCCGAGCTACTGGACCTGCTGCACGTGTTGGCCGTCGCCGACGCGTCCGCCACCGGTCCGGCCGCGTGGAGCGATTGGAAGGCGGGGCTCATCGCCGACCTGGTGGGACGGGCCCGTGCGGCCGTGCGCGGATCGCGGCAGCCGACGATCCCGCCCCTGGACGACGAGCGCCGGCAGATGGCCGAGCGCGGTGAACTCGCGGACCTCGTCGGGGCCGACGAGGTGGTCGTTGCCGCGCCGGACGCCACCGGGACCCTCTACCGCACAACCGGAGTGCTCGCGCTGCACGCCCTCGATATCCGCGAGGCATCCATCCGCACGCATGCCGGTATGGCGGTCAACCGTTTCGTCGTCGAGCCCCGCTTCGGGACCATGCCCGACCCGGTCCTCGTCCGATCCGATCTCGCGCGGGCGCTGAAGGGGGAGCTCGGTCTGGCCGACAAGCTGGCTGAGAAGGAGCGGACGTACTCCCGGCGCCCGCCGGGTGCGGCGCACCGGCGTCCGTCGGTTCTGTGGTTCGACGACGCCACTGACGCGACCGTCGTGGAGTTCCGCGGTGAGGACGAGATCGGGCTGCTGTCGCGGATCACCGCCGCGCTCGAACGGGCCGGCCTCGACGTCCGCTCCGCGCGGGTGTCATCGCTGGCCGGGGTCGTCGTCGACGCCTTCTACGTCACCGACGGTCAGGGCAAGCCGATCCCGCCCGAAGCCCGGCCGGCGCTGGAGGCCGAGCTCCGCTCCGCCTGGCCCCGCTGACCCACTCGTCGGCTTGACCGCGGCCACCGCGGGGTAAGGGGGTGGCATGCGCGTCCTGACTGCCTTGCTGGGTGCTGCGCTGGCCGGCTCGCTGAGCTCGCCCGCCCACGCCAACGCCGACCCCGTCGACAGCGCTGTGGAAACTCTGCAGCACGCATCGTTGTACGTCGGGGCGAGCACGCCCACGATTGACCGCAGCCAGCTCGGCGGCGACACGCTGTCCGGTATCAAGGTGGCGATCCTGCCCTCCGGCGGACCGGACCCCGTCACGGTGGCCAAGTCGATCGGGTCGCGCCTCGATCCGGGCAGCTCGGGGCTCACCGTGCTGGTGTTCGAGGGACGCAGCTATGGCGCCGCTTCGAGCGCTCGCTGTGGTGTGGGCTCGGCCATCCAAGGTGCGGTCGACCGGAACCGCTCGGAGCTGCAGTCCACCAACGACGTCACCACCACCGTTCTGGACTTCGCTGCGGCGGTACGGCAGGCGCCGAGCGCGGCGGACGGATGTGCCGGTTCGGCGACGGAGGACAGCGGCTTCGGAGCCGAGCCCAAGAAGTCGAACCACACCGGCCTGATCGTGTTCCTGGTGATCGTCCTCCTGGCCCTCGCCGGCATCGGCTACTGGCGGCACTCGCGCCGTCGCCGCGCGCGCCGCGAACTCTCCGATGCGCGGGCGCAGGTCATCCCGTACTACGACCGTCTCGCCAGCGAGGTGAACAGTCTCGAACCGGGTCAGAATCCGACCGCTCGGCAGGCGATCGCCGACGCCGCGGAGCGCTTCACGTCCGCCGGAAGTCAACTGGCGACGGCCGACTCGGTCGCGAAGTACGCGCAGGCCCGCCGTACGACGTTGGAAGGCCTGAACGCCGCCCGCTCGGCGCGGCTGGCGCTGGGCGTCGATCCGGGGCCGACGCTGCCGTCGATCGGCGAGCCGGGCCGCGATCAGCTGGACGCGCCGCGGCAGGTGACCGTGCAGGGCCAGACGTACCAGGGCTACCCCGAGTACACACCGGGGGCGCCGTACTACTTCGGCGGCGGGTACGGCGTGCCTGGTGGCTGGTACGGCGTGCCGTTCTGGGAGACCCTGCTGATCGGCACCATGTTGACCGGTGGTTTCGGCGGCTGGGGCGGCTATGGCACCGGATACGACAGCGGCTACCTGACCGGCTACAACGCGGGCGCGAACGCCGACGCCGACGGCCAGGCCGGTGACGGAGGCTGGGGCG